>NZ_JBQQBX010000026.1:0-142182 GCF_052245475.1 Streptomyces sp. 7N604 | reverse complement strand
CGGGAGTGGCTCACGGTCTACCAGCTGCCGTCCTACGCGCCCGACCTGAACCCCGTGGAAGGGATCTGGTCCATCCTGCGCCGCACCACCCTGGCCAACCGTGCTTTCGCCGATCCCGAAGAGCTGATTGCCGCCGTCCGGCGGGGCTTACGCCAGCTTCAGTACCGCAGCGACGTTCTCGACGGCTGCCTCACCGGCACCGGCCTCGTCCCCGCCCCACCATGACGACATCACGCATTCAATGTCAGTAACTGCGACGTCGTGCAGCCGTACCTGCACCCCGTGCGCCTCCAGCAGCGACAACGCCCGCGCACCACTGAGCCCATACCGGCCCGCAACCCAAAGCCTCTCGCCGCCGCTCATTGGACACTCACCATCTCGGCGCGAAAGAACGAGGTGGTGATGCCTCGGAAGCCCGTATGCCCCGTACTGCCCGCATGCCGCAGACACCAGGTCTCGGGGCCTTCCTTCCCATCGGCCGCCCCCGACGACTCACCACACGTCGTGCACTCCGACTCAAAGATCGGCCCACTGCCCGACAGGTCCGCACTCAGCGACCAGTCAGCGAACCTGATCACTGACCTCCCCGCCATCACCGGGCCCCCCGACGACCCCGCCGTCCACCGCGATCTACGGTCAGGGCATCCGCCGCTTTCACCCGCAGTGCGGGCCCAGACTTGAAGACCAGCACCACCGCAGGACCGTCCGAAGCGCGCCGGTCCGACCGAACCGCCTTCACTTCACGCCACTGGCCCCGCACGCTCACGTGATCGCCCCTCCGCACGCCCAGCGCGCGTGCACGACCCCGATCACGAGCCATCTCAATCACCATCTCCACTACTCGTCGTCAACACGGCCCACACCGACTTGCCGACCCCGACCCGCTCATTCACGCCCCAGCGGCTCGCCAGAGCTGCCACCAGCGCCAGGCCCCGCCCGTGCTCCGCATCTGCGTCAGGCGCCTGCTTCTCGGGCCACATGTCGGCCGCGTCATGGACCTCAATGCGGACGCCGTCGCCTTCGCGCAGGTAGCGGGTCTCGATCTCACCCCGGGGGACACGTGGGCATGCTGTACGGCGTTGGTCACCAGCTCTGAGACAGCCACGAGGGCCACGTCCTCGATCTCGGTCAGGCCCCAACCGGTCAGTGCTTCACGCAGCTGGGCCCGCGCCAGACCAACAGAGCGAGGGTGACGAGACCAACGCCGGATCACTGCTGCACTGTCCGTCTCCACCCGGCGCAGCTGAAGCGCTCGCGCTGTGGATGAGCGATCAACATGTCCAACGTTGCTTCTCACGTCGTCTACCTCAGGTCCCGTTGTCGGCGAACCGGCTGTGTAATTCATGCTGACGACGTGGCAAGCCCCCGACTTTCACACTTGAGTGAAAGCCAGGGGCGAGTGGTGAAAGGGGCTACAGCCCTACCCAGGCGGCCAGATGATCAAGAGTGTCCGGCGTACGTCGGGACAGGTGGACGAGACCTCTGATCGTTTCGCGAGCGCCCGAGTGATACCGGGTCTGCTGCGGCGCCAACCTGCGTGCAGTCACGATGGACTTCAAGGCCGCTTCGGATCGCCCCGCTTCCATCTGAGCGCGCGCCTGATCGATGTGGAAGTGGGCGGCACGGGATAGTGCCCAGTCCTTCGGGATCCGCACGTCTGCTGCGTGCCGCAACGCTTCGCCGTATTGCCGCATTTCGACGTTGGCGGACACGGCATGTACTGCCACGTTGGTCGGCCCGAAGGACAGCCAATGCACATCCGTCGCCTCACCAACGCGATCAGCGTAAGACCGCGCCTCAGTGAGATGCGTCGTCACGGCGTCCTGGTCGCGTGCGCGGGCGGCGATGATGGAGGCCCCGAGGTGGAGCTGTCCCGTTACGGCATGCCTCTCCCTCGTCTGCGGTGACTGCTCCAACAGCCCCTGCCCGGAGGAGATGAGTCGTTGCCCGATCGTGTATTCGCCTTCCCGGAAATAGACGAGCGCGCGCATGTACTGGCGCACCGCCGACAACAGCGGATCGGAGGCGCGCGATGCCGCCCAGTCCATACGGTCCAGCGCCACCGTCGACAGGTCGTAGTACCCGAGCTTCACGGCCACGTCGTGTGCCGTGCGGTACGTACTCGACAGCGCCGCCCACAGCTCGGACGACGGCGTGCGATGCGCGGCTGTGGTGATCTCAGCCATCGTGCCTGGAAGATCGCGAGCAGCGTCGTGGAGCTTCGTAGCCCGGACCTGTTGGCACAGACGCTGGGCGGCAGCGACGAGTTGGGGAGCCGGACGAGGGGAAATCTGCGGATCGGCGCCCAGGTCATAGAGATCAAGAGCCTCACGGATCGGCCGTATCAACTCTGCCAATCGATCCTGCTGGAGCTCCGTCACATACGGCTGACCCGTCAGCGCGGTGACATCGATGCAGAGCGCTTGCGCGACGGTGGCCACCAGGTCCGGGCTGGCCGGCTTGTGTCCGGACTCAACCTGCGTGAGCAGGCTGTAGGAATAAGGGATCTTTTGAGCCAACCCGCGCTGCGTCAGACCGGCTCGCTTCCGATGATGTGCGATCCGGGCGCCCGTGTGATCATCCCCGGGGAAGGGCATCCATCGCTCCGTTCCGTCACTCCCTCACCGAAACGCTACCCGGTGGGCCGATACCGAGAACGACGAACGACGATCTGCCCGATGCCGAGCCCAGTTGCGGGCAGCAGCCCCAGCAGGGTGGACTGCGGCCATGACCGCGAATCGCGTCCTGTATCTGCTGGGCAGTGCCGCCCCACCGGTGCTCAACATCGGGAACGTCATCGAACGCGCCCACGCCGCGGGCTGGGATGTCTGCCTAGGGCTCACTCCCACGGCTGCGCGCTGGCTTGACGATCAACTGCCCGCCTTGGAGGACCTGACCGGACACCCCGTGCGCAGTCAGTACAAGCTCCCTCAAGAGCCGGACGTCTGGCCCCCCGCAGATGTCGCCGTTGTGGCACCCGCCACCTTCAACACGATCAATCAGTGGGCGCTGGGGATCACTGAGAAGTTCATCGTCGGGTTCCTGGCCGAGGGCATCGGCAAAGGAATCCCTATGGTGACGATGCCGTGCGTCAACGCCGCCTACGTCCAGCACACACAGTTCGAGACGAGCATTGCGACCCTACGGGCAATGGGCGTGCACGTGCTGTACGGAGAGGGCGGATTCGTACCCAACGAGCCAGGCAAGGGCCGACCGGAGGCCTACCCGTGGCATCTTGTCTGGGACGCGGCCCAGTCAGCTCTCACTTAGGCCGTTTCGTTCGGATCACCGGCGGTGCACCGGGTGCCCGGCGTGGCTGGCTGACCAGCAGCCAACGCCGGTGCAGAGCAGGGCAGTCGGATGACCGACGGTTCGTAGACTGTGCGGCATGCAAGGGGCCATCCGAGCAGGCGGGGTCCTGGGACCGTCAACCGGGGAGGGCGTTCCATGGCAGGTCGTGCGGGGGATCCGCAACGGGGCGACACGGGCGGCGGAACCCCATCACCGCCCCCTGCACAGGGTCCGGCGTCCACCCCGGACCGGATGCCGCCAGCCCCCGCAGTCCCGATCGACAACCGCCTGCGACGTGCGGGCCGCCGCTACCGTGCCCTCTCCACCGCCAACAAGCTCGGCCTATGGAGCGCGGTCGTCGCTGCACTCGCCTTTGCCGTCCCCACCGCCGTATCGGCACGGCAGGCGCTCTTTCCCGCCGACCCGGCCACGCTGCTGGTCGAGCCCAACGACCATACCTGCCTGAACCGTTGGTACGTCCCCGAGACCGCCGCCGCGCTGCGCCCCAGCGTGAGCGGTGCGTCCCCCGAGCAGCTGGCGACCTGGCGGCGGGAGGGACGGATCGCCCATGCGGGCGCGCTGGAGGCAGCCGTCAGTGTGCACGGCAACGCTGGTTCGTCCGTCGAGATCCGGGACATCTCTGTCACTGTGACGCGCCGCGAGAAGCCCGCGCCGGGCACGGTTACCGGTCCGCCCGGCTGCGGGGCCGGGCCCGAGGAGCCCGCGTACCTGGTGGTCGACCTGGACACGCTACCGTTGAACCGCCCCGTCCCCGCCGCGTATCTGCTGCACAGCCCGCAGCAGAAGGAGGCCCGGCAGCTGGAGAAGGACATGGGCCAGTCGCTCAGCCTGCCCCACACTGTCGCGGCGGGCGATTTCTACTCGCTCTTCCTGGTCGGCCGCACCCAGCGCCACGACTGCCGCTGGCGGGCCACGATCACCTGGTGGGACGGCGAGAAGACCCACCGCCGTACCGTCTCGGACAGCGGAGGCAGGGACCTCCGGGTAGTCCCGACCGGGGACGACGCACCATGATCCCGCCGGGCGCACGCCTGGCCGTTCAATGAGCAGCCGCACAAGTGGTCCAGGCCCCGAAGTGCTAGCGACTGATCCACCAGTCTGAGAGAGGCCCGACGCAAGCCAGGGCCTCTCTCAGCGCTCAAGGCGAGTCAGTCAGCCAGCGGCAAGTAGATGCGGTTGCCCGCCTCCGCGAACTCCTTGGACTTCTCCAGCATCCCTGCCTCGACCTCCTCATTCGTAGCCGATCCGGCCACGTCGGGGGCGAACTGCTCTGTGATGCTTCTGCTAATTTTCATGCTGCAGAACTTCGGACCGCACATCGAGCAGAAGTGCGCGGTCTTCGCGGGCTCGGCCGGAAGGGTCTCGTCGTGGAAGGAGCGGGCCGTGTCCGGGTCGAGGGCCAGGTTGAACTGGTCCTCCCAGCGGAACTCGAAGCGCGCGTCGGAGAGGGCGTCGTCCCACTCCTGCGCGCCCGGGTGGCCCTTCGCCAGATCCGCCGCATGCGCCGCGATCTTGTACGTGATGACACCCGTCTTCACGTCGTCACGGTCCGGCAGGCCCAGGTGCTCCTTCGGCGTGACGTAGCAGAGCATCGCCGTGCCCCACCAGGCGATCATCGCCGCGCCGATGCCGGAGGTGATGTGGTCGTACGCGGGCGCGACGTCCGTCGCCAGCGGCCCCAGTGTGTAGAAGGGGGCCTCCTCGCAGATCTCCTGCTGGAGGTCGACGTTCTCCTTGATCTTGTGCATCGGGACGTGGCCCGGGCCCTCGATCATCGTCTGGACGCCGTGGGACTTGGCGATCCGGTTCAGCTCGCCGAGCGTGCGCAGCTCCGCGAACTGCGCCTCGTCGTTGGCGTCCGCGATCGAGCCCGGACGCAGACCGTCGCCCAGGGAGAACGTGACGTCGTAGGTGGCGAGGATGTCGCAGAGCTCCTCGAAGTTGTCGTAGAGGAACGACTCCTTGTGGTGGGCCAGGCACCACGCCGCCATGATCGAGCCGCCGCGCGAGACGATGCCGGTCTTGCGACGGGCCGTCAGGGGTACGTAGCGCAGCAGCACGCCCGCGTGGACCGTCATGTAGTCGACGCCCTGCTCGGCCTGTTCGATGACGGTGTCCTTGTAGATGTCCCAGGTCAGCTCCTCGGCCCTGCCGTCGACCTTTTCGAGTGCCTGGTAGAGGGGCACGGTGCCGATGGGGACGGGGGAGTTGCGCAGCACCCACTCGCGGGTGGTGTGGATGTTGCGTCCGGTGGAGAGGTCCATGACCGTGTCGGCGCCCCAGCGGGTCGCCCAGGTCATCTTCTCCACCTCCTCCTCGATCGAGGACGTGACCGCGGAGTTGCCGATGTTGGCGTTGACCTTCACCAGGAACCGCTTGCCGATGATCATCGGCTCGGTCTCGGGGTGGTTGACGTTCGCGGGCAGCACCGCGCGGCCCGCCGCGATCTCCTCGCGGACGACTTCGGGCGAGACGTTCTCGCGGAGCGCGACGTACTCCATCTCCGCCGTGATCTCACCGCGGCGGGCGTACGCGAGCTGGGTGACGGCGGCCCCGTCGCGCCCGCGCCGCGGCCGGCGCGGCCGACCGGGGAAGACCGCGTCCAGACCGCGCAGATCAGTCGCTCCGCTCCGGAGCAGGCCCCCGCGCGGCGCGGTGTGCTTGATGCCGTCGTCCTCCGGGCGCACCTGGCGCCCGGCGTACTCCTCGGTGTCGCCGCGCGCGATGATCCAGTTCTCGCGGACCGGGGCGAGGCCGCGGCGGACGTCGGTCTCGACGGTGGGGTCGGTGTACGGGCCGGAGGTGTCGTAGAGCGTGACCTCCTGCCCGTTGGTGAGGTGCACTCGCCGCACCGGGACCCTCAAGTCGGGGCGCGAGCCGGTCACGTAGTCCTTGTGCCAGCCGACCTCGCGCGAGCTTTCGCCCGAGCTCTCGCCCGACTCGCTGGTGGCAGGCGTGTGTGCATCCTGAAGGGTCATGAGACCTACTCCCTACGCCGGCATTACCCGGTAACAGGTTCGGCGGTCGACGCAGCGGCTTCCGCAGCCGGTTCCTGGCCTTGGCCAGATGTCCCGTACGGAGGTCAGCGCCCTCTCAGCCCGGTGCTCCGAGCTCCCGCGTGTGCAAAACGCCACCACGGTAACGGGTCGTTCGGGGGCGTGAAAAGGGGGTCCGGCAGAGCGGAGCCGGGACGGATCCGGCCTGCCGGGCCCGTGCCCCGTACCGTTTTGCGATGATCGGGCGGTGACCCCTACGCCCGAGCCCCGCCCCGAGCACCGCCACGAGCCCCTCCCGCACACCCACAGCCACGGGGCCGCCGCGCCCGTATCGGCCCATCTCCGCAAGGTCATCGCCGCGGTGCTGATCCCGTTCGCCGCGGCCGTCGTCGTCGGTCTGGTCGTGCTCTGGCCCGGCGGTGTCCCGGAGCACGAGCGGACCGGAGTCGGCTTCGACCGGCAGACCGAGTCCGGCAGGGTCGTGAAGGTGGAGGAGGTGAACTGCGCGGACGTAAACGTCCAGCCGCAGCAGCCGTCCGCCGATGGCTCGGGCCGGCCGGCGCCGGGCGAGGGCCAGGAGCAGGCCGGCGGCACCTGTAAGCGGGCCACGATCGAGGTGACGTCGGGGAAGGACAAGGGCCGGACCTTCGAGGAGGTCATCCAGCCCGACGCGCCCCGGCAGCTGGACACCGGGCAGGGCGTCGTGGTGGCGTACGCCCCGGACGCCCCGCGCGAGCTGCAGTACTCGGTCACCGATGTGGACCGCGGGTTCCCCATGACGCTGCTCGCGGCGATCTTCGCCCTGGCCGTGGTGGTCGTCGGCCGCTTGCGCGGGCTGATGGCGCTCATCGCGCTCGCCCTGAGCTTCGCCGTGCTGTCGTTCTTCATCCTCCCGGCGATCCTGCACGGCTCGAATCCGCTGATCGTGGCGGTGGTCGGAAGCAGCGCCATCATGCTGATCGCGCTGTATATGTGTCACGGTCTCAGCGCCCGTACGTCCGTGGCAGCTCTCGGCACGCTGATCTCGCTCCTGCTGATCGGGCTGCTGGGCTCGCTGTTCATCGGCTGGGCGGAGCTGACGGGCAACACCTCGGACGAGACCGGGCTGATCCACGGCCTCTATCCGGAGATCGATCTGAGCGGTCTGCTGCTCGCGGGGGTCGTCATCGGGTCGCTGGGTGTGCTGGACGATGTGACGGTCACCCAGACCTCTGTGGTGTGGGAACTCAAACAGGCCGACGAGACGATGACGGCCCGTCAGCTCTACCGGGCGGGCCTGCGGATCGGCCGGGACCATATCGCCTCGGTGGTCAACACGCTCGTCCTCGCGTACGCGGGTGCCTCGCTGCCGCTGCTGCTGCTGTTCTCGATCGCGCGCAGCGACGTGGGCACAGTCGCGGGCAGCGAGGTCGTCGCGGAGGAGATCGTACGGACCCTGGTCGGCAGCATCGGTCTGGTCGCGTCGGTGCCGGTGACCACGGGCCTGGCCGCGCTGGTCGTCTCGGCGGACCGGCCGGTGCCGGGGGCGGGTGTCCGCCCCCGGCCTACCAGTCGCCGCGGGAGGAGGAGGAAGTGAACTTCCGGACCACGTAGATCAGTCCGGCGACGAGGGCGACGAACACCAGAAGCTTGAAGAGCAGCCCGATGACGAAGCCGACCACGCTCATGATCAGGCCGCCGAAGACGATGATCGCGAGCAACGGCACCGCGACCCACTTCACCCACCACGGCAGGCCCGCGAAGATCTCCTTGACAGCCACGTTCGTCCCTGCTTCCGCTTGTCGCTCCCGGTCTTTCCGGGAGCCGGTGTCTTCGATGCTAGGCGCGGCAGGGTGCCGTACGGACGGCCCGCGGCCCCCGTCCTTCCCTGAGCGTTCCCCTAGGGATGCGCGGAGCCCCGGGTCAGCTTTCCGGGGGAGAGAAGACGACCAGGACCCTCAGGTCCTCGCTGATGTGGTGGAACTTGTGGGGCACGCCGGCGGGCACGTACACCACGCTGCCCCGTCCGACCTGCGTGGTCTCCGTCCCGACCGTGATCGAGGCGCGGCCGCTGACCACGAAGTAGACCTCGTCCTGCCGGTGCGGCTGCTGCGGGTCGACGGTCCCGGCCTCCAGCGCGTACAGCCCGACCGACATGTTCCGTTCGCGCAGGAACTGCAGATACGCCCCCTCGTTGGCGGCGCGCTCCGCCTCGAGTTCATCCAGCCGGAACGCTTTCATTCCCGTCCCCACCCTTAAGCTCAGCCGATCAGTTCTGCGACGATCTCACCATGAAGCACTTCGTAGTCAAGACGATCGCCAATGCGGGAGCCCTGGCCGTGGCCATCTGGCTGCTCCAGGACATCACGCTCACGGGCGAGAACACCGGCCGCAAGGTCCTCACGCTCATACTCGTGGCGCTGCTTTTCGGCCTGGTGAACTTCGTGGTGAAGCCGGTGGTCAAGCTGCTGACCCTGCCGCTCTTCATCCTCACGCTCGGTCTGATCACGCTGGTGGTCAACGCGCTGATGCTGCTGCTCACCTCCTGGCTCGCGGGCGAGTTCGATCTCTCCTTCCAGGTGGACGGCTTCTGGACGGCCGTGCTCGGCGGACTGATCGTCTCGATCGTGTCCTGGGCGCTGCACGTGGCGCTGCCCGACGACAAGGACTGACCACGGGTGACGGATGATGGGCCCATGAGCTCGTCGTCCCGTCCCCCGTACCGGGTGTGCTTCGTGTGCACCGGGAACATCTGCCGCTCGCCCATGGCCGCGGCCGTCTTCCGCGCGCGCGTGGCGGAGGCCGGGCTCGACGGGCGGGTCGAGGTGGACAGCGCCGGCATCGGCGGCTGGTTCGCGGGCGAGAGCGCGGATACGCGGGCCGTCGCCGTCCTGGCCGCGAACGACTACGAGGCGGAACACATCGCACGGCAGTTCCGGGCGGAGTGGTTCGCGGAGCGCGACCTGGTCATCGCCCTGGACCGTGGCCATGTCCGGGAGCTGCGGCGGCTCGCCCCCGCCCCGGAGGACGCCGCGAAGGTGCGGCTGCTCCTCTCCTACGTCCGCGGCACGGGCGACGTCCCGGACGTTCCCGATCCCTATGACGGGGACGCGGACGGCTTCGAGCACTGCCTCGCCCTGATCGAGCCCGCCGCGGAAGCCCTGCTCGACGCGGTGCGCACCACGCTCGAAGACAGCCAGGAGGCCGCACATGACCGGTGACGGAACCCGCGTCGTACGGGCCGGCCTGCCGGAGCCGGCGGCGTACGAGCCGGCCATGCCGGGCCCGGTCTTCGCCGCGCACTACCACCTGCCGGGCGAGCCCATCGGCCCGTACACCTACGGCCGCGACTCCAACCCCACCTGGACCGGGCTCGAGCGGGCCATCGGCGAACTGGAGGCGCCGGGCGCGGACGACGTGCAGACTTCCGTTTTCCCCTCCGGCATGGGCGCGGTCTCCGCCGTGCTGCTGTCCCAGGCGCGGACCGGCGATGCCGTGGTGCTCCCGGACGACGGCTACCAGGCGCTGCCGCTGGTGCGCGAGCGGCTCGAGGCGTACGGGGTCGAGGTGCGCACGGCGCCGACCGCGGGCGACGCGCAGATCAAGCACCTGGACGGCGCGAAGCTGCTGTGGATCGAGTCGCCGTCCAACCCCGGCCTGGACGTGTGCGACATCCGGCGGCTCGCGGACGCCGCCCATGAGGCGGGCGCCCTGGTCGCCGTCGACAACACGCTCGCGACCCCGCTCGGCCAGCGCCCGCTCGAGCTCGGCGCGGACTTCTCGGTGGCCAGCGGCACCAAGGCTCTGACCGGCCACGGCGATCTGCTCCTCGGCTACGTCAGCTGCCGCGACCGCGAGCTCGCGGCGGACGTACGGCTGTGGCGCAGGACGGCGGGTGCGATTCTCGGCCCGATGGAGGCCTGGCTCGCGCACCGCTCACTGGCCACGCTGCAGCTCCGGGTCGACCGGCAGGCGGCGAACGCCCTGGCCCTCGCCGGGGCGCTGCGCGGCCGCCCCGAGGTGACCGGACTGCGCCACCCCGGGCTGCCGGACGACCCCGCGCACACGGTGGCGGCTCGGCAGATGCGGGGCGGCAGGTTCGGCTGCGTGGTGTCGTTCACGCTGCCGGACCGGGAGCGCGCGGAGCGATTTCTGGCCGCGCTGCGGCTCGCGGACGACGCGACGAGTTTCGGCGGCGTACGGTCCACGGCCGAGCGGCGCGGGCGGTGGGGCGGGGACGCGGTGCCGGAGGGGTTCATCCGCTTCTCGGTGGGCGTCGAGGACGCGGAGGACCTGGTGGCGGACGTGTTGCGTGCGCTGGACGAGGCTGCTGCCGGCCAGTGAGCGGGGCGCAGCGGAGCACCGCGGAGGCGTCGTCGGGCGGCTCGAACCTCCCCCCTCGTGGCTCGAGCCGCCCCGGTTCAGCGAGCAACGAACCGTGAAATCAAGGCTAGTTGACTCTGCGTCAGTGTCCAATCACACCGGCGACACAGACCTATCGACAAATTTATAGTTGGCATCGGTTTGAGACGGCGCCGTCGAGCACGAGGGGTGGGCATGGATCTGGCCCTGCTCCGTACGTTCGTCGCCGTGCACCGCGCAGGGTCCTTCACCCGCGCCGCCGCGCTCCTCGGCCTCTCCCAGCCGGCCGTCACCAGCCAGATACGTTCGCTGGAACGGCAGCTGGGGCGCCCGCTGTTCCTCCGCAGGGCGCGTGGCGTCACCCCCACCACCATCGGGGACGAGCTCGCCCACAAGGTCGCGCCGCACCTCGACGCGCTGCTGGAGATCACCGAGGCGGGCCTCGACGAGGGTACCGCCGGGCGCACCCTCCACCTGGCGGGCCCGCCCGAGTTCACCGCCTTACGCGCGCTGCCCGCGCTCACCCCGCTCATCGGCCAGGGGCTCGCGCTGCGGACCTCCTTCGGGAGCGCGGAGGAGACGCTCGACGGGCTCGCGGCCGGGCACCACGATCTCGTCATCGCCACCGCCCGTCCGCGCGGCGGCCTGCTCACCTCGACTCCGCTGTGCGACGAGGAGCACGTACTGGTCGCCTCGCCCCGGTGGGCTGCGCGGATCGGCGCCGCGGGCGGTTGCCAGGTGCGGGGCGCTGAGGCGCTGGAGCAGCTGCCGGTGGTGGAGGTGCACGAGAGCCTGCCGCTGGTCTCCCGCTACTGGGCCACGGTGTTCGACGCCAAACCGGCCGCCCCGGCGACGGTCGTCGCCCCCGACCTGCGCGCGGTGCTGACCTGCGCTGCGGCGGGGGCGGGGCTCGCCGTACTGCCCCGGTACCTGTGCGAGGACGCGCTGGACACCGGGGAGGTCGTCGCCCTCCTCGATCCGCCGGTGCCGCCGCTGCGCACGTACTTCCTGGCGGTACGGGCCGGGACGCTCGCGCTGCCGCACATCGCGCGGGCGCACGAGTGGCTGCTGCGCGCCGCGGTGGACTGGTGACCGCCGGCGCGAGGGCGCGGGGCGCGGCGCCATGGGGGAACGACTTCCTCCGGATTCCTCTCGGAACGGTTTCGGGCGGCCCGCCGCGGGCCACATCTCCTCCATGACCGTTCGACCCGTGGTCAAACGCACCGCTCGCGCCATCCTGCTCGACGGCGACGAGATGATCCTCATCAAGCGCACCAAGCCGGGCCGCCCGCCGTACTGGATCACGCCGGGCGGCGGCGTCGAGCCGGAGGACGCGACCGTCGTCGACGCACTGCACCGCGAGTTGGACGAGGAGCTCGGCGCGAAGATCACCGATGTCGTGCCGGTCTTCGTCGACACCGTCGAGCACATCAGCGACGGCGGCGTGACCGGGGTGAAGGTGCAGCACTTCTTCGTCTGCCGGCTCGAGTCGATGGACACCTCGCGGCGGCACGGGCCCGAGGTGGACGAGCCCAGCGGGGAGTACGAGATCGTGCGCATCCCCTTCACGCGGGTGGGGATCGCCTCCGTGGAGGTCGTACCACTGTCCCTGCGGCACTACCTGGACGGCAACATCGAGGGCGTATGCGCCATGCACGCCCCGGACCTCGGCTGAGCCGAGGCGGACCGGGGGCGTGCCGGAACTGGGTCGTACCGGACAGGGGGTGCGCCGGAACTGGGCCGGGGCGCTTCGGTCCTAGGCGAACCAGCCAGTGAAGGGCTGTTCCTCCGGGCCCGCTTCGCGCCGCTGCCGCGCATCCGCCAGGACCTGCTCCGCCGCCTCCCGGAAGGCATCGCCCTGCGGTCGCTCGTGCCGCCCGCGCCGCCCGCGCCGCCCGCCGGGGTCGCGCAGCTCGTCCAGCCCGCGTTGCTCGCGTCGCTCGTCCTGCTCGGCCGCCGGCGCCTCGCGCTGGTACGGCGCGCGCTCGGCCGACCCGGCAGCCGCGCCGAAGAAGTCGCCACCCTTGCGCTTGTAGTCGTCCGTGCCCCAGGCCCGGCGACCACGCTGCTGCGGCGGGACCTTCTGCAGGTGCGGGATGTGCTTGGCGCAGTGGATGTACGCCTCCTCGACCGTGACCTCGACCCAGAGCTGGGCGCGGCGGCCGGGCACCGGGTCGACCGGCAGGCCGGCGTGGGCAGTGCGCATGTCGGCGTCGGGGACGATCCGCGCGCGCCCGTTGACGTGCAGGCCGATCCGGTCCCGGACGAAGTCGACCATGAGGATGCCGAGGTGCGGGTTCTCCTCGATGTTGCCGAGGCTGGCGAGCACGCCGTTGCCCCGGTACTCGGGGTAGGCGAGGGTCTTGTCGTCCAGGACCTGGAGGAACCCGGGCGGACCGGCACGGAAGGTGCTGTCGCACTCGCCGTGCCGGTCGGCGGTGGCGAGGAAGAACATCTCCTGGCGGCGGACGAACTCCCGCATCCGGTCGTTCAGCCGGTCGAGGACCTGCTCGTCGTAGAACCGGTCGGCGCGCTCCGCGGTGCCCATGCGCTCCTGGATCGCGTGCTCACCGTCGCTGCCCGGCCGCACGGCCGACCGTACCGACACCGCCTCATGCCCCGGTCGCTCCCGCCGCTCCCGCTGCCGGTTGTGCTCGGGGCCCATCTGTCTTCCTCTCACACACCCTGGCCGGGCCCGGCCGCGACCAGTTCTTCGATGGAGTCGTGCCGTATGCGGTGGGAGGGTACGCCGATACCGACCAGGGTGTCGACGCCGCTGCGGATCATGCCGGGCGGGCCGGAGAGGTACGCGTCGTACGCGTTCCAGGGTCCGTACTGCCGGACCGCCTCGGGGAGCGGGCCGCTCAGACCGCCCGCCGGGGTCGGGCCGTCGGCGACGACCGGACGGACCGAGAGCCAGGAGTGCGCCTGCTCGAGACGCAGCATGGTGTCGATGTCGTAGAGGTCGTGGTCGCTGCGGGCGCCGTAGAAGACGTCGACGGGCCGCTTGCGGCCGTGCTCGGCGACATCCTCGACGAGTGCCTTGATGGGCGCGATGCCGGTGCCGCCGCCCAGGCAGAGCAGGCCGCTGTCGGTGTTGTGGTCCACGGTCATCGAGCCGCCGGGCGGGCCGAGGCGGATGATGTCGCCCGGGCGGGCGCGGTGGACGAGGGCGTTGGACACCCAGCCGGCCGGAACCGCCTTGACGTGGAAGGAGAGCAGGCCGTCGGGGCGGGGCGCCGAGGAGAAGGAGTAGTGCCGCCACACGCGCGGCCACCAGGGGGTCTCCAGGGTCGCGTACTGGCCCGCACGGAAGGGGTACGGCTGGTCGGGGCGCACGGTGATGATCGCTATGTCGGAGGTGCGCAGGTCGTGGGCGACGACCTCGGCCTCCCACCAGGCGGGGGCGCGGAGCTCGTCCGCGGCCGCCGCGTCGATCATGATCTGCGAGATCGCGGTGTACGCGCGGATCCAGGCGGCCTCGGTCTCCGGGCCCCAGCTCTCGGACGCGTACCGCGAGAGCGCCGCGAGGAGACACTCGCCGACGGCGGGGTAGTGCTCGGGCCGGGTGCCGTACTTCCGGTGGCCGCGGCCGAGGTTGGCGAGGTACGCAGTGAGGGTCTCGCCGTCGTCGACATGCTTGGCAGCGGTGAGCAGCGCCTTGAAGAGACGATCCCGCTGGGTGTCCATGGCAGCGGGGAAGAGGGCCCGCAGGTCGGGGTGGCGGACGAAGAGCATCGCGTAGAAGTACGAGGTGACCTTGTCGGCGATGGGCTCGATCTCGGCCATGGTGCGGCGGATGAGGATCGCGTCGGGCGAGGCGGGCTCGCCTCCGGCGGGGGCGGCGGATGCGGCACCGGCTGCGGTGTTGCTGGCGGCCTCGCTGCGGTCGCCGGGCGCGGTGGCGGGCGCGCCGTGGCCGGGGTCGGTGGCCCGGGCGGGCCCCGGTGCGTGCTCGGTCGGCAGGCCCGTCGTCCCGGGCGCGGGACCGGTGGGCCGGCGATCGTCCACCGCCACCGGGCGGCCACTCGCGGCCGGGGCGCTCTGGCCCGGCGCTCCGGGACCATCAGGGCGGGCTCCCGCCCCCGGACCGAAGAACGCGGACCCGGCGCCCGATCCCTCCGCGGCCGGGGCCGCCGGGACGTGGCCGGTCCCTCCGCCCGGACGCGCGGACCGCGCCGCGGAGCCGCCCGTGCCGACGCCGAGCGTGCCGGAGTCCGGCATGCTGCCCGAGTACGGGGAGGCGGGGGCGATCCGCTGGTCGCCGGGTGGGGCGGGGCGGCCGTGCTCGCGCGGCCCGGTGGGGGCGGCGGTGTCCTGGCCTGCGCCGAAGTAGGGGGGCGTGGTGCGCGGTCCGGCAGGGGCCGGCCCACCGGCGCCCGGGGCATGAGGGGAGCCGGAGTCCGCGGACGGCGAACCTCCCTGGGGGGCGGGCCCGGGGTGGTGCGCGACGTACGGGGACGGGGGCGCGTCGCCGGGTTCCGGGGCGCCTCCCTGGCGGGGGCTCCGGTCGGTCGTGCGCTGGTGTTCGTCGCCGGCGTCCCGCGTGGCGGCCCCGCCCCGCGTCGCGGGCGGCTCCTGCGCCGGGTGGCGTTCTGAGCCGCGGCCGCCCACCGGCCGTATCGCGCTCACCGGGCGGCTGGGTATCCGGTCGTCCCCCTGGTCCTGGTTCTGATCCCGATTCCCGTCCCCGCCTTCGGGAGCGCTGCGCTTCCGGCCCGCAGTCGGGGTGAACCAGCCCCAGTCCCCACCGTCCCCGCCGGAGCCACCGTTATCGGCCGGCGTCGTGGTCGGAGCGTCCATGGTCTGCCTCGCCTCGAACGTCTTTCGGTCGTCATTCGGTCGGTCATGGCCTGTCATGGCACTTCCGAAGACGGAATGTGCCGGTAATTCACTGCTGCGGATCAGAATTCTTTAGGACTCACACCAACCCCAGCAAGTCAACACGAAGCGGACAAACGCCCTCTGGTGTGACATTGGCCGCACTTCCCTGCCATGCAGCGTGCCACTTCCCGTCCCTTCCTCGGACAAATAGCCGGAAGTCCGGGTAACGGCGGCCGTGTTCCCGTTAAGCTGGCACATCCCCACGACTTCGTCGGCAGCCTTACACGGCCGAACCGGACTCGACCATACCGGGCCCGGTTGAAACCACAAGTCCCGATCTCGCGCACTAACGGATACACCGCGTTTTCTCGTGATCTCGCCCACATTTCGAGGAATTCGCTTGGCAACTGTTGAGTAATGAATTACCTGCGGTTACGCACCAGTTCGTAAGCCTCGCGGAGATCACGCCCGGTATACGCATACGAGGCGAGCCCGCTCAGGTGGTGATCCGCGTTCACCGCGACCGACACCGGAAGCGCGCCGAACAGCGCCGCGTCCGACATCGAGTCGCCGTACGCCACGCAATCCGCCCGGCTCACTCCGAACGTCCGGCACAGCTCGTCCGCGATGGTCACTTTCGCGCCCGCGGAGAGAATGCCGGCGGGGTCGACCGGCTCGCGGAAGGGCACCGCCGGAAAGCGCGACCCGTACGCCGCGTGCGCGCCCCAGTCCAGCAGCCGCTCGACGAAGAAGCCGGGGGACAGCGAGATCACCGCGCAATAGCCGCCGCCCGACCGGATGTCCGCCCACACCTCACGGATGCCCGCAAGCCACGGCGCCCCCTCGAAGGCGGCCGTCACATGCGCCTCGGTGAGATCGGCCCACAACTCGCGGACGCGGAGCGCGAACTCCGGCGGATCGATCCTCCGGGACGCGAAGTCCCGCTCGAGCTCGGCGATCTCCCCGGCCAGGCCGAGCTGCCGGGAGATCTCGACCGGCGCGGCCGATCCGTACAGCAGCGTGCCGTCCAGGTCGAACAGGTGCAGTCTCGCCATGCGGCGAGCCTAGGCGCACGGTCCACGGCCGCTGCGACCGCCCGGGCCCCGTACGCATGACCGCGCGCGGCACAGATCCGTCCGCGTCATACGGGCGGAGGCCCCGCGGATACTCCCGCTGTGCGACGACGTCGAGCGCCGCCCGCGCGAGCGTGGGAGTCATGCAGCAGCTTCCTCGCCCGGCCCGCCGGGCCTTCCTCGTCGTCCATGTCAGCGCGTCCGTCGGCTGGCTCGGCCTGACCGCGGCCCTCCTCGTCCTCGGCATCACGGCCGTGAGGACACCGGACCCGGCCACCACCGAGGCCGCGTACCGCTCGATGAAGATCTTCGGTGACTGGCTGATCGTCCCGGTCAGCCTGCTGTCGCTGTTCAGCGGGCTGGTGCTGTCGCTGGGCACTCCCTGGGGCCTGGCCCGGCACCGCTGGGTCTGCACCAAGTTCTGGCTCACGCTCGCCGCGACCATCGCCTCGATCGTCGCGCTGCGCTCGAGCATCGACCACGCGGCGGCCGCCGTGGCGTCCGGTCAGGCGGTCGGGTCCGTGGCCACCGACCTGGTCATCGCACCGTCCGTCGCCACGGCGACGTACGTCTTCGTCACGGCGATCTCGGTCCTCAAGCCCTGGGGGCTGACCCGGCGCGGCCGTCGCGCACGCGACACCGCACGTTCCTCTGGCGTTGGCAAATCCGGTCGACGGACGAAGACCGCGTCGGACAGCCTGACTTCATGACGCTGCTGACGACCGCACCGATCCGCCGTCTGTCCCCCGCCGACCTCCCCCGCTGCCTCGACCTCTCCGCCGACCGGGGCTGGTCGCGCGAGAACCGCAAGTGGCGGCTGCTGCTCACCGCCGGTACGGGCTATGGCATCGACGACCCGGACGGCGACGGTCTGATCGGCTGTTTCGTCCTCACCCGCTACGGCCGCGAGCTGGCGTGCGTGAGCATGGTGCTGGTCGCCGAGCGGCACGCGCGGCGCGGTCTCGGCCGCCGCCTGGTGACCCACGCGCTGGAGGAGGCGGCCGGAACACCGGTCTTCATCTACGCCACCGAGTCCGGCCGGTCGCTGTACGAGCAGCTCGGCTTCAGACCGGTGAGCCGCTCGACGACGCGTACGGGACGCTTCCGGCCCGAGCCACCCGTCCCCGCGAGTGCGGCGCAAGCGACCCGGCGCGCGACGGCGGCGGACCTCCCGGCCATCCTCGAGCTCGACGCCGAGGTCTTCGGCTCGGACCGGATGCACCTGCTCACCCGGCTGCCCGCGTTCGTCGAACAGGTCCGCGTCACCGAGGGGCCGGGCGGCCGCCTCACCGGCTTCGCCGCGGCCTGGCGCAATGTGCACAACACGGTGATCGGCCCGGTCGTCGCCAAGAACACCGGCACGGCCCAGCGGCTGATCGCCGACCTTGCCGTCCGTACGGAGGGGGAGGTCCGGATGGACGTGGACACCCGTCACGCGGCGCTCGAGAGCTGGCTGGACACTCGCGGCGTCACCCCCGTCACGGCCAACACCCTGATGGTCCACGGAGCTTCGATCCTCCCCGGGGACCACCGCCGCCGCTTCGCACCGCTGATGGTGGCGCTCGGCTAGCAAAGGCTGACACACCGTCGGTTTGCGTCGGGAACCGCCCTCACCAGAGCGGGCGGAGCGGCGGAAGCGCACCGCCGTCCGTCAACTCCGTGATGACGCGGGCGAGTTCGGTGCGCAGCGCGGTGAGATCGCGCTCCCCGACGTGCTCGGCGAGCTCGGCCTCCAGGGCGTGCAGCGTGCGGCCCGCGACCGACAGATGCTCGTGGGCCTTGCCGGTGAGGACGACGAGCCGCCGGCGGCCGCCCGCCGGATGCGCTTCGCGGCGTACGTAGCCGCGCCGTTCGAGGTCGTCGACGATCTGTCCCGCCGCCTGCTTGGTCACGCCGAGCCGCTCGGCCAGTTCGGAACTGGTGGCGCCCCCATCGCGCAGAACCTGGAAGGCCATGCCGTGCACGGGCCGCAGATCGCCGTATCCGGCCTCTGCCAACCGGCCGTTGAACTCGCCGAGCAGCAACTGGAAGGCCATGCCGAGGAGGTAGGTCAGCTCGGCACCGGCGAGTCGATCGTCTGGACGCACGCCGCAATCTTGACACCTCGTGAGTCAAGTGGCTTTACTCTAAGATGAGTAAAGCCGCTTGACTCACGAAGGAGGTCGCCGGATGTACGTCATCAGCGAGAGCGAGGCCCGGACCACCCGCACCCCGGCCGCCGCCATGACCGGCCTCGCCGCGCCCAGCCAGGGGAGCGCCGAGCTGAGCACCTGGCGGGTCCGCATGGCTGCGGGTGCGGAGGGACCGGTGCACGAGATCGACCGTGAGCAGGTGTGGACCCTGCTCTCGGGCTCGCTCACGGTGACCGTCGGCGGCCGGACGGAGACGGTCGGGGCGGGGAAGACGGTGATCGTCCCGGCGGGCGCGGAACGGCGGTTCCGTACGGAGGGGGAGGCGGCGGAGGCGCTGGTCGCGATGGCCGCAGGGGGTACGGCCTCGACCCCGGGAAGCGCGGAACGCCGCCGTCTCCCCTGGGCCGAGTAGGCGGGTCCGCCCGCACCGGGACTCCCGGGGTGCCCGGCAATGCGCGGCCCTTGGGCCGGAGCGCCCCGGTGCGCTCACGAGCAGGTTCGGTGCCTGGCCAGCGGCGGGTCGCGGCCGTCGGCTCGCGGTCCGCCGAGGGCTGCGACGCCGCGAGCCCGCCCGTCACGACGCGGCCGCCGCGCCCGTCCGTCCGGCGCTCCAGCACCCCGGACAGCATCGCGAGCGCGAGCGCCGAGGCGGCGAGCACCGCGCCCACCCAGTTCGGGGCGGTGTAACCGAAACCCGGCCGCGATGACCATTCCGCCGAGCCAGGCCGCCAGGGCGTTGCCGAGGTTGAACGCGCCGATGATGACGGCAGAGGCGAGAGTCGGCGCGCCCGCCGCCTGGTCCAGCACCCGCTTCTGCAGCGGCGGGACGGTAGCGAAGACGAGGGCGCAGGATCGAGGCGCACATCGAGCGCGCCCTGCAGGCCGCGCACGACCTCAGCGTCCGCGAGTTCTCCGTACTGGACGTGCTGAGCGGGCAGCATGACGGCGAGGGCGGCCACCCGCGGATGAACCGGCTCGCCGACACGGTGGTCCTCAGCCAGAGCGCGACCACTCGCCTGGTCAACCGGCTCGAGGACCGCGGCCTGCTGTCCCGCTACCTCTGCCCTATCGACCGGCGCGGCATCTACACCGACGTGACCGCCGAGGGCCGGAAGCTGCTCGAGGCGGCCCGCCCGACGAACGAACGGCGCTGCGCGAGGCGCTGGACGAGACAGCGAAGGTGCCGGAGCTGGCGCCCTCGTCGCGGCCGTCGAGGCGATCGGCCCGGCGGCACCGGTCCCGGCCGCAGCAGCCCGCGCCGGAGGAACAGCCCGCGCCGGAGGGACAGCCCGTGCCGGAGGACAGCCCGTGGAGGAGCAGCAGTCCGTATCGGAGCGTCAGCCCGGATCCGAGCAGGGGGCCCGTATCCGAGCGACGGCCCGTATGCAGCGTTCCGTATCCGAGCAACGGCCCATAGCCGAGCCGGAGTCCGCGTCGGTTGAGGCGACACCCGCGTAGGGCCGAGGAAGGTCCGGCAGCCGTCAGGCAGCCGCGTAACCTGCCCGCATGAGCGACCTCGTGATCCGCCCGGCGGTCCCGGGCGACATACCCGCCATCGTGGCGATGCTGGCCGACGACCCGCTCGGCGCGCGGCGCGAGACCCCCGGCGACCTCGCCCCGTACCACCGCGCATTCGAGCGGCTGGCCGCCGACCCGAACCAGAAGCTCGTGGTCGCGGAGCGCGAAGGACGGCCCGTCGGCACGCTCCAACTCACCCTGATCCCGGGCCTGTCCCACCGCGGCTCCACCCGCTCCGTCATCGAGGCCGTACGCGTCCACGCCGACGAGCGCGGCAACGGCCTCGGAACCCGGCTCATCGAGTGGGCCGTCGAGGAATCCCGTCGCCAGGACTGCCAGTTGGTGCAGCTCACCTCCGACGCCACCCGCGGCGACGCCCACCGCTTCTACGAGCGCCTCGGCTTCACCGGCTCCCACATCGGATTCAAGCTCAAGCTGTGACCGCCTCTGTCGGCCGGTCCCCGTACCGTGAGCGCAGGCGGCACACGAGGGGCGAGCGCGGCGAGGACGACGGAGGTACGCGATGAGCGGCACGCCGCGGCGGATCGGCACCGAGGAGCGCCGCGCCAGGCTCGGCGCCCGGCACCGCCTCGTCCCCGCCCACCGGGCCGCCACCGCCGAGGAGGCGGCCGACGCCGTCGTCGGCCTGCACGCCACCGATGCCGCGACGGTCTCTCCGACTGGACGGCCCCGGCCCGGATCACTCCCCGCTTCCGCACACCCCTGGAGCGGGAGCTCTCATCGTGACGCTCTGTTTCACGTGAAACAGAGCGTCACCGATTCACGACGAAGGCCGCGCGGGCGCGGGCCGCCAACCCTTCGGGTCGACACCGCCCGGCACCGGCGCCGCGGCGTCGTACGGCTCGCGCGTGAACACGAAGGACCCCAGGTCGAGATGGGTCACCGCGCCCACTCCGTGATCCCTGCCCCGGCCGTCCGAGCTGCGCACGACGCGGAGCGTCTCGCCCGCGTAATAGCCGTCGAGGCCGGTCCAGGTCCCGTCTTCCTCGGCCCGGAAGCGTGAGGCTCGGCCCGCGCCCGACAGGGGTACCAGCTCCAGCGCCCGATCGGCCTCAAGGCGCAGCACGAAGGGCGCGGGCCCCCAGTACCAGGGGCCGGTCAACGCCAGCAGCTCCTGATCGGCCTCGGACAGCGGCTGCCAGGGCGCGGGGATGCGGGGCTCGCGCTCGGCGGTGATCCGTACCAGATCGGCGGCGAGCCCGCTCATCAGAGGTCCCGATGTGGTGTTGGCCAGCGCGATCCCGGCCAGTCCGTCCTCGACGCTCACCCACAGAGTGGCGAGGAAACCGGGCAGGGAGCCGGTGTGCCCGACGAGTGTCCGGCCGTCCCGGCGTACGAGCTGCAGCCCGAGGCCGTATCCCGCGTCCCAGCTGTCGCTGCCGGGCGCCGCCGCGGGCGTACGCATCTCGGCCACGGTCTCGGCGCTCAGCACCCGCTCGTCGCCTTCGGCGAGGAACCGCGCCCAGCGGGCGAGGTCCGCGGCCGTGGACCACAGCTGCCCGGAGGGCGCCATCAACCCGAGATCCTCGGCCGGTTCGGGCAACAGGACGTCCGCCCACGGATGCACCGCCCAGCCGTGCGCGTACGGGGTCAGGGGCTGCGCCGACGTGCGCGTCATGCCCAGTGGCTCGAGCACCTCCCGGCCCAGCACCACTTCCCAGGGCTCGCCGCGCAGCTCCTCGACAAGGGAACCGAGCACCGTATAGCCGGGGTTGGAGTAGTGGTGGATCCTGCCGGAGGGGTGCCGCAACGGCTGCTCGCCCAGTACATCGGAGAGGGCAGGGCGCAGGGTTCCGGGGGTGCGCTCCCACCAGGGGCCCGGCGCCTCGGCGGCGAGTCCGGCGGTGTGCGCCAGCAGCTGAGCGATCGTCACCTCGTCGGCGCCTCGGTCGGCGGCGGTTCCCGTGCGGGTGCGGGTGCGGATGCGCTTGCCGGTGCCGGTGCTGGTGCCCGGGAGGTGCTTCGCCAGCGGATCGGCGAGGTCCAGCAGCCCCTCGTCGCGCAGCCGGAGCACCAGGACGGCGGTGAAGGTCTTGGTGATGGAGCCGATGCGGTACTGCGTATCGCCGTCCGGCTCCCGGCCGTCGACGAAGCCGCGCGCCCCGGTCCAGGCTGCACGCCCCTCCCGTACCACCGCCCCTACGAGTGAGGGGGCGCGGCCGTCGGCCTGTGCGGTGGCGATCCGGTGGTACAGGGCCCGGCGGGTGGCGGGCAGCAGATCTTCGAACGACTCGCTCATGGGGGTCACTTCTACCGGGGCGCCCTGCCCTCTGACCACATGCCGACGGGCGGCCCCCTCCCCAAAGGGGGCCGCCCGTACGTCAGTGCTCTTCCCGATCTGTCAGCTCGGACGTCTCCGAGCTGACAGCTCAGCCGTCTCTGATCCGCCGGAATCAGGTACGGAACGGGAACTCAGGATCAGGCGGTGAACCAGCCGAAGGAGGGCGCAGCCGGAGCGGCAGGAACAGCCGGAGCGGCAGGAGCGGCCGGAACCGCCGGAGCAGCGCCGAAGGAGGGCAGGGCCGGGATGTTGGCGGCGTCGGTCAGGTCGACCGGACCGGCCGGGGCGGCGGGGGCCAGGCCCTTGACGCCGGTGACGGTGTTGCCCGCAACGCCCTGGGCGTCGGCGGCGACGGTGATGACCAGGGTCTGGGCGAACGGCTTCACGTCAGCCGCAGTGCCCTGGGCGAAGGGCTTCACATCGGCCACGACACCCTGCGCGAACGGCTTCGCGTCGGCCGCGACGCCCTGCCCGAACATCTGCACATCGGCGGCGACACCCTTCGCGAACGGCGCCGCGTCGGCCGCGACACCCTTCGCCAGCGGGGCCACGTCAGCGGCGACACTCTTCGCGAACGGCGCCGTCTGGCCGCTCGCGCTGCCCGCGACGACACCGACACCGCCGATGGCCTGCTCGGCCACCGGGAGAACCTTCACGACGACCTTCCGGGCGACGGGGGGCAGCACCTCGGTCGCGACCTCCTCAGCGACCGGACGGGCCGTGGCCACGGCGCCCTGCGCGGTGGTGGCCGGCTGCTCGGGACGCGCGCCAGCGGCGGCGAGAGCGCTGAGCAGTTCGCCGGTGTTAGGGGCGGAGGGCTTGGCCGGGGCGGAAGGCAGCTTGCCGGAGGGGGCGGACGGGACCGCGGGCGCGGACGGGGCCGACGGGGCAGAGGGCGCGGACGGGGCCGACGGGGCGGAGGGCAGCTTGCTCTTGGCCTTGCGGGCCTCCTTGCTGACCTTGTTCGCGGCCTTCTTGGCAGCCTTCTTCGCGTCGGGCGCGTCGGGCGCGTCGCCGAGGCGGTCCTTGGCGTCGCCCAGCGTGTCCTTGGCCTTGCCGGTCACGCCGCTCAGGGTGCCGGTGACCTTGCCGGCCGTGCCCTGGACCGTGTCCTTGACGGTGTCGGCGTCACCGGACGGCAGCTTGCTCTTCACGGAGCCGGCCTTGTCGGTCACGCCGGACGTGGTGCTCTTCACGGCGTCGGTGACGGAGCCGGTGGACGGCGCGTCGGGCACCTCGGCCGCGGAGGCGGCGGCGGTACCCAGGGCCCAGATACCGGTCGCGGTGGCGGCGACGAGGATGGAACGGCGGAAGTTCTTACGCATGATGGGGGGATTCCTTCGAACTCGAACTCAGGAGCTTCGGGGTTTGGGCAGACCTGTTCCGCCCCCGCGCGGCAGGTCCAATGGCGGGGGAACGGCCTGCCCTAGCCCGGGAATTCGAGAATTTCGGAGGATCGGTCGCGCGTCGGCGTCGTGCTCGCCGCGCGGATCGCGCCGGCCGCGAGGCCGAAGCGCGGGGCGCCGGACGGGGAGGCGGCGTGCGCGTCCCCGCCACGGGGGCCGCTGCCGTCTCCGGCGTGCTGGTACGCCGAACCGCTCGGGGCGGGGGGCGTGGGAAGCTGCGCCGGGAGCTGCTTCCGGTGCTCGTCCGCACCACCGGGCTGCTCCTGCTCCGCCGAGCCCGCGCAGTCGTGCGACGAGGCGGCGGACGCGTCGCCCAGGTCGGTACGGCTGCCCGCGGTGACGGCTCCGGCGACGCCGTCGCTGCCGGACGCCAGCCCACCGGGAAGGCTGGGCCGACCGGTGCCCGGCAGCTGCTGGTCGCCGCCCTGGAGGCCCTCGGGCAGCTCCACGGGAAGACCGGCGGCGTCCGTGGTGTCCTCGACGAGGTCACGTACGGGGTGGGCGAGCTGCTCCGTCCGGTCGGTGATCGGCCGGACCGTCTCGGCGACGGCGTCCTTCATGGCCTGCCGCTGCTCGGCGGACGGGTCCTCGTCCTTGTCCGCGTCCGCGTCCGTGTTCGCGTCCGTGTTCGCGTCGTCCGCGTGACGGCGCTCGTCGGCCCGGGCCTCCGACGCGGAGAAGTGCTCCCTGGCCTGCTGCCGCATCTCGGCGGCGGGCTCGAGAAGCTGCCCGGCACTCGACGAGCCGTCGGACTCGGACTCCGCGGCGTGCGCACTGCCGCCGAAGAGGATGGCCAGCCCCATCAGGCCCCCGAGGAAGAGGACCACGAGCAGCGCACGCCGAGCCATCGCCGTGCGCGGCAGGCGCACAGCTGCAGGCATGGCGAACGAAGCAAACAAGAGGGGGGCCTTTCCGTACGGAATCACACACTCGCTCCGGGTGACGGAAGGATCTTTGCACGATCGGCGGGGGTCGGCGCAAGTCGCAAGTTACCGATGGGTAGCCATGTCCGTTATTGGTAGGCGAGTTGAGGCTTCCCGGCTTGTTACTGACCTGCCATCAGAACCCGAAATCCTGGGGGCGGTGATGCTGACACAGTGCGGCAGTGCGACGGCCAGGTGTCGGCTTTCATGCCGACCGGTTATGCATGCATGTAGGGAACCTGCCGGCCGACCGCCCACGACGCTGGATCACACGGCAGCCCGGCACGCGGTGGTGCCGTACGGTCCAGCCCGATGGGAGTCCTGAAGTGAGCACGGAACGCACGGAAGACACGGAACAAGCGGAACGCACGGAACAGCGGGTCTGGTTGATCACGGGTGCGTCGTCCGGTTTCGGCCGCGCCCTGGCCGAAGCGGCGCTGGCGGCGGGCGACACGGTCGTCGTGACGGCCCGCAGGGCCGAGCCTCTCGTCGACCTCGCCACTGCACACCCCGGGCGGGTGGAGGCCCTCGCCCTGGACGTCACGGACGCGGCGCGCATCTCCGCCGTCGTCGAGGAGGTCGTCCGCCGGTACGGGCGGGTGGATGTGCTGGTCAACAACGCCGGGCGCGGACACGTCGGCGCGGTCGAGGAAACCACCGACAGCGAACTGCGCTCACTCATGGAGGTGCACCTCTTCGGCCCCGCCGCACTGACCCGGGCGGTCCTTCCGCACATGCGGCAGCAGCGCTCGGGAGCCATCGTCCAGATGAGCAGCATGGGCGGTCAGTACTCCTTCGCCGGGGTCGGCGCCTACTCGGCGACCAAGTTCGCCCTGGAGGGTCTGTCCGAGGCCCTGGCCCAGGAGGTCGAGCCCTTCGGGATCAGGGTGCTGATCGTCGAACCAGGCTCCTTCCGGACCAGTTTCGCCGGCAGCGCGCTGACCGAATCCGCGGCCCTGGCGGCGTACGACGACATCGTCGGCCGGGTCCGTACGACCCTCTCCGCCTCGCACGGCACACAGCCCGGGGACCCCGCCAAAGCCGCGGCGGCCATCCTCACCGCCCTGAACGCGGAGCAGCCACCCCTGCGGCTCCCCCTCGGCAACGACGCTGTCGACGCGCTCAAGGCCCACGCCGACCGCGTACGCGACGAGCTCCTCACGTGGGAACCGGTCAGCCGCGGCACCGACTTCGCCTGAGCCCGACCGGAACCGGCCGGCGGCGGACGAGCGGCGGAGGAGCCCCGGAGGACCACCGGAGATGCCGCGGCCTCAGGTCTGGGCCATGTCCACGAAGCGGGAGTAGTGGCCCTGGAAGGCCACGGTGATCGTCGCGGTCGGGCCGTTGCGGTGCTTCGCCACGATCAGGTCCGCCTCGCCCGCGCGCGGGGACTCCTTCTCGTACGCGTCCTCCCGGTGCAGCAGGATCACCATGTCGGCGTCCTGCTCGATGGAACCCGACTCGCGCAGGTCCGACACCATCGGCTTCTTGTCCGTCCGCTGCTCAGGACCACGGTTCAGCTGCGACAGCGCGATGACCGGGACCTCGAGCTCCTTGGCGAGCAACTTGAGGTTACGGGACATGTCCGAGACCTCCTGCTGACGGCTCTCGGGCCGCCGGGAGTTGCCGGACTGCATGAGCTGGAGGTAGTCGATGACCACCAGCTGCAGATCGTTGCGCTGCTTCAGGCGGCGGCACTTGGCGCGGATCTCCATCATCGACAGGTTCGGCGAATCGTCGATGTAGAGCGGCGCGGCGGACACGTCCGGCATACGGCGGGCGAGCCGCGTCCAGTCCTCGTCGGTCATGCTGCCGGACCGCATGTGGTGCAGCGCCACGCGCGCTTCGGCGGACAGCAGCCGCATCGCGATCTCGTTGCGCCCCATTTCGAGCGAGAAGATCACGCTGGGCAGATTGCTCTTGATCGAGCAGGACCGGGCGAAGTCCAGGGCCAGGGTCGACTTGCCCATCGCGGGGCGGGCCGCGATGACGATCATCTGGCCCGGATGCAGCCCGTTCGTCAGCGAATCGAGGTCGGTGAAGCCCGTCGGTACGCCCGACATCTGGCCGCTGCGCGAACCGATGGCCTCGATCTCGTCGAGCGCGCCCTCCATGATCTCGCCGAGCGGGAGGTAGTCCTCGCTGGTCCGCTGCTCGGTGACCGCGTAGATCTCGGCCTGCGCGCTGTTGACGATCTCGTCGACGTCGCCGTCCGCCGCGTACCCCATCTGCGTGATGCGGGTGCCCGCCTCGACGAGCCGGCGCAGCACCGCCCGCTCGTGGACGATCTCCGCGTAGTACTCGGCGTTGGCGGCCGTCGGGACCGACTGGACCAGCGTGTGCAGATACGAGGCGCCGCCGACGCGCCCGATCTCGCCCTGCTTGGTGAGCTCGGCGGCGACGGTGATCGGGTCGGCGGGCTCGCCCTTGGCATAGAGGTCGAGGATCGCCTGATAGATGGTCTCGTGCGCCGGGCGGTAGAAGTCATGGCCCTTGAGGACCTCCACCACATCGGCGATGGCGTCCTTGGAGAGCAGCATGCCGCCGAGCACCGACTGCTCGGCGTCGAGGTCCTGCGGCGGCACCCGCTCGAAGCCTGACGCGCCGCCTGCGCCGCCCCCCGACCAGCCGTCCGGGCCGCGGTCGTGGCGGTCGCCGAACCGGCCCCGCTCGTCGCCGCCGCGGCGGGACCGGGACGCGGGGAGGCGGTCGCTCGGACCGGCGTCCGCCGCCCAGGGGTCCTCCATCTCCTGCTGGCTCACCCCTGCACCTCCTCCCGTCCGCGACGCGGGCCCTTCCGGACCCGGCGCACACCCGGCTCGCCGTGCCCTCTTTCTTACGGCACGCCTCTGACAAACAAGGCAGCCCGGCTCCGGTTACGGCACGTCAACTCAAGAGGTCCGGGCAGGCCCCGGAAGGCACGATGAGGCCAGAACGGGAGGCGGGCGCCGCACCACGGTAGGGCGGGCCGCACCGTCAGCCAAGATGGTTATCCACAGGCCATGTGGACGAGGCAGCACATCCTGTGGAGAAGCTCACCGAACCTGTGCACGGCTCGGGGGACGACGCTGTGGACAAACACACAATCACCTCGTGCCGACGGCTCTGATCTGCGGTTTTCCCGTCCACCGGCTGTGCAGAAGAAAAACTTCCCCAAGCGATTCAAGATCGCGACAAACGACACACACAAGATCATCACAAGCTGTGCGAAGTAAGGAGCAGAATGCTGTTGTGTCGCTTACCTGTGGAAGATTACATTGGAGCCCATGACCCAGGCTCCCGCGACCGAGAAGCGCAGCGCCCGCCGCCACGATCGCGAGATCATCTCCCTCGCCCTGCCCGCCTTCGGGGCCCTCGTCGCGGAGCCGCTCTTCGTCATGGTCGACAGCGCCATCGTCGGCCACCTCGGCACCCCCCAGCTGGCCGGCCTCGGCATCGCCGCCGCCCTACTGCTGACTTCCGTCAACGTCTTTGTCTTCCTCGCCTACGCCACCACGGCGGCAGTCGCGCGCCGCGTCGGCGCGGGCGACCTCCGGGCCGCGATCCGGCAGGGCATGGACGGGATCTGGCTCGCCCTCCTGCTCGGCGCCGCCCTCGTCGCCGCGGCCCTGCCCACCGCCCCGGCCCTCGTCGATCTCTTCGGCGCCTCCGGCACCGCGGCGCCGTACGCCGTGACGTATCTGCGCATCAGCGCCCTCGGCATACCGGCGATGCTCGTGGTCCTCGCCGCCACCGGTGTGCTGCGCGGACTGCAGGACACCCGCACCCCGCTGTACGTCGCCATCGGCGGATTCACCGCGAACGCCGCCCTCAACGCCGGTCTCGTCTACGGCGCCGGGCTCGGCATCGCCGGTTCCGCCTGGGGCACGGTCATCGCCCAGTGCGCCATGGCCGCGGCCTACCTCACCGTCGTCGTGCGCGGCGCCAGGCGCCACGGCGCCTCGCTGCGCCCCGACGCCGCCGGCATCCGGGCCTGCGCCCAGGCCGGAGCTCCGCTCCTGATCCGTACGCTCTCGCTGCGCGCCATCCTGATGATCGCCACCGCGGTCGCGGCCCGACTCGGCGACGCCGATGTGGCCGCCCACCAGGTCATCCTCACCCTCTGGTCGCTGCTGGCCTTCGCGCTGGACGCCATCGCCATCGCAGGACAGGCCATCATCGGACGCTACCTGGGCGCCGAGGACGTGGCGGGCGCCAGGGCCGCCTGCCGCCGCATGGTGCAGTGGGGCATCTGGGCGGGCGTCGTCCTGGGCCTGCTGGTGGCGGTCTCCCGGCCGCTGATCCTGCCCATCTTCACCAGCGACCCCGCAGTGCACGATCTGCTGCTCCCCGCGCTGCTGGTCGTCGCGGTCACCCAGCCCGTGTCCGGCGTGGTGTTCGTCCTCGACGGCGTGCTCATGGGCGCGGGCGACGGCCCGTACCTCGCGTGGGCGATGCTCGTGACACTGGCCGGGTTCGCCCCGCTGGCGCTCGCCGTACCGAGCTTGGGCGGAGGTCTCACGGTCCTGTGGTGGGTGATGGGCCTGATGATGGTCATCCGCCTCCTCACCCTCGCCGCCCGCACCCGCTCGGGCCGCTGGCTCGTCCCAGGCGCAGTCCGCGCCTGAGGCGGAGACGACGGGGGGAGTCTTACGCCCACTCCGCACGTCCGGAGGGCGCCCAGCTCTCTCCCGCCTCGAGCACGCCCAGCTCCTCACGCCCGGAGGGCCGCACCCCCATTGGGGGTGCGGCCCTCCGGCTCGCTCTACCGCTCTGCCGAGCGCAGCGGATTACGCCGCGACGACCTCGACGCCGACCTTGGCGGCGACGTCGGCGTGCAGGCGCACGGACACCTGGTGCGAGCCCAGGGTCTTGATCGGCGTGCCGACCTCGATGCGGCGCTTGTCCACCTCGGGACCGCCCGCGGCCTTGATCGCCGAGGCGATGTCGGCCGGCGTGACGGAGCCGAAGAGGCGGCCGGCGTCACCCGAGCGGGTGGCCAGGCGGACCTTCACGGCCTCGAGCCGGGCCTTGACCTCGTTGGCCTGCTCGATGGTGGCGATCTCGCGGATCTTGCGACCGCGGCGGATCTGCTCGACGTCCTTCTCGCCACCCCTGGTCCAGCGGATCGCGAAACCGCGCGGGATCAGGTAGTTGCGAGCGTAGCCGTCCTTGACGTCCACGACGTCGCCCGCGGTGCCGAGGCCGGAGACCTCGTTGGTGAGGATGATCTTCATGATTCGGTCATCCTCCCTTAGCGAACCGTCGAGGTGTAAGGCAGCAGCGCCATCTCACGGCTGTTCTTCACGGCCGTGGCGACGTCACGCTGGTGCTGGGTGCAGTTGCCGGTGACCCGGCGGGCACGGATCTTGCCGCGGTCGGAAATGAACTTCCGCAGCAGGTTCGTGTCCTTGTAGTCGACGTAGGAGATCTTCTCCTTGCAGAACACGCAAACCTTCTTCTTGGGCTTGCGAGCAGGCGGCTTCGCCATTGTCTCTCTCCAGTGTGATCAAGAAGTTTGTGCTGGTCGCCCTCACTGGACCGCGGGCGCGGTCTAGAAGGGCGGCTCGTCCGAGTAGCCGCCGCCGGAGCCGCCGGAGCCGCCGCCCCAGCCACCGCCGCCGCCCTGCTGGCCGCCGGCCGGTGCACTGGTCGCCCAGGGGTCGTCGGCGGGAGCCCCGCCGCCCTGCTGACCGCCGCCGGGGCCACCGCCCCAGCCGCCGCCACCCTGGCCGCCACCGCCACCGCCGCCGAATCCGCCCTGCCCGCCCCGGCCGGTGGTCTTCGTGACCTTGGCCGTGGCGTTGCGCAGGCTGGCGCCGACCTCGTCGACATCGAGCTCGTAGACCGTGCGCTTGACGCCCTCGCGGTCCTCGTACGACCGCTGCTTGAGGCGGCCCTGCACGATCACACGGGTGCCCCGGGTAAGGGACTCGGCGACGTTCTCCGCCGCCTGGCGCCACACCGAGCACGTGAGGAAGAGGCTCTCGCCGTCCTTCCACTCGTTGGTCTGGCGGTCGAAGGTGCGGGGAGTGGACGCGACGCGGAACTTCGCGACCGCCGCACCGGACGGGGTGAAGCGCAGCTCGGGGTCGTCGACGAGATTGCCGACGACCGTGATGACGGTCTCGCCTGCCATGGGTGAACCTCTCGGCGGGTGTGCTGCTGGCTGCTTGCTACTCGAACCCGACTCGTGCTGAGCGCTCGGGCTCAGCGGGTGTCGGGGCGGAGGACCTTGGTCCGGAGGACCGACTCGTTCAGGTTCATCTGACGGTCGAGCTCCTTGACGACCGCAGGCTCGGCCTGCAGGTCGATGACCGAGTAGATGCCCTCGGGCTTCTTGTTGATCTCGTACGAGAGACGACGACGGCCCCAGGTGTCGACCTTCTCCACCTTGCCGTTGCCCTCGCGGACGACGGACAGGAAGTTCTCGATCAGCGGGGAGACAGCGCGCTCCTCGAGATCGGGGTCGAGGATGACCATCACCTCGTAGTGACGCATGTGGAACCCACCTCCTCTGGACTCAGCGGCCACGGTCTTTCCGTGGCAGGAGGGTCGTGATGCGTAGCAACGGTATCGGCTGCCACTGACAGCGCGGTCCTTCCCGCGTGGGGGACCGTCGCCGACCTGGGCAGACACCGGTGCAGACCGTACAGAGTACCTGCACCGAGCCTTCCGGTTGAAATCCGGCCTCCGATGGCCGCAATCTGTACACATCGGGTGTGTGCGGCGCTACAGTGCGCCGCCCTTCGCCAGGAGGTGCCCTATGGCGCAGCCAGTTCGTCAACACCACGGCCCACTCTCCGCCCTGACGTCCGTTCTGAACAGTGATGGCAAGCCCCACCCCGTCGAGAACAGCATCGTCGTGGCGACGCTGGTGCTCGGGGCGGTCGCGTTCATCACCGCCCAGTTCGACAACCTCCACCTGATCAGTTCCTGGACCGGTCTGGTCGGGGTCGTCTCCGGCGCATGGGGCCAGATGATCTCGGCAACCACGGGTGAGCGCTTCCTCCTGATCATCGGCCTCGGCGCGGCCGCGGTCGGCTTCTACTTGGGCATGGCCCACGGCGGTCTCTTCGGCAGCGTGCTCGGATAGCGGGTCGACCGGGTCGGCCGGGTCGGCCGGGTCGACCAGGCCCGGCGGGCAAGGCAGGCCGGCCGGGCCAAGCGGGCTCCAGGCAGGACCCGGGTCGGGTCGCCCCGGGGGACGGGACAGCGCCCGTGCTGGGCGACGTCCACCGGAGCAGCCGTCCCCCGGAGGCCGCAGTCCTTGGCGCAGTAGGCTTCCCGGCGAGAGCCGGAGCCCCGACCCTGGGGACACACCTGCCGAGGAGCGCCCCGCATGAGCCTGACCCTGAGGACCATCAGCCGAGAGCAGCATCTGGCGTACATCCAGAGCCTGCCCGCGGCGAGCCACATGCAGGTTCCGGCATGGGCGGACGTCAAGGCGGAGTGGCGCTCGGAAAGCCTCGGCTGGTTCGACAACTCCGACAAGCTCGTCGGTGCCGGCCTCGTCCTCTACCGTCAGCTGCCCAAGATCAAGCGGTATCTGGCGTATCTCCCCGAAGGCCCGGTCATCAACTGGTTCTCGCCGAACCTCGAGGACTGGCTCCAGCCGATGCTGACGCACCTCAAGCAGCAGGGTGCCTTCTCCGTGAAGATGGGCCCGCCGGTGGTCATCCGGCGGTGGGACGCCGCAGCGGTCAAGTCGGGTATCCAGAGCCCGGATGTGAAGCGACTGCGCGATGTGGAGGCCACTTTCATCGAGCCGCGCGCCTTCGAGGTCGCCGACCGGCTGCGTCGGATGGGCTGGCAGCAGGGCGAGGACGGCGGCGCCGGCTTCGGCGACGTGCAACCCCGGTACGTTTTCCAGGTGCCTCTGGAGAATCGCTCCCTCGAGGACGTCCACAAGAGCTTCAACCAGCTGTGGCGCCGCAACATCAAGAAGGCGGAGAAGGCGGGCGTCGAGGTCGTCCAGGGCGGCTACGACGACCTCCCCGAATGGCAGCGGCTGTACGAGATCACCGCCGAGCGCGACCATTTCCGGCCACGCCCCCTCGGCTACTTCCAGCGCATGTGGAAGGCCCTCAACGCCGAGGACCCCAACCGGATGCGGCTCTACTTCGCCACGCACGAGGGCGAGGCCGTCGCCGCCGCCACCATGCTGATCGTGGGCGGCCACGTCTGGTACTCCTACGGCGCCTCCGCCAACCACAAGCGCGAGGTCCGGCCCTCGAACGCGATGCAGTGGCGCATGCTGCGCGACGCCTACGCGCTCGGCGCCACCGTCTACGACCTGCGCGGCATCAGCGACTCCCTCGACGAGACGGATCATCTCTTCGGTCTGATTCAGTTCAAGGTCGGCACCGGCGGACAGGCGGCCGAATACCTTGGTGAGTGGGATTTCCCGCTCAACAAGCTGCTGCACAAGGCGCTCGACATCTACATGTCCCGCCGCTGACCCCACTGCCGGCACCCGCGGCTCCTCCGCCGCCGGCGTCCCCGGCCCCCACGTTCTCTGCTTCATACCTCCTATACACCGCAGACACGAGAGAGGTTCCGAACCGGCCATGGCGCTCACCCTCTACGTCGACACCGCACGCTGGCGGGCGCATCAGCAGAAGGTGATCCAGCAGTTCCCCGGGCTCGTCCCGGTCTGCAAGGGCAACGGCTACGGCTTCGGCCACGAGCGCCTGGCCGAGGAGGTCAGCCGGTTCGGCTCCGACATCATCGCGGTCGGGACCACGTACGAAGCCGCCCGGATGAAGGACTACTTCAGCGGCGACGTGCTCGTCCTCACACCCTTCCGGCGCGGCGAGGAGCCCGTCCCGCTGCCGGACCGCGTCATCCGCTCGGTGTGCTCCGTCGAAGGCGTCCACGGCCTGGTCGGGGCGCGCGTCGTCATCGAGGTCATGAGCAGCATGAAGCGGCACGGCGTGAGCGAGCAGGACCTGCCGATGCTGCACGCGGCCATCGAGGACGTACGGCTCGAAGGCTTCGCCATCCACCTGCCGCTGGACCGCACCGACGGCTCCGACGCGGTCGAAGAGGTCATCACCTGGATGGACCGCCTCCGCGCCGCCCGCCTGCCGCTGCACACCATGTTCGTCAGCCACCTCAGGGCCGATGAACTCGCCCGCCTCCAGCAGCAGTTCCCGCAGACCCGCTTCCGGGCCCGGATCGGCACCCGCCTCTGGCTCGGCGACCACGAAGCCACCGAGTACCGCGGCGCCGTCCTGGACGTCACGCGCGTCGTGAAGGGGGACCGGTTCGGCTACCGCCAGCAGAAGGCGGCCGCCGACGGCTACCTGGTTGTCGTGGCCGGCGGCACGTCCCACGGCGTCGGCCTGGAAGCCCCGAAGGCCCTGCACGGCGTGATGCCCCGCGCCAAGGGCGTGGCCCGCGCCGGCCTCGCGACGGTCAACCGCAACCTCTCGCCCTTCGTCTGGGCGGGCAAGCAGCGCTGGTTCGCTGAGCCCCCGCACATGCAGGTCTCCCTCCTGTTCGTGCCGGTCGACGCCGCGGAACCGAAGGTGGGCGAGGAGCTGGTGGCCCACCTGAGGCATACCACGACGCAGGTCGACCGGGTGGTCGACCGCTGACCTCAGCTGACGTCAGGGACCTGAGAGTCTTGAGAGACCTGAGGGAACCCCCTACGCCGAGCCGCCCCGCTGCGCGACGCCCCACTCCACGTACGTGCCCTCGTAGTGCGCCGCGTGCCGGGCCTGCCGGTGGTGGCCGAGGACGAAGACGTCGGGCGACCCGTCCAGCACGCCGCCCGACGGGTCGTCCGAGCCGTCGCGCCGCACGGGGTCCCGCTCCGGCAGCAGGGCGTCCCGCACCACCACGGCGCAGAGGTACAGCGTCCCCAGCAGGTGCGCCAGGATCGCGAGCTGGTAGCCCTCGGGTGGCAGGCCATGGTGTTTGTCACCGCTCGAGGTGTACGCGAGGTACATCCAGATGCCGGTGAAGTACGCGACCTCGCAGGCCTGCCAGATCAGGAAGTCGCGCCACCGCGGCCGCGCCAGCGCCGCGAGCGGGATCAGCCACAGCACGTACTGCGGCGAGTAGACCTTGTTGACGAGGATGAAGACCGCGACGACCAGGAAGGCCAGCTGGGCGAAGCGCGGGCGGCGCGGGGCGTAGAGCGCGAGAGCTCCGATACCGGCGCACAGCAGCAGGGTGAGCGCCGTGGCCCACGCGTTCGCGCTGTCGAGCGGGTTCCCGGTGCGCTGCGAGATGATGAGCCAGAACGAGCCGAAGTCGACCGGTCGCTCCTGGCTGAAGGTGTAGAACTTCTTCCACCCCTCCGGCGCCAGCGCCATCACCGGCACGTTCACGACCAGCCACGCGGCGACCGCCCCGCCCGCGGCCGCGCCCCACTCACGCCAGCGCCCGGCCCGCAGGCACAGCACGAGCAGCGGTCCCAGCAGCAGCACCGGATAGAGCTTGGCGGCCGTCGCCAGGCCGATCAGGACGCCCGCGACGAGCGGCCGGCTGCGCGACCACATCAGCATCGCGGCGGCGGTGAGGGCGACCGCGAGCAGGTCCCAGTTGATGGTGGCGGTGAGCGCGAAGGCGGGCGCGAGGGCGACGAGCAGCGCGTCCCACGGGCGCCTGCGGTGCGTACGGGCCACGAAGACGGCGATCGCGGCGGTGCACATCATGAGCATGCCCGCGTTGACCAGCCAGTAGATCTGCTCACGGTCCTGGATGGCGCCGCCGTGCGGGGTCAGCCAGGAGGCGGCTTCCATGAAGAGGCCGGTGAGGACGGGGTACTCCAGGTACTCCATGTCCCCGGGGAGCCGGTCGAAGTAAGGGACCCGGCCGTCGGCGAAGCCGCGCGCGCTGTAGAGATGCGGGATGTCGGAGTAGCACGCGTGCGTGTACTGGCTGCCGGCGCCGAAGAACCAGCCGCCGTTGTAGCAGGGCAGCTTCTGCACCATGCCCAGCGCGAACATCACGATCGCCACGAGCGCGATGATCCGCACCGGCGTCCACCAGCCGGCGCCGAGCAGCGCGCGACGGCCGGCCGGCCCGCCGATCAGCTCACTCCCGGCCGCGGCCACATCGTCTTCGGCAGTGGGCCGTACGGGCTCCGGGCGCCGGTCCTCGTGCACGCTCGTCATGGGCCACATACTGCCGCACGTGCCCGGACGACTTCAGCCCCCGCCCGGTCGGACCGGGCGGGGGCTGTGTCGTACGACGGGCGTCACAGGAGGTGGACGGTCACTCCTCGCGGCTGGTCGGGCCGCCGAAGAGCCCGCCGTTCCCATTGCCTCCGTTGCCGTTCCCGCCGCCCGGCTCTGACGGGGAGCTCGACGCCGTACTACCGCCATCGGAGCCGGTAGTCGTGCCGCCGTCGCTGGTACCCCCGTCGGTCTGGCACTGCGGGTCGAAGACACCACAGGTGTCCGAGGGGCTCGGCGAGGTGGACGGCTTGCCGCCCCCGGGCGTCCTGGACGGCGTCACGGAGGGGGTCGCCGAAGGGCTCTGGGACGGGGCGGTCGGCGTCGGGGACGGGGCACCGTCCTGGTCGACCTTGTCACCGATGGGCTCCGCCGCGGGGAAGGGCTTGTCCGGCTGGCCCTTGAGCGCTGCCCTCATGTAGTCGGTCCAGATCTCGGTGGGAATGGCACCACCGTGAATGGAGTCGAAGCCACCGGTGCCGTTCATGGAGAGCAGCTTCTTGCTCTCAGGATCGGTACGGAACATGGCGATCGAGGTCGACAGCTGCTTGGTGTAACCCACGAACCACGCCGACTTGTTCTCGTCGGTGGTACCGGTCTTGCCGGCAGCGAAGCGGTTCAGCGCCCTCGCCTTCTGCGCGGTGCCGTTCTTGATGACGTTCTGCAGGACCTTGGTCACATTGTTCGCGACATTGTTGTCCAGGGCCTGCTTGGACTTGGGCGGCTCGAAGCCCTTCAGCTCCTGCCCCTCCTTCTCCACCTTGGTGACCGAGTACGGCTCGACGTGAACGCCGGAGGTGGCGAAGGTGCCGTACGAGTCGGCCATGCGGATGGCGCTCGGCGTCGAGGTGCCCAGGGAGTAGGACACGTTCAGCCGGTCCATGGTCTCCTCGAGGATGCCGGTGCCCATGGCGATCTCTTTCACATTGCCCAGACCGACATCGACGCCCAGCTGCGCGAAGGGCGAGTTGATGGACTGCTCCATCGCCTTTTCGAGAGTGATGTAGCCCCAGCGCTTGTCACCCTCGTTCTTCTGGCGGAAGGGCTCTCCGCCAGGCCCGGGGATGGGCTGCCCGTTGCGGTCCTTGATGACCACCTTGTCATTGCCGTTGTACTTGCTCTGCGGCGAGATTCCCTCACCGTCGCTCTTGTACGTGCCGTACTTCATCGCCGCGGCCAGGACGTACGGCTTCCAGGTCGAGCCGACCGGGACGCCGGAGGTGTCCGCGTTGTTGTTGAAGTGATTCTGGTCGTATCCCTCGCCACCGTAGAGCGCGACGATCTTGCCGCTCCTCGGATCGACGGACGCTCCACCGAACTGGACGAACTTGTCCTTTTCACGCTTCTTCGAGTCGAGGTACACCTTGCGGGACGCGTTGACGGACGTCTCGAGCGCCTTGGTCTTCGTCTTGTCGAAGGTCGTGTGGATCTGGTAGCCGCCCTTGGACAGGTCGTCCGCATTGAGATCGGTCTGCTTGATGACGTACTTCTGCGCCGTCTCGACGAGATAACCGGTCTGTCCCGACAGGCCCTTGGCCAGGTTCGGGTCGATCGTCTTCGGGAACTTCGTGTACTTGGCCCGCTCGGCAGCGCTCATCTTGCCGATCTTCACTTCGCGGTCCAGCGTCCACGACCAACGGTCCGTGGCCCGCTGGAGATTCAGTTCCTTGGTGGCATTGTCACCGATGCCACCTGCCGGGTCGTAGAGATTCGGACCGTTCAGGACCGCCGACAGAAAGGCGCTCTCACTGGGGTTCAGCCTGTCGCAGTTCTTGCCGAAGTACGCCTGGGCCGCAGCCTGGATGCCGTAGGCGCCCCGACCGTAATAGGCGGTGTTGAGGTAACCCGCGAGAATGTCGTCCTTCTCCTCGGTCGCACCCACCTTGATCGAGATGAACAGCTCCTTGACCTTGCGCGTCAGGGTCTGCTCCTGGCTCAGCATGGCGTTCTTGACGTACTGCTGAGTGATGGTCGATCCGCTCTGGGTGTCGCCGCCGCGGGCCATGTTGAAGACGGCACGGGCGATACCCTTGGGGTCGACGCCCGAGTCATCCTCGAATGTCTCGTTTTCTGCCGCTATCACAGCGCTCTGCATCGACACGGGGATCTCGGTGATCGGCACGATCTGCCGGTTCACGTCACCGCCGGTCGCCGTGATCCGCGTGCCGTCGCTCCAGTAGTAGACGTTGCTCTCCGCCTTGGCCGCCTCGTTGACGTTGGGCTTCGACACCAGCGCCAGTGCGACGCCGGCCAACGCCACCATCACTCCGAAGAAGCAGATACCCGCCCCCAGGACCTGCTTGAACGACGGCACCCAGCGTCGCAGCCCGAACTTCCCCGCGCGCGGGTAGTCGATGAAGCGCCTCTGCTGCGGATCGCGGGCGGCCGCGCGGCGCCCTGCTGCCCGGCCGCCGCCTTCGTGACTGGGGACCGCACGGCGGCGGCCGCCGCCACCGGCCGCTCGCTGAGAGGCACGACGGGCCTCTGCGCGGCCGCCGTAGGACTCCTCGCCCATCGGTCCCGCGGAGGACCGGTTGGCGGTGCGCTGGGGCGCGGCTCGGCGGCCGTACGGCGGCTGTTGCGCTCCGCGCCGGGCCGCAGCGCGTCCACCACCCTGGGACTGTGGTGGCTTGCGACGGTGCTCGCTCATGGAACAGCTACTCCTCGGGCAGGCGGTATCGCCTGAAAGCGACAGATGACTTCCGGTCCCCCCGGCATACGGACCCACACGTTCCGGTGGGTGGCCGCACTGCACCAGGGACGAGGACGCTCCGCGGTGTTCCGTGGTTCCCGGTGGCCTTCATGGCGGACAGACTACGCATGGTCAAAACCCACTGGGCACGCATCTTCACCCCAAATCAGGCAAGTTGATTCCTACGAATCAGTGATGTGATGCCGCTCACGATTTCCCCCCTTGTCGCAGCCGCAGGGCCGTTCTATCGTCTTGATGTATCGAGTCGATACATCAGCGCGGCATAGGAGGCCGCCGAGCGAGGGGAGGCGGGGCATGAGCAGACGCTCCGGCATCCTCGAGTTCGCCGTCCTCGGCCTGCTCCGCGAGTCCCCCATGCACGGCTATGAGCTGCGCAAGCGGCTCAACACCTCGCTGGGCGTCTTCCGCGCGTTCAGCTACGGCAGCCTCTATCCCTGCCTGAAGACGCTGGTCAGCCAGGGGTGGTTGATCGAGGAACCGGGCAGCGCGCCGGAGGACGCGCTCGCCGCCTCGCTGGCCGGCCGAAGGGCGAAGATCGTCTACCGGCTGACGGCGGAAGGGAAAGAGCACTTCGAGGAGCTGCTCGCCCATTCCGGTCCCGACGCGTGGGAGGACGAGCACTTCGGCGTCCGCTTCGCCTTCTTCGGCCAGACGTCGCGAGACGTACGGGTGCGGGTGCTGGAAGGGCGCCGCAGCAGGCTGGAAGAGCGCCTTGAGAAGATGCGCGCGTCCCTGGCCCGTACCCGCGAGCGGCTGGACGACTACACCCTCGAGCTCCAGCGACACGGCATGGAGTCGGTGGAGCGCGAGGTTCGCTGGCTCAACGAGCTGATCGAGAGCGAGCGGGCAGGGCGGGATCAGCGGCGATCCGCCTCCGATTCTCAGGACCAGTCAGGGAGCACGGGCGGCCTGCCCCGGGACCGGGGTCGCTCCCGGCCGGATCCGTCCGACGACACCGCCAAGTGAGGTCCTGCATCCGGCAGGGCTTCGTCGAGTACACACAGGGAGCAACCGGAATGGGTTCGGTTCGCGTAGCCATCGTCGGCGTGGGCAACTGCGCCGCCTCGCTGGTGCAGGGCGTCGAGTACTACAAGGACGCCGACCCGGACAGCCGCGTGCCCGGTCTGATGCACGTGCAGTTCGGCGACTACCACGTGCGTGACGTCGAGTTCGTGGCCGCCTTCGATGTCGACGCGAAGAAGGTCGGCCTCGACCTCGCGGACGCCATCGGCGCCAGCGAGAACAACACCATCAAGATCTGCGACGTGCCGTCCACCGGCGTCGCGGTGCAGCGCGGCCACACGCTCGACGGCCTGGGCAAGTACTACCTCGAAACCATCGAGGAGTCCGATGAGGCCCCGGTCGACGTCGTCCAGGTCCTCAAGGACAAGCAGGTCGACGTTCTGGTCTGCTACCTGCCGGTCGGCTCCGAGGAAGCCGCCAAGTTCTACGCGCAGTGTGCGATCGACGCCAAGGTGGCGTTCGTCAACGCCCTCCCGGTCTTCATCGCCGGCACCAAGGAGTGGGCGGACAAGTTCACCGAGGCGGGCGTGCCGATCGTCGGCGACGACATCAAGTCGCAGGTCGGCGCCACGATCACGCACCGCGTGCTGGCCAAGCTGTTCGAGGACCGGGGCGTCATCCTGGACCGCACGATGCAGCTGAACGTCGGCGGCAACATGGACTTCAAGAACATGCTCGAGCGCGAGCGCCTGGAGTCCAAGAAGATCTCCAAGACGCAGGCCGTCACCTCGCAGATCCCCGACCGCGAGCTGGGCGAGAAGAACGTCCACATCGGTCCGTCCGACTACGTGGCCTGGCTGGACGACCGGAAGTGGGCGTACGTCCGTCTCGAGGGCCGTGCGTTCGGCGATGTTCCGCTGAACCTGGAGTACAAGCTCGAGGTCTGGGACTCCCCCAACTCGGCCGGCGTCATCATCGACGCACTGCGCGCCGCGAAGATCGCCAAGGACCGCGGAATCGGCGGCCCGATCCTCTCGGCATCCTCGTACTTCATGAAGTCGCCGCCGGTGCAGTACTTCGACGACGAGGCGCGCGAGAACGTCGAGAAGTTCATCCGGGGCGAGGTCGAGCGCTAGGAGCAATCCGGCGCGCCGCTTTGGCTCGTGATCGCGGACCCTCGGGCAATACGCCCGGGGGTCCGTGTGCTGTGTGAGGCTGTGCGACATGGCTGTTGTGCGTGATCTGCGCGTGCTACTGGGGCTGCGTGACTTCCGGCGGCTGCTGGCCGTCCGCCTCCTTTCTCAGCTGGCCGACGGCGTGTACCAGGTCGCGCTCGCCACGTACGTCGTCTTCTCGCCGGAGAGGCAGACCACGCCCGCCGCCATCGCCTCGGCCATGGCCGTGCTGCTGCTCCCGTACTCCCTCATCGGACCCTTCGCAGGCGTCCTCCTCGACCGCTGGCGGCGCCGCCAGGTGCTGCTGTACGGCAACCTGCTCCGGGCCGTCCTCGCCTCCGGGACCGCGCTACTGATCGTGGCCGAGGTGCCGGACTGGCTCTTCTACGGCTCCGCCCTGTCGGTGACCGCCGTCAACCGCTTCGTCCTGGCGGGGCTCTCGGCCGCCCTGCCGCGTGTCGTCGACCGGGACCGGTTGGTCATGGCCAACTCCCTCTCCCCGACGGCCGGGACACTGGCCGCCACGGCCGGTGGCGGGCTGGCCTTCGCCCTACGCCTCGCCGGCTCGGACTCCGACGCCGTGACCGTACTGCTCGGCGCCGGGATCTATCTCTGCGCGGGACTCGCCGCGCTGCGGATGGGACGCGAGCTGCTGGGACCGGATCCGGAACTGGTCCAGCCCCGTCTGCGGGCCGCCCTGGCCAGCACCGCCGAAGGGCTGGCCCAGGGCCTGATCCACCTGAGAGAGCGGCACCTGGCCGCACGCGCCCTGGCCGCGATGAGTCTGATGCGCTTCTGCTACGGCGCGCTGACCGTGATGGTCCTGATGCTCTGCCGGTACGCCTGGTCCGAGACCGAATCCGAGGGTCTCGCCCTGCTCGGACTCGCCGTCGCCGTCTCGGGTGCGGGATTCTTCGCGGCGGCCGTGGTCACGCCGTGGGCGATCGACCGGCTCGGCAAGGTCAGCTGGCTGGTTCCGGATGTCCAGCTGCGATGGATCGTCACCTGTTCGGCCGCGTCCGCGGTCCTCGAGCCCGGCCTGGGCCTGCCCTTCGAGCCCGCACCGATACTGGTCGCCGCCTTCCTCCTGGGCCTGGCGACCCAGGGCGCGAAGATCGCCACCGACACCATCGTCCAGGAATTCGTCGACGACGCCTACCGCGGTCGGATCTTCTCGCTCTACGACATGCTCTTCAATGTCGCCTTCGTGGCCGCCGCCGGCGTGGCAGCGCTCATGCTGCCACCGGACGGCCGCTCGGCGACGCTGATCGTGCTCATCGCTCTGCTCTACGCAGCCGTCGTCGCGGCGGGCAAACCCATTCGGCCTAACGAAGGGGCTGTGTTTCACGTGAAACACAGCCCCTGAGCGGATGCAGCGCCCTCCGGGCGGCCTCCGCATCACGCACTGCGGCTCGATGTTTCACGTGAAACGGGAGTGCGCTCCTCGCGGAACCGGCACCGCGGGGCTCTGAGGCGGACCCTTGTTTCACGTGAAACATGGACCCCCGAGGCGGCGCCCGGCCTCAGATCTGCGCGGCCCACCATTCCTTGAGCGCCGCTACAGCGTCATCCCGCTGCATCGGTCCGTGCTCCAGCCGCAGCTCCAGCAGATGCTTGTACGCCTTGCCGACCACCGGTCCGGGCTTCACGCCGAGGATCTCCATGATCTCGTTGCCGTCGAGGTCCGGCCGGATCGCCTCCAGCTCCTCCTGCTCCTTCAGCCGCGCGATCCGCTCCTCGAGACCGTCGTAGGCCCGCGACAGCGCCGCCGCCTTCCGCTTGTTCCGCGTGGTGCAGTCCGAGCGGGTCAGCTTGTGCAGCCGGTCCAGCAGCGGTCCCGCATCCCGTACGTACCGGCGCACTGCGGCGTCGGTCCACTCGCCCGTCCCGTAGCCATGGAAGCGCAGATGCAGCTCCACAAGCCGCGAGACGTCCTTCACGACGTCGTTGGGGTACTTCAGCTTGGCCATCCGGGACTTGGTCATCTTCGCGCCGACCACCTCGTGATGGTGGAAGGAGACCCGGCCGTCGCTCTCGAAGCGCCGCGTCTTCGGCTTGCCGATGTCATGGAGCAGCGCGGCCAGCCGCAGCACCAGGTCCGGCTCGCCCTCCTCGAGGCCGATGGCCTGATCCAGCACTGTCAGCGAGTGCTCATAGACGTCCTTATGGCGGTGGTGCTCGTCACGCTCCAGCCGCAGAGCCGGGAGCTCCGGCAGGAAGTAGTCCGCCAGCCCGGTGCCGACCAGCAGCTTCAGGCCCTTGCGGGGGTGAGGGGAAACGATGAGCTTGTTGAACTCATCACGCACCCGCTCCGCGGAGACGATCTGGATACGGTCCGCCATCGCCGTCATCGCCCTGACGACCTCGGGCGCGACCTCGAAATCCAGCTGCGCGGCGAACCGCGCGGCACGCATCATCCGCAGCGGGTCGTCCGAGAACGAGTCCTCCGGGGCTCCCGGGGTCCGCAGCACGCGGGACGCGAGGTCCTCCAGGCCGCCGTGCGGGTCGATGAACTCCTTCTCCGGCAGCGCGACCGCCATCGCGTTGACCGTGAAGTCCCGGCGGACAAGGTCCTCCTCGATCGAGTCGCCGTAGGACACCTCGGGCTTCCGCGACGACCGGTCGTACGCCTCGGACCGGTAGGTCGTCACCTCGACCTGGTACTCCCGGACCTCGCCACCGCTCCGGGTCCGCCGCATGCAGCCGACGGTGCCGAAGGCGATGCCGACCTCCCACACACTGTCAGCCCACGGCCGCACGATCTTCAGTACGTCCTCGGGCCGGGCATCCGTCGTGAAGTCGAGGTCGTTGCCGAGCCTGCCGAGCAGCGCGTCCCGTACGGAACCGCCGACCAGGGCAAGTGTGTGACCTGCCTCCCGGAAGCGGCGGGCGAGGTCGTCGGCGACGGGGGACACTCGCAGCAGTTCGCTCACGGCCCGGCGCTGCGCCTGACTGAGCGCGCTGACCGGCTGGGTGGTCTGCGAGGCCTGCGGGGTACGGCTGTCATGGTTGGCGTTCGGCACAACAGAACAGGGTACGTGGCCCAGCAGCCGGGAGCGTCCTCGATTCCCGTACGCCGTGGCTCCGATCCGATCATGTGGAGCACTCCCCAGCACTTCGCCCCAGCGGGTCTCGTTACCATGCGTGGACGCACAACCGACGACCACCACTGACGACGACGAGGGACGGGCAAGCGCGTGGCCGAGGCGGCACAGTTCCAGCGAACGCGATCCGCTCCTGCCCGCTGGTGGCTGCGGCGCACCGCCGCCGTCCTGGTGGGAGTGCCGCTGCTCGCCGGGCTGCTGCAGATCCCTGCCGCGCCTCCGGCGGACGCCGAGCCGAACGGCACCGGCTCGCGCACCGTGGACGTATCGATCAACTCGCTCACGCCGACCGCCCCGACCGATGACGACACGGTCACGCTCACGGGAACCGTCACGAACAACGGCCGCTCCACGATCACCGACGCCCATCTCGGACTGCGGCTCGGCCCCACCCTCAACAGCCGCAGCGCGATCGACAGCGCCGCCAAGCGCACTGGGTTCGCCCACGGCGCCGACGGGCAGGAGGTCGGCGGCAAGCACACCGTCGACGTCGACAAGCTGCTGGCCGGCTCGACACGGAACTTCAGCCTGAGCATCCCCGTGGAGGACCTGGACCTCGGCAGCGACGGGATCTATCAGCTCGGTGTCGCGCTCTCGGGGCAGACCCAGAGCAGGCAGTACGAGCAGGTGCTCGGCATCGAGCGGACCTTCCTGCCCTGGCAGCCCTCGGCGGCCGACCGGAAGACGCAGGTCAGCTTCCTCTGGCCGCTGATCTCCTCCGCCCACCTCACCGCGCGGACGGACTCGGATCAAGAGCAGACGCGGATCTTCCGCGACGACTCCCTCGCCTCCGAACTCGCGCCCGGTGGGCGCCTGCAACAGATGGTCGCGCTCGGCAAGGACCTGCCGGTGACCTGGGTGGTCGACCCGGACCTGCTGGCGACGGTCGAGGCCATGACGAAGAACTACAAGGTCATGAAGTCCGACGGCACGACCACCGCGGGCAGGAACCAGACCGTCGCCAAGCAGTGGCTCATGGACCTCCAGGACGCGGTGGACGGCCGTGAGATCGTGTCGCTGCCCTTCGCCGATCCCGACCTCGCCTCCCTCGCCCATCGCGGGAAGGACGTGTCCGGCGCGCTCGGCCACCTCAAGTCCGCCACCGACCTTGCCTCCAGGACCGTGGAAACGATCCTGGGCACCAAGCCCCGTACCGACTTCGCCTGGCCTGTGAACGGCGCCATCGACTCCTCGGTGGTCGACGTCGCCACCTCCGCAGGTGCGCACAACGTGATCACCCGAAGCGACAGTCTCCGCGAGACCGGAGGCCTCCCCTACAGCCCCACAGCGGCCCGTCCGATCGGCCGTGGCAATACGGCGGTGGTGGCGGATGCCCGCCTCTCCACGGCCTTCCAGGGCGATCTGTCGAGTGCGGAGGGCTCGACGCTCGCCGTGCAGGAGTTCCTCGCCCAGACGCTCATGGTCACCATGCAGGCGCCCGAGAAGCGGCGGAGCATCGTGATCGCCCCGCAGCGCATTCCCACCGCGAGCCAGGCGCGGACAATGGCCGAGGCGATGGCCGGGCTCGACGGCGAGCGCTGGACCGAGGCGCTGGACCTGGGCGACGCGGCCAAGGCGAAGCCTGATCAGGCCGCCACCACCCGGGTGCCGGACACCGGCTCCTACCCCGGCTCACTGCGCAAGCAGGAGCTGCCGACGGAAGGCTTCATTGAGGTCCAGCGGACGCAGAACTCGCTCGACCGCTTCCAGGTGATCCTCTCCCAGCCGGACCGTGTGGTGACGCCTGTCGGCAATGCGATCATGCGTGGGATGTCCACCTCCTGGCGCGGCGACGCCCGGGGCGCCGCCGACTACCGGAGCTCCGTAAAGGGCTACCTCACCGACCTCAGCCAGAGCATTCAGCTCGTCCAGAAGTCGACGCAGACCCTGTCCGGGCGCAGCGCGACGATCCCGGTGACCGTGCAGAACAACCTGGTCCAGGGGATCGAGGGCATGAAACTGGTGCTCACCTCCGGCCAGCCGAACCGGCTCGAGGTCGACGAGCAGCAGGCGATCAAGGTCGAGGGCGGGCACAGCCAGTCGGTGAAGTTCGACACCACGGCCAATGCGAACGGCACGGTGTGGGTGACCGCCCAGCTCTACACGGACGACGGCACTCCCTACGGCGACTCGATGACATTCCGGGTGAAGGTCACCGAAATCACATCCACCGTGATGCTCGTCATCGCCGGCGGCGTCCTGCTCCTCGTTCTCGCCGGCATCCGGATGTACACGCAGCGCAAGCGGGCCACCGCCCGCGAGGCCGTGGACGGCGCGGATTCCCCGGATACTGCACCGGAAGACCCCGCGACAGAGGATCCGGCGCCGGAAGGTCCGGAGCCGCAGGAGCCGGAAGCCGGTTCCGGGCAGCAGGGTGACGTGACACCGGACACCGGACCGGAAAGCGGCGACGCATCCGGTAAGGGTGAGAAAGTGGACCGTTAAGCGAAGTCGGGGCCGGCCGGCCGCGGACGATGAGGTGGGGTAGCGATGAACGCGCCGTACGACGGTGACCGTGGCCAGAGCCCGGGTGGTGACCCGGCGGGCCACACACCGCCGTCCCCTCCTGCGGATCCGTACGTCCAGGACGCCTACGCCTACGACCCGTACAGCGCCCAGGACCCCGCGGCGCAGGACCCGGTCACCGAGGCGCTCTACGACCGCTCTGCGCACCCTCCGCCGCCCCCTAGGGCGTATCCGGGCCCCCGGCCCCTCTACGGGCAGCCCCCGGCGCCGCCGCACGCCCCGGATCCGCGACTGTGGGCGCCGACCCCGCCCCCTGAGCCGGAGGGCCCATCGCGCCACCTGCCCTATGGCGACGACGCCGCGACGACGCAGTACGTGGGCGTGGACGGCCTCGTCGGACCGGCAGGGGACCAGAGACCCGCACAGCAGGACGCCTTCGCGCATCTCTTCCGCGACCAGCAGCAGCCGTACGAGGCGCCACGGACCCCTCAGACTCCGCCCGCGCCGACGCCACCGGCCGAGCCGCTCACCGAGGCGGTGCCTCAGGCGCCGAAGCCGCCGGAGCCCCGGAAGCCGACTCCCACACCGGCCCCCAAGCGCTCGGGCGGCCGGGCCGGCAGCATCCTGAAGTCCAGCGCGCTCATGGCCGCCGGCACGATCGTCTCGCGCATCACCGGATTCCTGCGCACCCTCGTCATGGCGGCGGCGATCGGCGTGGGGACGCTCAACGACACGTACCAGGTCGCCAACACCCTGCCGACGATGATCTACATCCTGGTCGGCGGCGGAGCTCTCAACGCGGTCTTCATCCCGCAGCTGGTGCGGGCCATGAAGGACGACGACGACGGTGGCGAGGCCTACGCCAACCGTCTACTGACCCTGGTCGTGGTCCTGCTGGCCGGTGTCACCACCGTCTGCGTGCTGGCCGCCCCGGTCCTCATCCGCATGCTGTCGACGAAGTTCGCCTCCGACCCGGCCCACATGGAGGTGGCGGTCGCCTTCGCCCGCTACTGCCTGCCCACCATGTTCTTCATGGGCGTGCACGTGGTGCTCGGCCAGATCCTCAACGCGCGGGGCCGCTTCGGGGCGATGATGTGGACCCCCGTCCTGAACAACATCGTCGTGATTGCCACGTTCGGCGCCTTCATCTGGGCCTTCGGCGGCTTCACGTCGACCGGTGTCAGCGCGGCCACGGTCACCCCCGAGGGCATCCGGCTGCTGGGCATCGGCACGCTGCTCGGCCTCACCGTCCAGGCCCTGGCGATGATCCCCTACCTGCGGGACGCGGGCTTCCGCATCCGTCCGCGCTTCGACTGGCGCGGCCACGGCCTCGGAAAGGCGCTGAGCCTCGCCAAGTGGACCTTCCTCTTCGTCCTCGCCAACCAGCTCGGCATGGTCGTCGTGCTCCAGCTCGCCACCTGGGCCGGCTCGGTCGCGGAGGGCGAGGGCTACACCGGCACCGGCATCACCGCCTACAACTACGCGCTGCTTCTGTGGCAGATGCCGCAGGCCATCATCACCGTCTCCGTGATGACCGCGGTGCTGCCACGCATTTCGCGCGCGGCGCACGACGAGGACGCCTCGGCGGTCCGTGACGACATCTCCTACGGCCTGAGGACCTCGGCGGTCGCGATCGTGCCGTGCGCCTTCGCGTTCCTCGCCCTCGCCGTCCCGATGACGACCCTGCTGTACGCGGGCTCCGGCGAGGAGGGCGCCCGCAACATCGGCTACGTGCTGATGGCCTTCGGTCTCGGCCTGATCCCGTACTCGGTGCAGTACGTCGTGCTGCGTGGCTTCTACGCCTACGAGGACACGAGAACGCCGTTCTACAACACCGTGATCGTCGCGGCCGTCAACGCCGCCGCCTCCGGTCTCTGCTTCGTCCTTCTCCCCTCCCGCTGGGCCGTCGTGGGCATGGCCGCCTCCTACGGACTCGCGTACGCGATCGGTGTGGGCGTCGCCTGGAAGAGGCTGCGCGTGCGGCTGGGCGGCGATCTGGACGGCTCCCACGTCCTGCGCACGTACGCCCGCCTGACGGGCGCCAGCGTGCCGGCCGCACTGGCCGCCGGAGGGGCGGCCTATGGCGTCACCCAGGCCCTCGGGAGCGGCGCCGTGGGCTCCCTGGTCGCGCTGGTCGGCGGCGGGATCGTTCTCCTCGGTGTCTTCTACGCTGCGGCCAGGCGCATGCGCATCGAGGAGCTGACCGCCATGGTCGGTATGGTCCGGGGCCGCCTGGGTCGCTGACCGAGCACAACCATCAGCCGCCACCGTGTGTCGTGCATAGCGGCGGACTGTGGGCACAATTGTCTTTGCTGTGGTGCGAGAGCGTGCAACGGATGGGGAGGCAGGAACGACGGTGGCGGAACGGAGCACAGCTGCCGTCGACGTGGCAGACACCAGCGGCGAAGAGCCGCTGACCGCCCAGGCGGACAAGGCCACGGCCGACGGGGCGGACGCCCAGGAAACGCCGGGGACGGACGCGGAGACCGCGGACACCGGCACGACTCGGAGCACGAGCGAGGCCGAGGGCGCCGCGAGCGCCAAAGGCCCTGTGCCCGACGTGGAACCCCCGGAACTCCATAGTGGCCACAAACTCGCCAGACGCTATCGCCTCGAGGAGTGCGTCACCCGTCTGGACGGATTCAGCAGCTGGCGCGCCGTCGACGAGAAGCTCCGGCGCGCCGTAGGAGTCCATGTCCTGCCCGCCGACCACCCGCGGGCCCGACCGGTCCTCGCCGCGGCCCGTTCCGCCGCGCTCCTCGGCGACCCCCGCTTCGTTCAGGTCCTCGACGCGGTCGAGGAGAACGACCTGGTCTACGTCGTCCACGAGTGGCTTCCGGACGCGACCGAGCTCGCCACCGTGCTCGCCTCAGGACCGCTCGAGGCGCACGAGGCGTATCAGCTCGTCAGCCAGGTGTCCCAGGCGATGTCCGCCGCACACCGTGAGGGACTCGCGCACCTGCGTCTGACCCCCAGCTCCGTTCTGCGCACCGAGTCCGGTCAGTACCGCATCCGCGGCCTCGCGGTGATGGCCGCGCTCCGCGGCATCAGCGCCGATCAGCCCCAGCGCACCGACACCGAGGCGATCGGCGCACTGCTGTACGCCGCGCTGACGCAGCGCTGGCCCTACGAGGGGAACGCATACGGTCTGTCCGGCCTGCCCAAGGGCGTCGGGCTGATCCGGCCCGACCAGGTGCGGGCGGGCGTCCACCGGGGCCTCGCGGACCTCGCGATGCGCGCCCTGGTGAACGAGGGCGCCACTCCGTCTCGTCAGGAGCAGCCCTGCACCACCCCGGAGGAGCTGGCCAAGGCGGTCGCGACGCTGCCGCGCATCCGCCCGCCGGAGCCGTCCTTCGCCACGCCCGCGTACCAGCCCACGGCGTACCAGCAAGGCGCCTACAGGCAGCCCGCGAGCCGCCCGGGCCCGGCTTCCCCCTCCCGCCCCGCTCCGGTGCCACCGTCGCCCTTCCAGAGCCGCACCGGGCAGGTGCTCAAGTGGACCGTCGCCGCTCTGCTCATCGCGGCGCTGGGGCTCGGCAGCTGGCAGCTGGCAGACACCCTGATGGACCGCGAGAGCAGGACCGACGACTCGGGCGACTCACAGCCGTCCGGAGGCGGCGACGCCGGGAAGAAGAAGGATCTCGGGAGGCCGCTCCAGATCGAGGACGCGGACGAGTTCTCGCCGCTGGCATCCCCGGTGGCGGCGGAGAAGGTCGGCAACGCCGTGGACGGTGACACGGGCACGGCCTGGGTGACGCCTCGGTACGAGGGCTACGCGAACTTCGGCAACCTCTCGCAGCGGCAGCAGGGCAGCGGTCTCATCGTCGACCTGGGCGACGTCAAGGACGTGTCCGGCCTCGAGATCCACATGTACCGCCCCGGCCAGAAGGTCGAGGTGCTTGCTGCGGACGCCTCCACGGCGGCGCCGTCGTCGCTCGGCGACTTCTCTCAGCGGCTCACGAAGCCGGAGAACAGCGGAGGGACTCTGAAGGTCGCCCTCGACAAGTCCGTGCGGACACGATACGTACTGATCCACGTCACCGAGCTCCCCTCGGACGGATCGGCCAACGGGTTCCGTGGCGGGATCTCGGAGATCAAGATCACGGGCTGACCGGCGACAGCACAGGCGAAGGGGAGGGCCCGACGTTGGAGGACGCCATACGCGGCGCCGCAAGCGACCAGGAGCTCCTCGCCCGCCACGTAGCGGGGGACCCGGAGGCCTTCGGCGAGATAGTCCGGCGCCATCGTGACCGCCTGTGGGCCGTCGCCCTGCGCACCCTCGGCGACCGGGAGGAGGCCGCCGACGCCGTCCAGGACGCACTCGTCTCGGCCTACCGCGCCGCCCACTCCTTCCGCGGCCAGTCGGCCGTGACGACCTGGCTGCACCGGATCACCGTCAACGCCTGCCTCGACCGAGCTCGTAAGGCCGCCTCCCGCCGCACCTCCCCGGTCGCCGAGACAGAACGCCTCGAGCAGCTCCTGGAACCCCACGAGTCCGCCGCCGCGCCGGCTGAGCGCCACGATCTGCACCGCGAACTACTGAAGGCGCTCGCCACCCTCCCGGCAGAGCAGCGCGCGGCCCTCGTCCTGGTCGACATGCAGGGATATCCCGTTGCCGAGGCCGCCGACGTCCTCGACGTCCCCACAGGGACGGTGAAGAGCCGCTGCGCTCGGGGCCGGGCGAGACTGCTCCCGCTGGTCGAGCATCTACGCAGCGATGGCGGGGATAGTCCGGACACGGGCGGGGGAAGGAACCGGACGCAGGGGACATCCGTCCCAGCGGCAGGACCGAGGGGCACAGATGCCGTGAAGGGCGGAGGTGGGCGAGCGTGACATCCTCGACCGGCACGGACCAGCATCCGGATGTCGCGGAGATTTCCGCGCTGACAGAGGGCCTCCTGCCACCGGACCGCACAACCGAGGTACGCGACCATCTGGCGGCCTGCGAGCTGTGCACGGATGTCCGGGCTTCTCTCGACAAGATCCGCGGACTGCTCGGCACCCTGCCCGGCCCTACGCGGATGCCTGCGGATATCGCAGGACGCATCGATGCCGCTCTCGCCGCAGAGGCCCTTCTGGACTCGACGGCGCCCGTCACTGTTTCACGTGAAACCGAGGCCGCAGCGGAACCCGTCGGCGAGACAGACGCGGCCACGCTCGTTTCACGTGAAACCACGGCCGGGTCGCGTACACCGCGGTCCGCGGATCGCCCTGAAGGACGCCCAAGCGCGTCCACCGGCCCCGGCCGCCGAACTCGCAGCAGGCGTAGCTGGCGCACGGCGGTCTTCGGTACGGCATGCGCGCTCGCGGCCATCGGGCTCGGAGGCGTGATCGTCGAGGCCATCGATTCCCCGTCCGACTCCTCGAGGGGCTCCACCATGGCGGACAGGGCCGACACGAAGGAGGATGCCGAGCTGGCGGCCAGTGGGCTCGCGCCGCGGGTGCAGCGCCTGCTCGACGACGCGGACACCACGCGCGGCCCCTCGGCTCCTGACGGCGAAGTGGGTTCCCAGTCCAGCCCCAACACCACCATGCGGGGGAGCGGCGCCACCGTGCCCTCGTGCGTGCGCGCGGGGATCGGGCGCACCGACGCCCCGATCGCGGCCGACCAGATCTCGTATGAGGGCACTGCCGCCTACCTCGTCGTGCTCCCACGGGTCTCCGATCCCGCTCGAGTCGATGTCTATGTCGTCGACTCCGCCTGTACGGGGACCTCGCCGCAGAGTCCCGGCGATGTGCTGTTGAAGGACGTGTACAAGCGCGGTTGAGCGACGCGGCGTGCACGGGAGGGCTCCGGGAATGCCGGCCCCGTAGGATCCGTTGGGTGGGATGAGAGTCCCGCGAGGACCACCCAGCAGTCGGCAGAGACGAGGAAGACACCCGTGAGCGACGTCCGTAACGTGATCATCATCGGCTCCGGGCCGGCGGGTTACACCGCGGCGCTGTACACCGCGCGCGCCTCCCTGAAGCCTCTCGTATTCGAGGGTGCCGTCACCGCTGGCGGTGCACTGATGAACACCACCGATGTGGAGAACTTCCCCGGCTTCCGCGACGGCATCATGGGTCCGGACCTGATGGACAACATGCGGGGCCAGTCCGAGCGCTTCGGAGCCGAGCTCATCGCGGATGACGTCGTCGCCGTGGACCTCACGGGCGAGATCAAGACCGTCACCGACTCTGCCGGCACGGTCCACCGTGCCAAGGCCGTGATCGTGACCACGGGCTCGCAGCACCGCAAGCTGGGCCTGCCCCGCGAGGACGAGCTCTCCGGCCGCGGTGTCTCCTGGTGCGCCACCTGCGACGGCTTCTTCTTCAAGGACCAGGACATCGCTGTGGTGGGTGGTGGCGACACCGCGATGGAGGAGGCAACCTTCCTCTCCCGCTTCGCCAAGTCCGTCACCGTCGTGCATCGCCGGGACGCCCTGCGTGCCTCGAAGGCGATGCAGGAGCGCGCCTTCGCCGACCCGAAGATCTCCTTCGCCTGGGACAGCGAGGTCGCCGAGATCCACGGCGACCAGAAGCTCTCCGGTCTGACCCTGCGGAACACCAAGACGGGCGAGCTGTCAGAGCTCCCCGTCACCGGCCTGTTCATCGCCGTCGGACACGACCCGCGCACCGAGCTGTTCAAGGGCCAGCTGGACCTCGACGCCGAGGGCTACCTCAAGGTCGACGCTCCCTCGACCCGGACCAACCTCATCGGGGTCTTCGCCGCAGGCGACGTCGTGGACCACACCTACCGCCAGGCCGTCACCGCTGCCGGCACCGGCTGTGCCGCCGCTCTGGACGCCGAGCGGTACCTGGCGGCTCTCAGCGACACCCGGCCCGCCGAGCCGGAAAAGGCCGCAGCGGCCCTCTGATACTTACCTTCCCTCACGCATCAACGAATTAGGAGATCGCCATGGCCGGCGCCCTCAAGAACGTGACCGACGCAACCTTCGATGAGGATGTCCTCAAGAGCGACAAGCCCGTCCTCGTCGACTTCTGGGCAGCCTGGTGCGGCCCGTGCCGCCAGATCGCTCCCTCCCTGGAGGCCATCGCCGCCGAGCACGGCGACAAGATCGAGATCGTCAAGCTCAACATCGACGAGAACCCGGGGACGGCGGCCAAGTACGGCGTCATGTCCATCCCGACGCTGAACGTCTACCAGCACGGCGAGGTGGCCAAGACCATCGTCGGCGCCAAGCCGAAGGCCGCGATCCTCCGCGACCTCGAGGACTTCATCGGCTGACGGTTCCACGTTTCACGTGAAACAGGCCCGCCCCTGGAGGGGCGGGCCTGTTCGCGTTTCTGCAGTACGCATCCGGGAGGCTATAGAGGCCGGAGAGCGGGCTCCTTCTGGACCGCACCGAGCAACCGGTCCAGCGCCAGCTCCACGTCCTCCTTCCAGGAGATCGTGGTCCGCAGTTCAAGCCGCAGCCTGGGGAACCGGTGGTGCGGACGTACGGTCTTGAATCCCACGGCCAGCAGATGCTCAGCGGGGAGCACGCACGCGGGCTCCTTCCACCGGGCATCACCGAAGGCCTCGATCGCCTTGAATCCCCGGCGAAGAAGATCCTTGGCAACCGTCTGCACGATGACGCGGCCGAGACCCTGCCCCTGGTAACCCGGCATGATCCAGCCCGTCATCAGCTGCACCGCGTCTGGTGACACCGGGCTGGTGGGAAAGGCCGTGGACCGCGGCACGTAGGCGGGTGGGGCGTACAGGACGAACCCCACCGGCACCTCGTCGACGTAAACGACGCGGCCGCAGGATCCCCACTCGAGAAGCACCGCCGAGATCCAGGCTTCCTTCTCCAGCTCCGGACGGCCCGCCTTTACTGCGGCTTCGCCGCTGACCGGATCGAGCTCCCAGAAGACGCACGACCGGCAGCGCTTGGGAATGTCCGGAAGGTTGTCCAGTGTGAGCGGTACGAGCCGACGCCCCATGCAGCCTGTTCCTCACTTCCATCGCCTGCCGCCCCTCGGGCGGCTGCCAGCGCTCCGCGCTCCCTGATGAGACTGCCGACGAACCCGCCGACTGCCCCTAGGCTCAATCCTGCGGCCAACAGTCCTGCGCGGCTCACCGATCGCATGGCCCGCTCCTCCAAATGAGGTGTCTCCACGTGGATGCGCCATACCCGAACGCATCGTATCCACGTCGCGATTGCACTGATACCGCGATAAAGCAAAGGGCGGGCCGTGTCCCGGTGACGGGGACCCGAGAGAGTCCCGGCCGTCACGATCGGCACGATGGCCCGCCCTCGACTCACGAGGAACCAGGGGAATCAGTACTCGCCGTTCCCTTACGCCTCTCTGGCCTCGGCAGCCTCCGCGGCCTCCGCAGCCTCCTCCGAAAGACTCTGCTCCAGCACCCGGCCCTCGCCGGGAGCGAGCGATCCCAGGATCCGCTCCAGATCCTCTATCGAAGCGAACTCGACGACGATCTTTCCCTTCTTCTGTCCCAGGTCCACCTTCACCCGGGTCTCGAAGCGGTCCGACAGCCGTGATGCGAGGTCGGTGAGCGCAGGGGACACGCGGGTACCGGCCCGCGGACCCTTGGGCTTCGGGGAGCTGCTGGGCTTGGGCCCCATCAGCGTCACGATTTCCTCGACCGCTCGAACCGACAGCCCCTCGGCCACGATCCGATGCGCGAGCCGGTCCTGCTCCTCGGAATCCTCCACCGACAGCAGAGCACGAGCGTGTCCTGCCGAGAGCACCCCTGCAGCGACCCGCCGCTGCACGGATGGGGACAGTTTGAGCAGCCGCAGCGTGTTGGAGACCTGGGGGCGGGAGCGCCCGATGCGGTCCGCCAGCTGATCGTGGGTGCAGTTGAAGTCCTTGAGGAGCTGGTCGTAGGCTGCGGCTTCCTCCAGCGGGTTCAGCTGCGCCCGGTGCAGGTTCTCCAGCAGCGCGTCGAGCAGGAGCTTGTCGTCGTCCGTTGCCCGGACGATCGCGGGGATCCGCTCGAGGCCGGCCTCACGGCAGGCCCGCCACCGGCGCTCGCCCATGATCAGCTCGTAGCGCTCCGGGGCCAGCTGCCGTACGACGACCGGCTGGAGGAGGCCGACCTCCTCGATGGAGGTGACGAGCTCCGCCAGCGCGTCCTCGTCGAAGACCTCACGCGGCTGCCGGGGGTTCGGCGTAATGGAGTCGAGAGGCAACTCGGCGAAGTGGGCTCCACCCGGCTGCTCCTCCACCAGAGCCGCAACCGACTCCTCCGGGGAAGGCGCCTCCGTTTCACGTGAAACCCCACTCGCCGGCAGCGTGGCGACCTTGGCCGCCGCCACCCCGCGGTCCGGCGCGATGGTCGGTACCGCGGCCGGTGAGGTGGTCCCCACGCCCACTGCCGGGACCGTGCCGTTGCCCGAGCCCTGCGGAGCCGCGGGGATCAGCGCGCCGAGCCCCCTGCCCAGTCCTCTACGTCGTTCACTCACTGCATCCCCTCCGACATGCTGTGCTGTTCCTGCTGAGCGTTCTGGACCGCCAGATGCGGGACCTGCGGGTCGTACTGCACACCGACCCCACGCAGCGCGATCTCGCGAGCTGCTTCGAGGTACGAGAGCGAGCCACTGGAGCCCGGATCGTACGTGAGCACCGTCTGTCCGTAGCTCGGCGCCTCCGAGATTCTCACCGACCGCGGGATGCTCGTCCGCAGCACCTCATTGCCGAAGTGGCTGCGCACCTCTTCCGCCACCTGCGAAGCGAGCCGGGTCCTGCCGTCGTACATGGTGAGGAGGATCGTCGAGACGTGCAGCTGGGGGTTCAAATGGCCCCGCACCAGGTCGACGTTTCGAAGCAACTGACCCAGCCCTTCCAGCGCGTAGTACTCGCACTGGATCGGGATCAGCACCTCGGCTCCGGCCACCAGGGCGTTCACCGTGAGGAGCCCCAACGACGGTGGACAGTCGATCAGGATGTAGTCCAAGGGCTGCTCGTACCCCTGGATCGCCCGCTGCAGCCGGCTCTCCCGCGCCACGAGGGAGACCAGCTCGATCTCTGCACCGGCCAGGTCGATCGTGGCCGGAGCACAGAACAGCCCCTCCACATCCGGGACCGGCTGGACGACCTCCGAGAGCGGCTTGCTCTCGACGAGGACGTCGTAGATCGAGGGCACCTCGGAATGGTGATCGATACCCAGAGCCGTAGAGGCGTTCCCCTGCGGGTCGAGATCGATCACCAGCACCCGTGCTCCGTGCAGGGCGAGCGAGGCGGCAAGGTTGACCGTAGTCGTAGTCTTGCCCACTCCGCCCTTCTGGTTGGCGACCACCATCACGCGCGTCTGCTCGGGCCGTGGCAGCCCTTCGCCCGCTCGGCCAAGCGCCTCGACCGCAAGCTGGGCGGCGCGACCGATGGGGGTGTCGTCCATCGGAGGTGGTGTTTCACGTGAAACACCGTCCCCTGCCGATTCGGTACGGGGACCGGGGACCGGATCGGTCATCGGTCCCGCGATGTTGGCGTCGGACCGCAAGGATTCACTCTCCTCGACTTCAGGCTCGCAATGAACAGAGCCTGCCATGCTTTCGGGGTCGTGAACCAGCGAGGCCCGTTCTCCTGTGGATGAATCCGCGTCGACAGCAGCTTCCGACGGTGCGGAGTCCGCATTCCGAGACGGCGCGGTGCGGTCGCGATTCGCGGCAGCCGCGCGACCACGGCTGATGATTCCCTGGAGCAGTGAGCGACGTTTCACGTGAAACACGATGCATGGACGGGCGTCCTAGATCGTCGCGACACTCCGGTCTGGGTAGTTTTGGCAGCTTGTATGGAGCATTGCAATGACTAGCGGCGTCGCCTGGACCGCCCGGCACGAGCAGCCTTGGCCCTCTTGGCTGCGAACCTCACGCCGCCAGGGCTCTCACCGACCTCGACCCGTACGACAGTTGACGGCGGGTCCACCAGGCCCTCGCCAACGTGGAGAATTGACGACTCAACAACACCGAGCTTGCTGAGTGCGGCACGCGCACCCTTGAGCTCCTCCTTGGCTGTATCGCCCTTGAGCGCCAGCATCTCGCCGTAAGGACGCAGCAGCGGAACGCCCCAGCCCGCCAGCCGGTCCAGCGGAGCCACAGCGCGTGCGGTCACCACGTGCACCGGCGGGAGCGTCCCCAGCACCTCTTCGGCCCGGCCTCGCACCACGCTGACGTGCTCCAGGCCCAGCAGCTCGACGACTTCCTCGAGGAAGGTGGTCCGCCGCAGCAGCGGTTCGAGAAGCGTGATCCGCAGATCCGGACGGACAAGGGCGAGCGGGATGCCGGGCAGGCCGGCCCCCGAGCCCACATCGCACACCGTGACGCCTTCCGGCACCGCTTCCGACAGCACCGCGCAGTTCAGCAAGTGCCGTTCCCAGAGCCTCGGCACCTCACGCGGCCCGATCAGCCCTCGCCTGACGCCGACATCGGCGAGCAGCTCGGCGTACCGGACAGCCTCAGGGAAGCGCTCGCCGAAAATCACCTCTGCCGCATCCGGCGCCGGGGGGAGTTCCGCTGCCTCCGTCACGGGGACCCGTCCTTCCGTACACGCTCTCGTGCATGCTGACTGTCAGGCTGACAAAGTACGGCCCCGCCTGCGAACAGACGGGGCCGCGAACACTGCGGGACCGGGATCCGGTCAGGCAGGGAGTACGACGACGCAGCGCTGGGGCTCCTCGCCCTCGGACTCGCTGCGCAGCCCCGCCGCCGCCACCGCGTCATGGACGACCTTGCGCTCGAACGGCGACATGGGCTTCAGCTTCACCGGCTCACCGCTGCCCTTCGCCTCCTCCGCCGCCTTGGCCCCCAGCTCACTGAGCTCCTCGCGCTTACGGGCCCGGAAGCCCGCGATGTCCAGCATCAGACGGCTGCGGTCGCCGGTCTCCCGGTGCACCGCGAGCCGGGTCAGCTCCTGGAGCGCCTCCAGCACCTCGCCGTCGCGGCCCACCAGTTTCTGGAGATCCCGGCTGGTCGAGTCCTCGCTGATGATCGAGACCGAGGCTCGGTCGGCCTCGACATCCATGTCGATGTCGCCGTCGAGGTCCGCGATATCCAGCAGCCCCTCGAGGTAGTCGGCCGCGATCTCCCCCTCCTGCTCGAGGCGGGTGAGGGTGTCGCCACCCTCGGTGGCAGAGGTCGTGCCTTCCGTCACTGGATGGCCTCCTTACTTCTTGGACGGGTGCTTGGGCCGCTGCTGGCCCTTGCGCTGTCCGGACTTGGTATGGGCGGAACCACCGGCCGACTTCGGCTTGGCAGCGGCGTCCTGCGGCTGATCCTGCTTCTCCAGCGACGGCTTCTGGTCCGGGCTCGAGGACGAGGCCGTGCTCTTGGCCGTCTGAGCACCGCCCGCCTGGCGCTTGGCCTTGCTCTGGCGCTTCGGCTGATGCCGGGCCGCCCGGGCGGCCTCGACGGCCTTCCTGGCCTCGACCTGCTCCGGCTCCTCCTTCAGCTTGCCCTTGGCGCGCAGCCGCTCCTGGCGCTCCTTGAAGGCCACGCTGCCCGGGGTCGGGTTCCGGTGGATGACGTACATCTGCTGGCCCATGGTCCACACGTTGGTGGTCAGCCAGTAGACGAGGACACCGACCGGGAAGTTGATGCCGAAGACGGCGAACATGATGGGGAAGACGTACATCAGCATCTTCTGCTGCTGCATGAACGGCGTCTTCACCGTGAGGTCGACGTTCTTGGTCATCAGCTGGCGCTGCGTGTAGAACTGCGACGCCGACATCAGGACGATCATGATGACCGTGACGACACGGACGTCCGTCAGGGTGGCGCCCAGCGACTCGACTTTGTCGGCACTGTCCAGGAACTTCGAGGCGATCGGGGCACCGAAGATGTGGGCGCCCCGCGCGCTGTCCACCAGCTGCTGGTCCATGACGCCGACCTCGTGGCGACCGGCGATCTTGTTCAGCACCTGGTAGAGCGCGATGAAGAAGGGCGACTGAGCCAGAATCGGGAGGCAGCTCGAGAGCGGGTTGGTACCCGTCTCCCGATAGAGCTTCATCATCTCCTCGGACTGGCGCTGCTTGTCGTTCTTGTAGCGCTCCTGGATCGCCTTCATCTTCGGCTGGAGCGCCTGCATGTTCCGCGTCGCCTTGATCTGCTTCACGAAGAGCGGGATCAGGCAGATACGGATCAGCACCACCAGGGAGACGATGGACAGACCCCAGGCCCAACCGCTGTCCTTGTCGAAGACGAGGCTGTACAGCGAGTGGAACTGGACGATGATCCAGGAAACTGCGGTATAGAGAGGACCGAGGATCGTGTCCACGAATCAGGCTCCTTGGGCGTTGGGCTGAGTCTCGGGCTGTCCCGCCGGCGCTTCGGCGGAGCGGGTGCTCCACCGGCTCCGCAGCCGTTGGTGCCAGACCGGATGCTTCCGGGGAGGTACGTGGTCGACGCCACCGAGCGACCACGGGTTGCAGCGCAGGATGCGCCAGGCGGTCAAGGCCGTCCCTTTCACCGCGCCGTGCACGTCAATGGCCTGGTAGCCGTAGTGCGAGCACGACGGGTAGTACTTGCAGACCGGCCCGAGGAGCGGGCTGATGGTCCACTGGTACAGCTTGATCAACCACAGCAGCGGGTACTTCATCGCTGCACCCTCCCCTGGGCTTTGCCATGGGTGGCCCCACCGAGGAGCCGCTGCAGCGCGGCGTCGAGGTCGCGAGCCAGCTCGTCGTGGTCCGCTTCGCCGGCACCGGGCAGCGCCCGTACGACAACCAGGCTACCTGCGGGCAGCAAGCACAGCCGATCTCGCATGAGGTGCCGCAGCCGCCGCTTCACCAGGTTGCGGACGACCGCGCCGCCGACGGCCTTGCTCACGACGAAACCCGCACGTGCCGGAGGAGCGTTCTCCCCAGACGCATGCGGGTCCGTACCCCTCGGTTCGGTGGAGGGGGCGCTTCGGAGGTGGACGACGAGGAGAGGGCGCCCGGCCCTGCGTCCTCGGCGTACCGCGGCCGCAAAGTCCTCGCGCCGCCTCAGCCGATTCTCGGTAGGCAGCACTGCATGGACCTTGAGGTCAGGCTGCTCAGGCCGAAAGACGCGTGCGACCCTTGCCACGGCGGGCGGCGACGATCGCGCGGCCGGCACGGGTGCGCATACGCAGCCGGAAGCCGTGGGTCTTCGCGCGGCGACGGTTGTTCGGCTGGAAGGTGCGCTTGCTCACTCGGGGGCTCCAGAAATGAATCGTGTGGTGGCGGGACATCGCCTGGCTGTCACCGTGCGCCCACGAGTAGCTCGCAATACGCCCGAGTGCACCGCTTCTTGATCACGAATCGTGATCCATGCCCATCGGAGGCAGGCGGCAGCAGCCATCGACAACTCGACCTGGTTACGGTACGCGCGGCTGCGCCATCCGGTCAAACCAGCGGCGGCTGGGGACACGCCGCCCCGGTTCACCCTCCCGGCCTAGGGCCCGCCCATGCACCATGGCACATTTGTGCACACCCTGTGGACAACGACTTGAACCACGCGCGTCGCCCTGACTACCGTGGCTGAACTCCGATTCCTTCCCGCCCGTCCCGAGAACCACACATTCGTGGGACCTTCCGGCGCCACCCCCCACCTAGTGAGTGAGAGAGCGTGCCCTGTGGCTGACCTACCTGCCGATCTTGCCGCAGTGTGGCCACGCGTCCTCGAGCAGCTCCTCGGGGAGGGCCAGGGCATCGAAGCGAAGGACCAGCGCTGGCTCAAGGACTGCCAACCCCTCGTGCTCGTCGCCGGCACCGCAGTCCTCGCCGTGCCCAACGAATACGCCAAGGGCGTCCTGGAGGGGCGGCTCTCCCCTCTCATCAGTGACGCGCTGAGCCGGGAGTGCGGCCAGCCCATCCGCCTGGCGATCACCGTCAGCGCCGCCGAGACCGCGCCGACGGCGCCGCCCGCGCCCCAGGCTCCCGGGCCGCAGCAGCCTCCGCGCTACGAGGAGCCGCCGCGCCACGACCCCACCCGGGACCGAGAGCTCGACCGTGAGCGCGAACGCGAACGGGACACGTACGACGGCTACGACCGGTACGACGCCTACGGGCGCCCGGCGGACGCAGTGCCGACCGCCCGCCCCGCCTACCCCGAGTACCAGCAGAGCCGCCCTGAGCCCGGCGCCTGGCCCCGCACCCCCGGGAGCGTGCCCGCTCCGGGCCCCCGCGACGACTACGGCTGGCAGCAGCAGCGGCTCGGCGGCTTCCCCGAGCACGATCCGTACGCCTCCCCGCGCACCGGGCCGCAGCAGGACCGGCCGCAGCCCTACGACCAGCAGCGCCCCCTGCCGCCACAGGCCGACTACCGTCCGGCCCCCGGCGGCGAGCGGCCGCCGTACGACGGTCAGCACCGCGATCTCCCGGAGCAGGGCGGCCCCGGCCGCCCCCACGCCGGCGGCCCGACTCACAACGGCCCCGCCCACGGCGGCCCGCCCCCGCCCAGCGGCGCCCCCGGCCCGCTCGCCGCGCAGCCCGCGCCGGCCACCGGACCGGGCGAGCCGACCGCGCGCCTCAACCCCAAGTACCTCTTCGACACCTTCGTCATCGGCGCGTCCAACCGCTTCGCGCACGCCGCCGCGGTCGCGGTCGCCGAGGCGCCGGCCAAGGCGTACAACCCGCTCTTCATCTACGGGGAGTCGGGGCTGGGCAAGACCCACCTGCTGCATGCGATCGGGCACTACGCGCGCAGTCTCTACCCCGGCACGCGCGTGCGCTATGTGAGCTCCGAGGAGTTCACCAACGAGTTCATCAACTCGATCCGCGACGGCAAGGCGGACGCGTTCCGCAAGCGCTACCGCGACATGGACATCCTGCTCGTCGACGACGTCCAGTTCCTCGCGAGCAAGGAGTCGACGCAGGAGGAGTTCTTCCACACCTTCAACACGCTCCACAACGCGAACAAGCAGATCGTGCTGTCCTCGGACCGGCCGCCCAAGCAGCTGGTGACCCTGGAGGACCGGCTGCGCAACCGCTTCGAGTGGGGCCTGATCACCGACGTCCAGCCGCCGGAGCTCGAGACGCGGATCGCGATCCTCCGTAAGAAGGCGGTCCAGGAGCAGCTCAACGCCCCGCCGGAGGTACTGGAGTTCATCGCCTCCCGCATCTCGCGCAACATCCGCGAGCTCGAGGGCGCGCTGATCCGGGTCACCGCCTTCGCGAGCCTCAACCGGCAGCCCGTGGACCTGGGGCTGACCGAGATCGTGCTCAAGGACCTGATCCCGGGCGGCGAGGACGCGGCCCCCGAGATCACCGCGACCGCCATCATGGCCGAGACCGCCCAGTACTTCGGGCTGACCGTCGACGACTTGTGCGGCTCCTCGCGCAGCCGCGTGCTGGTGACGGCGCGGCAGATCGCCATGTATCTGTGCCGCGAGCTGACAGACCTGTCGCTGCCGAAGATCGGCGCGCAGTTCGGCGGCCGCGACCATACGACCGTGATGCACGCGGACCGCAAGATCCGCGCGCTGATGGCCGAGCGACGCTCCATCTACAACCAGGTCACGGAGCTCACCAACCGCATCAAGAACGGCTGAGGGCAGGCCCGCGAGGGCCGAGGGACGCGTCCGAGGGGCGCTCCGGGGACGCGTCCCGGAGCGCCCCTCGTCGTACCGCGTCCACCGGCTGTTCGAATTCGGGCTCGTGTCGGCGCCTTCTCCACAGTTCGGCGCCCCTCCGGCCGTCCACACCCTGGGGACTGCCCAGTTGTCCAGATCGCGTCCACAGGGGCGTTGCGCGGGAAGCTGTCTCGGGAGGTCAGCCGGGTGTGGAAATGTGACCAACCGGGTTCCACAGACTGTGGACGGCCAAGCCGCCCACAGTGGTCCGGCTCCGTTGTCCACTGCCTGCCCACAGGCTCCGGGCACTTGCCCACAGCTTCTCCACACCGTTGTCCACTGTTCGGCAACGAAACCTCTGTGCTCACTGGGGCGAGTGAACCGCGTCACACCAACGAGGTTGGTTGGGCTGGGGAGAAGGTGGGTAATTCTGGGGATGGCGCTGGGGAGAACCGGGTGGGGCCTGTGCACCGGGTGTGCAGAACTTTCCCGCGTCCACAGCACGACTGAGTTGTCCACCGGCCGCGCCCACAGGCCCCGTGGACAGAAAAGCTGTTCTGACCTGCGCTGATGCGGTTATCCACGGTATCCACAGGGCCTACTACTACGACCACGTAGATCTACCGGGAAACTCCTCTCGAAACGGGCCCTGTGCACAACTCGCCCCCGCACCGCCCGACACCCCGGCCTTCGACTTGACCCCGACGGGCACCGACTGTCGGCGGTGTGCGTCAGACTGGTCTCCGGCATCGGTCCCTGCCGTCAGCGGCGGGGAAGCCCATGCCGACGAAGAAGGCCAGCAGGGCGAGCCAGCAACAGCAGGAGGCGGCTTACGGTGAAGATCCGGGTGGAGCGCGATGTACTCGCGGAGGCGGTGGCCTGGGCAGCCCGCAGTCTCCCGGCCCGTCCGCCGGTGCCCGTCCTCGCGGGCCTGCTGCTGAAGGCGGAGGAGAGCAGCCTGAGCCTCTCCGGCTTCGACTACGAGGTCTCGGCGCGCGTTTCGGTCGAGGCGGATGTGGAGGAGGACGGCACCGTCCTCGTCTCCGGCCGGCTCCTCGCCGACATCTGCCGTGCCCTTCCCAACAGGCCTGTGGAGATCTCCACGGACGGGGTCAGGGTGACCGTGGTCTGCGGTTCCTCCCGATTCACACTCCACACCCTTCCTGTGGAGGAGTACCCGGCGCTGCCGCAGATGCCGACCGCCACCGGCACCGTGCCCGGTGAGGTCTTCGCCGCAGCCGCCGCCCAGGTCGCCATCGCCGCGGGCCGCGACGACACACTGCCGGTGCTCACGGGCGTACGGATCGAGATCGAGGGCGACACGGTCACGCTGGCCGCCACCGACCGCTACCGCTTCGCCGTCCGCGAGTTCCTGTGGAAGCCCGAGACGCCGGACATCTCCGCGGTCGCCCTGGTGCCCGCCAAGACGCTCCTGGACACCGCCAAGTCCCTGACCAGCGGTGACACGGTCAGCATCGCGCTGGCCGGCTCCGGCGCGGGCGAGGGCCTGATCGGCTTCGAGGGCGCTGGACGCCGTACGACCACACGCCTGCTCGAGGGCGACCTGCCGAAGTACCGCACGCTCTTCCCGACCGAGTTCAACTCCGTCGCCGTGCTCGAGACCGCGCCGTTCGTCGACGCCGTCAAGCGTGTTGCGCTCGTCGCCGAGCGGAACACTCCGGTCCGGCTGAGCTTCGAGCAGGGTGTGCTGATCCTGGAGGCCGGGTCGAGCGACGATGCACAGGCTGTGGAGAGGGTCGACGCCCAGCTCGACGGCGACGACATCTCGATCGCGTTCAACCCGGGCTTCCTCCTCGAGGGGCTGAGCGCCATCGACTCCCCGGTCGCCCAGCTGTCGTTCACCACCTCCACCAAGCCCGCGCTGCTGAGCGGCAAGCCGGCCGTGGACGCCGAGGCGGACGAGGCGTACAAGTACCTGATCATGCCCGTGCGACTGAGCGGCTGAGCCGCCGACCTGCCGGGATGCGCTCGCCGCATGCGGCGGAATGAGCGCGGGGAGCCCACAAGTGAGCATCGGGTGCCGGGCGTAGGCTCGACTCAGGTACGAAACGCCAGCACTACGTCACAAAGGATCACTGATGGAGCTCGGTCTCGTCGGTCTCGGCAAGATGGGCGGCAACATGCGCGAGCGGATACGCCGCGCGGACCACACCGTCGTCGGCTACGACCGCAACCCGGACCTCGCCGATGTCCACAGCCTCGAGGAGCTGGTGGGCAAGCTCAAGGCACCACGGGTCGTCTGGGTCATGGTCCCGGCCGGGATCGCCACCCAGACCACCATCGACGAGCTGGCCGAACTGCTGTCGCCCGGCGACGTCGTCGTCGACGGCGGGAACTCCCGGTGGACCGACGACGAGAAGCACGCCGAGCAGCTCCACGCCAAGGGCATCGGCTTCGTCGACTGCGGCGTCTCCGGCGGCATTTGGGGGCTGGAGAACGGCTACGCGCTGATGTACGGCGGCGCGGCCGAGCACGTGGCACAGGTCCAGCCGATCTTCGACGCGCTCAAGCCGGAGGGCCGGTTCGGCGCCGTCCACGCGGGCAAGGTCGGCGCGGGCCACTTCGCGAAGATGGTCCACAACGGCATCGAGTACGCGATGATGCAGGCCTTCGCCGAGGGGTGGGAGCTGCTCGAGGCCATCGACTCCGTCACCGACGTCCGCGAGGTCTTCCGCAGCTGGCAGGAGGGCACGGTCATCCGCTCCTGGCTGCTGGATCTGGCCGTCAACGCGCTGGACGACGACGAGCACCTGGAGAAGCTGCGCGGCTTCGCGGAGGACTCGGGCGAGGGCCGCTGGACCGTCGAGGCCGCGATCGACAACGCGGTCCCGCTCCCCGCGATCACCGCGTCGCTCTTCGCCCGCTTCGCCTCCCGTCAGGAGGACTCGCCGCAGATGAAGATGATCGCGGCGCTTCGCAACCAGTTCGGCGGCCACGCGGTCGAGCAGGCCTAGCAGCCGTCAGAGAGTATCGAGGGAGGTCGGCGGCGCAGGCCGCAGCGCGCCATGCACGTCACGCATCTGTCGCTCGCCGACTTCCGCTCGTACGCCGGCGTCGAAGTCCCGCTCGAACCGGGCGTCTCGGCTTTCGTGGGGCCCAATGGCCAGGGAAAGACGAATCTCGTCGAGGCGGTCGGCTATCTCGCCACGCTGGGCAGCCACCGGGTTTCCTCCGACGCACCGCTGGTGCGGATGGGTGCCGACCGGGCGATCATCCGGGCGGCGGTCGTCCAGGGCGACCGGCAGCAGCTGATCGAGCTCGAGCTGAACCCGGGGAAGGCGAACCGCGCTCGGATCAACCGTTCCTCGCAGGTCAGGCCACGTGACGTCCTCGGCCTGGTCCGTACCGTCCTCTTCGCGCCCGAGGACCTCGCCCTGGTCAAGGGCGATCCCGGCGAGCGCCGCCGTTTCCTCGACGAGCTGATCACCGCCCGCTCGCCGCGCATGGCCGGAGTCCGCTCCGACTACGACCGGGTTCTCAAGCAGCGCAACACCCTTCTCAAGAGCGCGGCCATGGCGCGCAGGCACGGCGGCCGCGCGGGGGCACCTCCCGCGACGAAGTCTGGGGGGGCGGATCTGTCCACCCTCGACGTCTGGGACCAGCACCTGGCGCGGGCCGGCGCCGAGCTGCTGGCGCAGCGCCTGGACCTGATCGCGGCGCTCCAGCCGCTCACCGACAAGGCGTACGACCAGCTGGCGCCCGGCGGCGGGCCCGTCGCGCTCGACTACCGGTGCTCGGCGGGCGAGGGGCTCGGCGCGGCGGGCAGCCGGGAGGATCTCTACGAGCTGCTGCTCGGTGCGCTGGGCGAGGCCCGCAGGCAGGAGATCGAGCGCGGTGTGACGCTGGTCGGACCACACCGGGACGATCTGCTGCTGGGGCTCGGGCGCCTTCCGGCCAAGGGGTACGCCAGCCATGGCGAGTCCTGGTCGTACGCGCTCGCGCTGCGCCTGGCCTCGTACGACCTGCTGCGCGCCGAGGGTCCCGGAGCACCTTCGAGTGAGGGCGGTGGCGGGCGACGGGCGGGAGAGCCGGTGCTCGTTCTGGACGACGTCTTCGCGGAGCTGGACGAGCGGCGCCGGGAGCGGCTGGCCGAGCTGGTCGCGCCGGGCGAGCAGGTGCTGGTGACGGCGGCTGTGGACGACGATGTGCCGGGCGTGCTGGCGGGGACGCGCTTCACGGTGGCGGACGGTGTGGTGAAGCGCACATGACCGGGCAGTCCCCGGAGACTCCGGAGCCCCGCAAGCAGCCCGAGCCCTCGGGGGTGGACCTGGCGCGGGTAGCGCTGCGGGCGGCGAAGGAACAGGCGCGGGCCCGTGGCGCCGCGGCGCAGCAGAAGAAGCAGGCCAGGCGTGGCGGCCTGCGTTCCGGGGCGCGTGCCGACGGCCGGGATCCGCTGCCGCTCGGCGCCGCGATCAACCGGCTGATCACCGAGCGTGGCTGGGAGACTCCGGCCGCGGTCGGCGGGGTGATGGGCCGCTGGCCGCAGATCGTGGGGCCCGACGTGGCGCAGCACTGCGCACCGCTGAAGTACGACGAGGATGCGCAGGTGCTGACCGTGCAGTGCGACTCGACGGCCTGGGCGACCCAGCTGCGGTTGCTCGCGCCGCAGCTCGTCGCCCGGCTCAACGCGGACCTCGGGCAGGGCACGGTCAAGCTGATCAAGGTGCTGGGTCCGGGCGGGCCGCAGCAGCGCTTCGGCCCGCTTCGCGCCCCGGGCAGCCGGGGCCCGGGCGACACCTACGGGTGAGTGAGCGGGCACACACGACCTGGGCGTCCCTCACCGTAGTGGAGGGTTGACGCTCGGAAGCGCTGAGCGCCTCTGTGAGCCTCTCGGAGCCCCGGGGCGCATATGGGGAGTCGGCGGATGGCAGTTCAGGGCGCCACATGAGGACTCAGGCACTCGCAAACCCCCATTCATGTCCGCGCTACCGGTAGACTAGGGACCAATCCCGCCCAATCGCGGAACATGTCGAACGACGCAGCCGCTCCCGTATGCCCGGAGACGGCTTGTGCTGTGCCAGAAAGGGCGCTTCGTGGCCGATTCCGGCAACCTCAACGAGAACAACACCGCTTCCACCGCCGACAAGCCGTCGTATGACGCGAGTGCGATCACGGTCCTCGAGGGCCTGGACGCGGTCCGCAAGCGACCTGGCATGTACATCGGGTCGACCGGTGAGCGGGGCCTGCACCACCTCGTGTACGAGGTCGTCGACAACTCCGTCGACGAGGCTCTGGCCGGGCACGCCGACACCATCGACGTCACGATCCTCCCCGATGGCGGGGTCCGGGTCGTCGACAACGGCCGTGGTATCCCCGTGGGCATCGTCCCCTCCGAGGGGAAGCCCGCTGTCGAGGTCGTGCTGACCGTCCTCCACGCGGGCGGCAAGTTCGGCGGTGGCGGCTATGCCGTCTCCGGCGGCCTGCACGGTGTCGGTGTCTCTGTGGTCAACGCGCTGTCGTCCAAGGTGTCGGTCGAGGTCTGCAGCGACGGCCACCGGTGGACACAGGACTACAAGCTCGGTGTGCCGACGGCGCCGTTGGCGAAGAACGAGGCGGTCGACCACACAGGAACAACCGTTACTTTCTGGGCAGATCCGGACATTTTCGAGACGACTGATTACTCCTTCGAGACGCTGTCCCGGCGCTTCCAGGAGATGGCGTTCCTCAACAAGGGCCTGGCCATCTCGCTGACCGACGAGCGCCCGGACCACGTCGACGAGGACGGAAAGCCGCTCTCGGTCCGGTACTTCTACGAGGGCGGCATTGTCGACTTCGTGAAGTACCTCAACTCCCGCAAGGGCGACCTCGTACACCCCTCGGTGATCTCCATCGAAGCCGAGGACAAGGAGCGCATGCTCTCGGTGGAGGTCGCCATGCAGTGGAACTCGCAGTACAGCGAGGGTGTCTACAGCTTCGCGAACACCATCCACACCCATGAGGGCGGCACGCACGAAGAGGGCTTCCGGGCAGCGCTCACGGGCCTGATCAACCGCTATGCGCGCGACAAGCGGCTGCTGCGTGAGAAGGACGACAACCTCACCGGGGAGGACATCCGCGAGGGTCTGACCGCGATCATCTCGGTCAAGCTGGGCGAGCCGCAGTTCGAGGGTCAGACGAAGACCAAGCTGGGCAACACGGAGGCCAAGACCTTCGTCCAGAAGATCGCCCACGAGCACCTGACCGACTGGCTGGACCGCAACCCCAACGAGGCCGCGGACATCGTCCGCAAGGGCATCCAGGCCGCCACGGCCCGGGTCGCGGCCCGCAAGGCGCGCGACCTCACCCGCCGCAAGGGCCTGTTGGAGAGCGCGTCGCTGCCGGGCAAGCTGAGCGACTGCCAGTCCAACGACCCGACGAAGTGCGAGATCTTCATCGTCGAGGGTGACTCCGCGGGCGGCTCGGCGAAGTCCGGCCGCAACCCCGAGTACCAGGCCATCCTGCCGATCCGCGGCAAGATCCTTAACGTCGAGAAGGCGCGCGTCGACAAGATCCTCCAGAACCAGGAGGTCCAGGCGCTGATCTCGGCCTTCGGTACCGGCGTCCATGAGGACTTCGACATCGACAGGCTCCGCTACCACAAGATCATCCTTATGGCGGACGCTGATGTCGACGGACAGCACATCAACACGCTGCTGCTGACCTTCCTCTTCCGCTTCATGCGGCCGCTGGTGGAGGCGGGGCACGTCTACCTCTCCCGCCCGCCGCTCTACAAGATCAAGTGGGGCCGTGACGACTTCGAGTACGCGTACTCCGACCGCGAGCGTGACGCCCTGATCGAGCTGGGTCGGCAGAACGGCAAGCGGATCAGGGACGACTCCGTTCAGCGCTTCAAGGGTCTGGGTGAGATGAACGCGGAGGAACTGCGGGTCACCACCATGGACATCGACCACCGCGTTCTCGGTCAGGTCTCCCTGGACGACGCCGCCCAGGCCGACGACCTGTTCTCGGTGCTGATGGGGGAGGACGTCGAGGCACGGCGCTCGTTCATCCAGCGCAACGCGAAGGACGTCCGCTTCCTCGACATCTGAGTCGGCCTGCACTCCCCCGGCCTGCCTGCCGCCCGGGCCCGAACTTCGAAAGGACGTTGACCAGCAATGGCCGACGACACCCCAACTCCCGACATCCCCGAGACCACCGTCACCCCCGAGGGCACGCCCGCGGCCGTCGAGGGTGTGGGCATGCGCGTCGAGCCCGTCGGGCTCGAGACGGAGATGCAGCGCAGCTACCTCGACTACGCGATGTCCGTCATCGTGTCGCGTGCGCTGCCCGACGTCCGTGACGGCCTCAAGCCCGTGCACCGCCGCGTGCTCTACGCGATGTACGACGGCGGCTACCGGCCCGAACGGGGCTTCTACAAGTGCGCCCGCGTCGTCGGCGACGTCATGGGTACGTACCACCCGCACGGCGACTCCTCGATCTACGACGCTCTGGTGCGCCTGGCCCAGCCGTGGTCCATGCGGATGCCGCTGGTCGACTCCAACGGCAACTTCGGCTCCCCGGGCAACGATCCGGCGGCCGCCATGCGGTACACCGAGTGCAAGATGGCTCCGCTGTCCATGGAGATGCTCCGGGACATCGACGAGGAGACCGTCGACTTCCAGGACAACTACGACGGCCGGAACCAGGAGCCGACCGTCCTGCCGTCCCGCTTCCCGAACCTGCTGATCAACGGCTCCGCCGGTATCGCAGTCGGTATGGCCACCAACATCCCGCCGCACAACCTGCGGGAGGTGGCGGCCGGTGCGCAGTGGGCGCTGGAGCACCCGGATGCCTCGCACGAGGAGCTGCTGGACGCGCTCGTCGAGCGGATCAAGGGCCCGGACTTCCCGACCGGCGCTCTCGTCGTGGGCCGCAGGGGCATCGAGGAGGCGTACCGCACCGGGCGGGGCTCGATCACCATGCGCGCGGTGGTGGAGGTCGAGGAGATCCAGGGCCGCCAGTGCCTGGTGGTCACCGAGCTGCCGTACCAGGTGAACCCGGACAATCTCGCGCAGAAGATCGCCGACCTGGTGAAGGACGGGAAGGTCGGCGGGATCGCCGACGTCCGGGACGAGACCTCCTCCCGTACGGGCCAGCGCCTGGTCATCGTGCTGAAGCGGGACGCGGTCGCCAAGGTCGTCCTCAACAACCTGTACAAGCACACGGATCTGCAGACGAACTTCGGCGCCAACATGCTCGCGCTGGTGGACGGCGTGCCCCGCACGCTGTCGCTGGACGCGTTCATCCGGCACTGGGTCACGCACCAGATCGAGGTCATCGTCCGCCGCACCAAGTTCCGGCTGCGGAAGGCCGAGGAGCGGGCCCACATCCTGCGTGGTCTGCTCAAGGCGCTGGACGCGATCGACGAGGTCATCGCGCTGATCCGGCGCAGCGAGACGGTCGATGTGGCGCGCGAGGGCCTGATGGGCCTGCTGCAGATCGACGAGATCCAGGCGAACGCGATCCTGGAGATGCAGCTGCGCCGGCTGGCCGCCCTGGAGCGCCAGAAGATCGTTCAGGAGCACGACGATCTGCAGGCGAAGATCAACGAGTACAACGCGATCCTGGCCTCGCCCTTGCGGCAGCGGCAGATCGTCAGCTCCGAGCTGAACGCGATCGTCGAGAAGTACGCCGACGACCGGCGCAGCAAGCTGGTGCCCTTCGAGGGCGACATGTCCATCGAGGACCTGATCGCCGAAGAGGACATCGTCGTCACGATCACGCGCGGCGGCTACGTGAAGCGGACGAAGACCGAGGACTACCGTTCGCAGAAGCGCGGCGGCAAGGGTGTGCGCGGCACGAAGCTGAAGCAGGACGACATCGTCGACCACTTCTTCGTGTCGACCACCCACCACTGGCTGCTGTTCTTCACCAACAAGGGCCGCGTGTACCGGGCGAAGGCGTACGAGCTTCCGGACGCCGGGCGCGATGCGCGGGGGCAGCACGTGGCCAACCTGCTGGCGTTCCAGCCGGACGAGCAGATCGCCGAGATCCTCGCCATCCGTGACTACGAGGCGGCTCCTTATCTGGTGCTGGCCACGAAGTCGGGCCTGGTGAAGAAGACGCCGCTGAAGGACTACGACTCGCCGCGCTCGGGTGGTGTCATCGCGATCAATCTCCGGGAGATGGACGACGGTCGCGAGGACGAGCTGATCGGCGCGGAGCTGGTGTCGGCGGATGACGATCTGATCCTTATCAGCAAGAAGGCTCAGTCCATCCGGTTCACGGCATCGGACGATGCGCTGCGCCCCATGGGGCGGGCGACGTCCGGAGTGAAGGGCATGAGTTTCCGCGAGGGTGACGAACTCCTCTCGATGAATGTCGTCCGGCCCGGTACGTTCGTGTTCACCGCCACCGACGGCGGGTACGCGAAGCGCACGAACGTCGACGAGTACCGCGTCCAGGGTCGCGGTGGCCTCGGCATCAAGGCCGCCAAGATCGTGGAGGACCGCGGGTCCCTGGTCGGCGCTCTGGTGGTGGAGGAGAACGACGAGATCCTTGCCATCACGCTGAGCGGCGGCGTGATCCGCACGCGGGTCAACGAGGTCAGGGAGACGGGCCGTGACACCATGGGCGTCCAACTGATCAACCTGGGCAAGCGCGATGCCGTGGTCGGTATCGCCCGGAACGCCGAGGCGGGTCGTGAGGCTGAAGAGGTCGAGGAACTGGCCGATGCAGCCGAGGACACCGCGCCGGAGGCGGCCGAGGGTGCGGAGGCCCCGGCCGACGAGCACGAGGAGTAGATCGTGAGTGGAGCCACGGGCGCCGGGGCGGGCGGTCGGAGACCCGAGGGGCACACGCCCTCGGGATCCATGACCGTGGAGGGCGCCCGTGGCCCGGCCGCCAGTTCTGGGCAGCCACAACCCCAGCACCAGCCCCAGCCTCAATCCCAACCGCAGACTCAAGGTCAGCACTCGCAGCACACCCAGCAGGGAGCGCAGCCGTACCACCCGCCGCAGGCGTACCCGTCGCCCCCGGTTGCCGCGCCGGGCGGCGCGGCTCCCCAGGCCGTACGGCGGCCGCGTACGGGGGCCCGTACGACGCCCCGCACCCGTAAGGCGCGGCTGCGGGTGGCCAAGGCCGATCCGTGGTCGGTGATGAAGGTCAGCTTCCTGCTGTCCATCGCGCTGGGGATCTGCACCATCGTGGCGGTCGGCGTGCTGTGGATGGTCATGGACGCCATGGGTGTTTTCAGCACCGTCGGCGGGACCATCAGCGAGGCGACGGGATCGTCCGACGGCAACGGCTTCGACTTGGAGGCTTTCCTGTCGCTTCCGCGGGTGCTGATGTTCACGTCGATCATCGCGGTGATCGATGTGGTGCTGGCCACCGCCCTGGCGACGCTCGGTGCGTTCATCTATAACCTCTCTGCGGGATTCGTGGGTGGGGTCGAGCTGACGCTGGCTGAGGACGAGTAGCACCATGGGAATCGATTTTGGGACTACGCCCGACGTGCGCTAATCTTTCGGTGCAGCGCGGGGCTATAGCTCAGACGGTTAGAGCGCTTCCCTGATAAGGAAGAGGCCACAGGTTCAAGTCCTGTTAGCCCCACCGCGTGATCGGGCCCGGACGGAGTTTCTCCGCCGGGTCCGATGTCGTTTGCGGCGTGAGGAAGTTGAGCCCGGCATAGGTCACCGATCGGTATCGACCGGTGTGTATAGTCGGGCGGCAGAGGTCCCCTACGTCAAAGAAAGACGAGGTCGCGCGGTGAAGAAGCTTCTCCTGGTCGCACTGGCCGCCATCGGCGGGCTCCTCGTGTACCGCCAGATCCAGGCGGATCGCGCCGAGCAGGATCTGTGGACGGAGGCGACCGACTCCGTGCCCTCAGGTTCGGGTGTGTGAGCCACCAACAGTCCTGACAGGCCCCGGCTGCTGTGCGGCCGGGGCTTCGTGCTGTTCGGGGGCCTCTGCTGTTGCTGGACCGTGACACCGGCCCCCTTGAGTTTGCCTGAGCAAATCAATACCTTGCATGAGCAAAGCCGACAGGGGCTCCGGGTGAGGGGGACGCAGGACATGGCACGACTACATCGCTGGACGGCTCGGGTGCTGTTGGGGGGCGCACTGCTGGCGCTGGTCACGGCCCCGCTGCCGGCGACGGCGGCGACGGCGGCTCCGGTGGCGCCGGGTGCGCCGGATGCGGTGGCAGACGGACAGAGCAGCTTGGTCATGGTGCTCGACTCCTCCGGATCGATGGCCGAGGACGACGGCTCGGGCAGTACCCGAATAGCCTCCGCCCGCAAGGCCGTTGGCACAGTGGTGGACTCGCTTCCCGACGGCTATCCCACCGGGCTGCGCGTATATGGCGCCGACAAGCCGAAGGGCTGCGACGACACCCGGCTCGCCCGGCCCGTCGAACCGCTGGACCGCGCAGCGCTCAAGCAGGCTGTCGCCGATGTGGAGCCCAAGGGCGACACACCGATCGGCCTGTCTCTGCGGAAAGCTGCCGGCGACCTTCCCGAGCGCCCGGACGGCTCCCTCGGCCGACGCACGATCCTGCTGATCTCCGACGGCGAGGACAACTGCGGCACTCCCCAGCCCTGCGAAGTCGCCGAGCAACTGGGTGCGAGGGGCGTCGACCTGCGGATCGACACCATCGGCTTCCAGGTTCGCGGCAAGGCCCGCGACCAGCTGGAGTGCATCGCCGAGGCAGGGCACGGCTCGTACTACGACGCCCCGGACGCGGAGGCCCTCGCACGACAGCTGCAGCGCGCCTCACAGCTCTCGGCAGACGGCTACCGCTTCAAGGGCGAGCGGATCACGGGTGGTTCGCGCGCGAGCGACGCGCCTGCCATCACCCCCGGCCAGTACGTCGACACGATCGGCCCGGGCGAGACCCGGTGGTACGCGGCCGAACTGGACGCCGCCTCCACCGCCGATCTGGCGGTAACGGCCGTGCCCCAGCCCGGCGTGAAAGTCGCATACGGCGACGGGATCGAGCTCAAGCTGACCTCCACCAATGAGTACCGGTCCACCTGCGGCAGCGCAGACGCCCGCTTCGGGCAGGACGAAGGCGCGATGACGCTCACCACCGCTGTCAGTCGCATCCCCTCCTCCGACGGCGACGCATTCTGCGACGAGCCAGGGCGCTATCTGCTTTCTCTACACCGCTCGAGCGAATCCGGTTCCGACCAGTCCCGCTGGCCCGTCGAACTGCGTTACGGCACTGAGCAGCCGCTGAAGAAGGGCCTCGTCCCCGCCCACTCCGCGACCGAATACGGCAAGGCCGGCAAGGACGCCGTACCTCCCACCGGCACCGCGAAGGACGTCAGCGGCGGCACCGGCTTCAACGACGCGGAGCAGCTCGAGCGCGGCGTCTGGCGGGACCGGCTGCTCCCCGCCCAGACGCGCTACTACAAGGTCCACGTGGGCTGGGGACAACAGCTGCGGTACTCCGCCGACTTCGCCAACGAGCCGACCCTCGAGGACAGCAGCGGCGCGAGCTCGTTCGCGGACACCGCGGTCTACGCGCCCGCCCGCCAGCCGGTCGCCACCGGCGGCGAGTTCACCGCCCAGCGCTCCTACTACGGCGAGCCCCTCTCGGTGGAGCTCGGTACCGTCCCGGTCTCCTGGACCAACCGCTGGGAAAGCGTCGGCGCGGCCGTCCCGGTGCGCGCGGCAGGCGACTACTACATCGCCGTCTCCCTCGGCCCCGAGGCATCAAAGATCGCCAAAAACGCGGCGATTGGCGTCGTTCTTCGCGTCGACGTGGTCGGCGACGAGCTCGTCGGCCCCCAGCGCAAAGCCCCGGTCCTCCACAAGAGCGGGGAGGAAAAGGGTAAAGCGGCCGCACGCGCAGACAACGCCGGGGCGTCCGGGGCAGGATGGACCGGCCTTGCGATAGCCGCAGCGGCGGGCGGCGCCCTGATCGTCCTGATCGCGGTGCTGGTGCTCGTACGGCGCAGGCGCGAGCCGAGTGATCCGATGACGAGGGGTGGCGCGTGATGAGGCAGCGCAGCAGGGGCTGGCCGGGCCTGGCCGCCGTGGCGGCGCTCTGCGCGGTGGCGGCGATACCGGGGCAGGCGCTGGCGGCGCCGGGTGACGGGTCCGAGAGCCTGCCAACGTACAGGACCGCGGACGATGCGAAGAAGGCGAGCGGCAAGACGAGCAGCGCGGACGCGCAGGTACTTCAACCGGGTGTCTACACCGACACCATCGGCCCGGGCGACGAGGTCTACTACGGGGTCACTCTCTGGACGGGAAGTCCACCGCCTTCCTGTCCGCTGTCGCGGCCCCGAAGCCCGGCACCGCGGTCAAGTACGCCGATGGGATCAAGGTCAGGCTGCTGAGCAGCGACGGCACCGAATGCGACAGCGGTGACGCGTCGTTCGGCAGCGGCGAGCAGGCCCGTCCCATCGCCGGCTACGTCACCCGCAAGTTCGAGGAGGACGGGAACTGCCAACAGCAGGGCTCGTACTACTTCGTAGTCGAGCGGACCAGCGACGCGACCGCCGACCGGGGGCGCTGGCCGATCGAGATCCGCTATATGTCCGAACCGGGCGTCAAGGGCACTGCCCCGACCACGCCGCCGACGAGCTGGAACTCGGCGTCCCCCACCCCGCCGACCGGTCAGGGCCAGAGCCGGAAGGGCGGCACCGGCTTCAACGATGCGCCCGCACTCGACGCGGGCGTGTGGAAGGACCAGCTGCGGCCCGGCGAGACCCGCTTCTACCGCGTCCCGCTCGACTGGGGGCAGCAGCTGTCCGGCAGCCTGGAGCTGGCCAACGCCACGGTGACCGAGGACAGCGGCTTCGCGGCCACAGGCCTGAGCTACGAGCTGTACAACACGGCGCGCGGGCGGGTCGACAGCGACACCAGCTCCTACGACGGCGAGCAGACGGCGATGGTGGCCGGGCCGACCGCTCCGGTCACCTACACCAACCGCTACAACAGCTCGACCGACGTCAGCCCGATGCAAGTCGCGGGCTGGTACTACCTGGCCGTCAGCCTCCACCCGGACGTCAGGGAATTCACGAAGGGCGACATTTCGCTGACGCTGCGGCTCAACATCGACGGTGAGCCGAAGCCGGGCCCGCAGTACGACGGAGACGCCGCGGCGGCCGGATTCGGTATCACCGACGAGGACAGGGAGGCCGCGGAGAAGGGTGAGACCGCGGCGGACAGCGAGCAGAGCGGCACGATGAAGCTGGTCGCGGCCGCAGGTATCGGGGCCGGTACGGTCCTGCTGGTCGGGCTCGGCGTGTGGATGCTGGTGGCGCGGCGGCGGGCACCGGGGGGCGCACCTGCGGCGGCACCGGCCGGCCCGGCCGGGCTCCCGCACCAGTCGCAACAGCCGCGGCCACCGCAGCCGCCCACCGCCGTGGTGCATCCGCAGGACCAGCGGTACGGGCAGCCGCCCGGCTGGTGAGTCAGCTCGCGGCCAGAGCCCAGAAACCGACCGCCAAGCACAGCAGCGCCACGGCCAGCACCGGGATCGCCACCTTCGGGGGCGGTCCCGGTCGGCGTAGCGGGGCAGCGGTCGCTGTCCGAGTCCCCGGCGCGGGAACCTGCGAGCCGTGAGCGGTGTATGGACGAGTAGGAGCGTAATCGTGGCGGACCGCGGCGGTCGGAGCCTGGGCCATGTCCGGCGCGTTTGCGGGAAGGGGGGCGGACGGATGCGATGGAGCGGGACCCTGAGCCAGGGGAGCGGCCGGCATCGGAGCCGGCGCAGGCATCGGAGTGGGGGTCGGCGTGGGTGGAGTGTTCGGCTGCTCGAGCGGCTGAGGCTGCTGCCCGGGCGGCGGGAGATGGAAGCTGCCCGTCTCGGACATCGCCGATGTCGGCGTGCCGGACGGGGCGGACTGGCCGGGCGGGCCGGGCTGGCCCGCACCTCCGACGGGACCTGCCTGCGCGCCCGCGACCGGCCCGTCCGGACCGAAGCCCGCGGGCAGCGGCCCGAGTTGATCGAAGACCTCGACCGCTTCCTCTTCGATCGTGGCCTCCGGCAGCATCTCGGCGGCCGCCGTAATGGCCTTGCGCGCCCCCGTGGCCGTACGGAAGCGGGCCTGCGGGTCCGGTTGCAGGAGCCCCGCGAGCACCTGCCACAGCGGCTCCGGCACGCCCTCGGGAGCGCCGGGCACGCCGTGCGAGATGAAGTGCTCGACGAGTGCCTGGGAGTCCGGCTTGCTGCCGGTCAGCAGATACAGCGCGACGAGCCCGACCGCGAACAGGTCCGCGGGGAAGTCCGGCTCGGCGCCCATCATTTGCTCCGGCGCGAAGTAACCGGGCGTGCCCACGACGTAGTTGGTCTCGGTGAGCCGGGGCTCGCCCTTGCGCATCGAGATGCCGAAGTCCGAGAGCCGCAGATGGGGGCGTCCCGTTCCAGTCGCTTCGAGAAGGATATTGGCGGGCTTGATGTCGCGGTGCACCACGCCCTCGGCGTGCACGGCGGTGAGCCCGGACAGCAGCTGGTCGAGCAGTGTGCAGACGAACCGGGGAGGCAGCGGGCCGTAGTCCCCTATGAGGTGGGCGAGGGAGCCGCCGCTCACCAGGTCCATGGTGAAGAGGACCTTGTCGTCGTCGGCCGCCCAACTCGCCGGGGCGAGCACGTGTGGGTGATCGATTCGCAGCGCCTGCTCGCGGACGAAGCGGAGCAGCGTGTGCGCATCGCTCTGCTGCAGCACCTTGGCCGCGACATAACGCCGCCGACGGTGGTCCCAGGAGCGCCAGACGGCGCCCACCCCACCGCGCCCGATCGGGTCGATCAGCTCGTACCGACCAGCGAAGATCTCACCCATTGCTCCCCGTCGCCCCTTTGTTGCCTCAGTCGTCGTTGCCGGCTACCGCTACCGCTACCGCTACCGCTACCGCTACCGCTACTGCTACCGCCACCGCACCCCTGCCGCCGGCGCTCAGCCCTGGTGGGCCTCGTAGTGGGCGATCGCCTCCGCGGTCCGCCCGGCGCCGTACACCCTGAGGAACTCTGCCAGTTCCGGCTGGGTGGGGGCGAGGGCGTCCGCCGCTTCAATGATGTCGCCCGCGGCCGCGACCGACCGCAGCAGCGACTGGATCTCGCGGACCACGCGACGTACGGTCGGCGCCCCCGAACTCGGCGTGCTCTGGGAGCTCGTGCTGAGCACGGATCCGCCGGAGGTCTTCTTGATCTCCTCCATGCGGTTGGCGGCCTCGGCAGCGCTGACGCTGCCGTCCGCCACCTGGCTCGCAAGCTCCTGGAGTGCCTGAACCCGCTGAACGACGGCCGGGTTGCCGATTTTCGCGCGCTGGCCGCTCATCAGCTGCGAGAGCATCGGAGCGGACAGCCCCAGCACAGCGGCCAACCGCGCCTGGTTGAGGCCGAGGTCGTCGATCAGCCGGCGGAAGAGCGCCCCCAGCGGCTCGCCGTACCAGCTGCGTTGCAGCTCACGGGCTCTGGCGGTGGCTTCCTGCTGTGCGGCATCCATGACGACTCCCCTTCGCTGCTGCGAACCTCGCGCGACATCCTACGGAGCGTGATTGCCGACGGGGAGCCCCTTATCCTTTGCGAGATCTTCCCGAAGACCCGGTACTCTTGTCTGCGGCACTCAGCCGGACGCGGTTCGACGGCTTGATCCACCACCCTCGGGGCCTTAGCTCAGTTGGTAGAGCGCTGTCTTTGCATGGCAGATGTCAGGGGTTCGACTCCCCTAGGCTCCACCCAAAGAACGCCCCCTCACCTGCGAAAACGCGGTGAGGGGGCGTTGTGGTGACGGTCCCGGCCGGGATGGTGCTCCCGGTCGTGATGACAGGTCCGGGGAGAGCTCAGCGCTGGTCGCCTCGCTTGCCCTCCTCCGTCTCGGCCTGCTTCGCCTGGGCGTCGGGATCCAGGGTGTCGCTGCCGTCCACCGAGGTCAGCGGCGGGCGGTCGCCGAGCTCCGTGGCGGCCGGGGGCTCGACCAGCCAGTCCGGGTTGGCCTGCTTGTCCCACCACTTCCAGACGGCGATGGCGCCCGACGCCAGCATGCCGAGTACCAGGAACCGCTTGGCCACCCGGCCGCCCTGGGCGCGGAGCCGGCGCCGGCGCGCCAGCTTCTGGATGTCCGCGGCGGTCACGTGGTTCCGCAGTGCCGCGAAGGCCGCCGCGCTGCGCTGCACCGCCTCTTCCCGCACCGGCTCCGCGGCGGCGACCGCCTGCCCGAGCCGGGGCGCGGTGTAGTCGGCGGCCTGCCGTGCGGCCGTACGCGCTCGCTTGGCGGTGCGCATGGCGGCGGCGTCCACCTTCGGCGGCAGCGCCCCGCGTGCCTGTTTGATGCCCTGCCGCAGGCGCGGCTGGAGGTGCGCGTCGTACTGCACGAGTGCGGTGTGACGGGCCTGGTGCGCGGCCTGGGACACCTTGGGCGCCAGCCGTACGCGGGCCTCGTGCGCGTAGTGCACGGCCTGGTCCCTTGCGGTACCGGCGTATGGCGCCACCACCTCCGCGGCGTGCAGCACGCTGCCCTTCGCGGTGCCTGTCGCGGCGCGCACGCTGTGATTGCGGGTCACGGGATTTCCTCCTCCTCGGTGGCGTACGTTTTGTCGCCTTTCCACCCGATAAGAGATCATGCCCGTTCGCTCGTCGGATGGCATGTGCGGACGGGCATCCGGGTCAAGTTCCCCGATAGGAGATCAACTACCGCTGATGGGGAGCCTCCTCAGACTTTCCCACTGTTCTGTGGCACCCGCGCCGGTTCGTCGGCTACTCGTCCCGAGTAGGTCCGTGCGAGGATCGGTAAACGTCAGTGAGAACTACGGAAGGCAGATCGTGGCTGAGCAGCTCTACGCCACCCTGAAGACCAACCAAGGCGACATCGAGATCCGGCTCCTGCCGAACCATGCGCCGAAGACGGTCAAGAACTTCGTCGAGCTTGCCGAGGGCACTCGCGAGTGGACCCACCCGGCGACCGGCAAGCGTTCCCAGGACAGGCTGTACGACGGCACGGTCTTCCACCGGGTGATCAGTGGCTTCATGATCCAGGGCGGTGACCCGCTGGGCAACGGCACCGGCGGCCCGGGCTACGAGTTCGGCGACGAGTTCCACCCGGACCTCGCGTTCAGCAAGCCCTACCTGCTGGCCATGGCCAACGCCGGGCCGGGCACCAACGGCTCGCAGTTCTTCATCACCGTCGCGCCGACCGCGTGGCTGACCGGCAAGCACACCATCTTCGGCGAGGTCACCGACCCGAAGAGCCAGCAGGTCGTGGACACCATCGCGGCCACCGCCACCAACCCGCGCACCGACCGTCCGCTCAAGGACGTGGTGATCGAGTCGGTCGTCGTGGAGACCCGCGAAGGCTGACCGGAACGGGAACCATCCCGCCCCGCCCGTCCGTATGACGGGCGGGGCGGTCTTTGCGCGGCTGCTGCCGAGCCGGGATCGCGCATGCGGAGGAGACGAGGGACCGATGGATCAGGAGCCAGGAAGCCCGGACACTCCCGCGGCCGCGGGGGGCACGCCGGGCTGCTACCGGCATCCGGAGCGCGAGACCGGCGTCCGCTGCGCCCGGTGTGAGCGGCCCATCTGCCCGGACTGCATGGTCAGCGCATCGGTCGGCTTCCAGTGCCCGGATTGCGTCAAGGGCACGTCCGGCAAGGGGCAGGCGCCGTACGCTTCCCGGCCCCGCACCATCGCGGGCGGCACGGTGACCGCCGACCCCCACCTCATCAGCAAGATCCTTCTGGGCCTCAATCTCGCGGTCTTCGTCGCGGTGCTCGTCGTCGGCGACCGGCTTGTCGACGAGCTCGCCCTCGTCGGCGAGTGGCCACCGCCGCCTTATTACGTGCCGACGGAAGGCGTCGCGGAGGGGCAGTGGTACCGGTTGCTGACCGCGGTCTTCCTGCACCAGGCGCCGTGGCACATCGCCTTCAACATGCTGGGCCTGTGGTGGCTCGGGGGGCCGCTCGAGGCCGCGCTCGGCCGGGTGCGCTATCTCGCGCTCTACCTGCTGTCCGGGCTCGGCGGCAGCGCGCTCACCTACTGGCTCGCCGGCCCCGGCCAGCCCTCGCTCGGCGCCTCCGGCGCGATCTTCGGTCTGCTCGGAGCGACTGCGGTGCTGATGCGGCGGATGAACTACGACATGCGCCCCGTCATCGTCCTGCTCGTGCTCAACCTGGTCTTCACCTTCACGTGGGCCAACATCGCCTGGCAGGCTCACATCGGCGGGCTGGTGGTCGGCGCGGCCGTCGCGTACGGGATGGTGCACGCGCCGCGCGAGCGCCGCGCCCTCGTGCAGCGCGTCACCTGCCTGGTGGCGCTGCTGGCGATCGTCGCGGTCGTGTGGATACGGACGCTCCAGCTCACCGGCTGAGCGGGCCCGCCGCCCTCGGCTCGTCCCCGCCTCTCCCTCGCCCCCAGCCGGGCCGTAGTGAGCTGAAGAGGAACCTCGACGTCAAGTTGTCCACAGCGGGTGTCGGATCTTGTGCATGCTGTGGGGAACGGCTGTCCGCTATCGCACTGACCTGCGTTTTCCCAGCAAAATCAAGGCTCGTTCGTGCGACATACGACGTACCATCTGTCACACCGGTGTCAACGGCCCGGAGGTTATCCACAGATCGTCTGACCTTTTCCCCATGTGGACAGGCCTGTGGATAACTCTGTGGGCAACCTTGGGGCAAGGGTCGCGGACGGGCCTACTTCCACTGCGTGGAGACCACGAACCCCGCTGCGATGAAGCCGAAGCCGACGACGATGTTCCAGTTGCCGAGGGCGTCGATCGGCATGTCCCCGGTGGTCACGTAGAAGACGACGATCCAGGCCAGGCCGATCAGGAACATGGCCAGCATCAGCGGAGCCACCCAGCGGCGGCCGCTGGACAGGTCGATGCTCGTCTGCTGCTTCGCGGGCGGCGGTGTGAAATCGGCCTTCTTGCGGATACGTGACTTCGGCACGAGGGTCTCTCCTGTCGATGCGCTGCGTGACCGCGCAGAGCTGCTTGGTAATGCTTGGTTCTCCGTCGCCGGGGCGGTCCGTGATGGGGAGCACTGCCTCCCCCGGGCGTCAGTTAGCGTAGTGCTTCCGCGGCGTCGAAGGAGATAAGGGTACGGTGAGCAATTCAGCGGACACCCCCGCCGGCCGGCCCCCGCGGGCCCGCCGGTTCCGTCCCGTGCGCCTGCTGACCGCCGGGGTCTTCGCCCTCGCCGGACTCATCTTCTGGACGAGTTTCCATACGGCACAGGGCACCAATCTGCGCACCGACGACTCGATGCTGAAGCTCTCGGACCTCATTCAGGAGCGCAGCCGCAAGAACCATGAGCTCGACGACGAGGCCGCCACCGCGCGCTCCCAGGTCGACCGGCTCGCCCAGCGCGACGACGGCAGCAGCGCGGCCGAGGACCGCAGGCTCCGCGGCCTGGAGAACGCCGCGGGCACCACGAAGCTCACCGGCCAGGGCGTGACCGTCACCCTCACCGACGCGCCCCCGAACGCCACCGCCCGCATCCCCGGGGTCCCCGAGCCGCAGCCCAACGACCTCGTCATCCACCAGCAGGACCTCCAGGCCGTGGTCAACGCGCTCTGGCAGGGCGGCGCCAAGGGCATCAAGGTCATGGACCAGCGGCTGATCTCCACCAGCGCGGTCCGCTGCGTGGGCAACACGCTCATCCTCCAGGGCCGGGTCTACTCCCCGCCCTACAAGGTGACCGCGGTCGGCAGCGTCCCCCGGCTGGAGAAGGCGCTCTCCGACTCCCCGACGATCCAGAACTACATGCAGTACGTCAACGCGTACGGGCTCGGCTGGAAAGTCGATACGCACAGGGCGGTGACTCTTCCCGGCTACTCCGGCACAGTGGATCTCCACTACGCCAAGCCCGTGGAGTAGCGAGCCCGGGGAGCAGCAGGCCCGAGGGGCAGCCGGGGACGGAGGTTCGGCACGGTGGCCGTGCGACTGATCGTCAGAACGTTCAGCGAGCTCTGCGTCACCGTCGGCACCGTCATCGTGCTCTTCGTCGTCTACGTGCTGTTCTGGACGGGCGTACAGGCCGACCGCGCGATGGACGGCCAGATCGACCGGCTCGAGGAGCAGTGGTCGACCGGCCCTGTGCCGGACGCGAAACCGGCCGAGGGTGACGGTGAACCCGAGCGGCAGCAGAAGCCGTACGAGGACGGGGCGCCGTTCGCCGTCATGTACATCCCGCGCTTCGGCTCCGGCTGGGCCAAGCCGGTCCTCGAGGGCACGGACACCGGCACCCTCAAGAAGGGCCTCGGCCACTACGCCCGTACCGCCCGCCTCGGGACGACCGGGAACTTCGCGGTCGCCGGCCACCGCCGCACCTACGGCGACCCGTTCAAGGACGTCCCCGAGCTGCGCCCCGGCGACGCGGTGGTGCTGGGCGACGGCACCACCTGGTTCACGTACCGCATCGACCGCGAGCCCCACCGCACGCTGCCGACCGACACCGCCGTCCTCGACCCGGTCCCGGAGAAGGCGGGGTACGCGGGCCCCGGCCGCTATCTGACGCTGACCACCTGCGAGCCCGAGTGGGGTCACAGCCACCGGCTGATCGTCTGGGCGCACCTGGACGCCACCCAGCCCGTCGAGCGGGGCAAGCCGGACGCATTGCGCAGCTGACCCACCGGCCACACCCGCGGCCCTTTACTCTGGTGCTGCAATCGACACCGTCATCGGCAAGTAGGGACAGCATGTACGGCTGGATCTGGCGGCATCTGCCGGGGAACACATGGGTGCGGGCGCTGATCTCGCTCGTGCTCGTACTGGCGATCGTCTTCGTCCTCTTCCAGTACGTCTTCCCGTGGGCGGAACCGCTGCTGCCGTTCAACGACGTGACCGTCGACAACGGAGGCCGGGCAGCACGATGAGCACCGCACGCATCCTGGTCGTCGACAACTACGACAGCTTCGTCTTCAACCTCGTCCAGTACCTCTACCAGCTGGGTGCCGAGTGCGAGGTGCGGCGCAACGACGAGGTCGAACTCGCCCATGCGCAGGACGGGTTCGACGGCGTGCTGCTCTCCCCCGGGCCCGGGACGCCCGAGCAGGCGGGGGTCTGCGTCGACATGGTGCGGCACTGCGCGGACACCGGGGTGCCGGTGTTCGGGGTGTGCCTGGGGATGCAGTCGATGGCGGTCGCGTACGGCGGGGTCGTCGACCGGGCGCCGGAGCTGCTGCACGGCAAGACGTCGAGGGTGACGCACGCGGGCGTGGGCGTCTTCCAGGGCGTGCCGTCGCCCTTCACCGCGACCCGCTACCACTCGCTGGCCCTCGAACGCGACACGGTCCCGGACGAGTTGGAGATCACCGCCTGGACCGGGAGCGGGGTCGCGATGGGGCTGCGGCACCGCGATCTGCCCGTCGAGGGCGTGCAGTTCCACCCCGAGTCGGTGCTCACCGAGTGGGGCCACCGGATGCTGGCCAACTGGCTGGTGGCGTGCGGTGACGCCGGTGCCGTGGAACGGTCGGCGGGCCTCGCGCCGGTGGTGGGCAGGGTCGGCGCGTGACGGCACTCCGCCCCGAGCGCGAATCCGCGTCGCCGTACGGAGAGCCGTACGGCGACGCAGATGCGTTCGAGGCGGCTGTGGGGCGCATGGACGACCCGCTGAACGACCCGCTGCCGGGGCAGGGCCACGGGCCCGGAAACGAGGGCGGGGCCCCGGCGCAGGACGGCCGGCAGGCGTCGGCGCAGTCCGCGGGCCAGGAGACGTACGGCGGGCCCGGGGCGTACGAGGCCTACGGCGCTCGCGAGCCGTACCGGACCGGCGAGCCGTATCAGGCCGAGGCATACGGGGGCTATGAGGGCTACGAGCCAAGCGGTGGCTATGGGCCACAGGAGGGCTACGAGGCCGAGAGCCGCGAGGCTCGCGGGAACGGCGAGGCGTACGAGGGCGCCTACGAGCCCGCGTACGAGTCCCGGAGGAGCCCGAGTCCCGAGCAGGTCGAGGCCATCCGGCAGGCGGCCCGGCAGGCCGTCCAGGAAGCCGCGCGGCAGGCCGCCGCTTCCCCGCAGACGGACGCGGGTGCCACCGCCCTGCTGCCGACCGTGTCCGACCCCCCTGCCGCCGATCCGGCCGTTGACGGTCCGCCGGGCGCGCTGCCGCCGATCGACGACGAGACGGTCGCCCTGCGCGTCCCCGAGACCGTCGGGAGCGGGGACTCCGGGACGCCGCCCGGGACGCCGCCCGGCGGCGGCCGTGCGGCGCGGCGCAAGGCGGCCAAGGGCAAGCGGGGCGGTCGGCGTGCTCGCGGGCGCCGCCGGCCCGCGAACGCCCCTGCCGCGGCGGCCGCGGACAGCCCCGCGCCCACCTCCCGGCTCGAGGCCCGGCGGCTGGCGCGGGCGCGCAAGGACCCGCCCGGGGTCGTCGCCAGCCGGGTCGTCGGTGAGCTGTTCATCACGATCGGCGTGCTGATGCTGCTGTTCGTGACCTACCAGCTCTGGTACACCAACGTCCTCGCCCACGCGCAGGCCGGTGGCGCCGCCAACAACCTGCAGAAGGAGTGGGGCCAGGACGGCGCGGAGGACGACCGCAGGGCGGGGGCGTTCGCGCCCGGCCAGGGCTTCGCCATCATGTACATCCCCAAGCTGGATGTGAAGGTCCCGATCGCCGAGGGCATCGACAAGCACAAGGTCCTCGACCGCGGCATGGTCGGCCACTACGCCGACGGCAAGCTGAAGACCGGGATGCCCTGGGACAAGAAGGGCAACTTCGCGGTCGCCGGGCACCGCAACACGCACGGCGAGCCGTTCCGCTACATCAACAGGCTCGACCCGGGCGACGAGATCATCGTCGAGACGCGGAACGCCTTCTACACGTATGAGATGGCGAGCATCCTCCGGCAGACCTCGCCGGCCAACATCGGCGTGATCCGTCCGGTGCCGCCGGGCTCCGGGTTCACCGGACCGGGCCGCTACATCACGCTGACGACCTGCACCCCCGAATTCACCAGTACCTACCGGATGATCGTCTGGGGCAAGATGGTCGATGAGCGGCCGCGCAGCAAGGGCAAGCCGGACGCGCTCGTCGGCTAGACCTTCATCTCACCCCAGTGGAAACGGAGCAGGACGCGGTGGCAGCGACCCAGCACGCACAGGACACCGAGGCGCGTCCACCGCAGCGCCGGCGCCGTACGTTCAGGCGGACAGCCGCCGTCGTCAGCGTCATCGGCGAACTCCTCATCACGGCGGGCCTGGTGCTCGCCCTGTTCGTCGTCTACTCGCTGTGGTGGACGAACGTCCTCGCGGACCGCGATGCCGCGAAGAAGGGCGACGAGGTCCGCGACCGCTGGGCGGCGAAGGGGCCGGGCGAGCTGGACACCAAGGACGGGATCGGCTTCCTTCACGTCCCGGCGATGAGCAGCGGGGAGGTGCTGGTCACCAAGGGGACGGGCACCAAGGAGCTCAACAACGGTGTGGCCGGGTTCTACACCAAGCCCGTGAAGTCGGCGATGCCCTGGGACAAGAAGGGCAACTTCACGCTCGCCGCACACCGGGACGGGCACGGCGCGAAGTTCCACAACATCGACAAGATCGGCGAGGGCGACGCGGTGGTCTTCGAGACCCGCGACACCTGGTATGTCTACAAGGTCTACGCGACGCTGCCGGAGACGTCGAAGTACAACGTGAAGGTGCTCGACCCCGTACCGAAGGAGTCGGGCAGGAAGAAGGCCGGCCGCTACATCACGCTGACGACCTGCACGCCGGTCTTCACGTCGAAGTACCGCTACATCGTGTGGGCGGCGCTGGAGCGCACGGAGAAGGTGGACGCGGACCGCACGCCGCCCAAGGAGCTGCGCTAGGCACCGTCCGATGGGTTATGCCGAGCATTCCACGGCACGGTGACCGTTGCCGCCGTGCGTCTTTGGCTCCGCTCGTGCCCCCCGGACAGTCCTTCAGTGGCACGCCATCACCCCCTGTCCACCGGATCTACTGTCTGCGCATCAGCAGATGGCCCCGGCGGTACCGCTCCTCCTCGCGGGGCTCGCGAAGCATCCGGCCGACTTCGGCGAACCCGGCCGCGCGGGCCAGGCCGGCGAGGTCGTCGATCGGCCACCGGTAGGCTGTCGCCACCTTGTGGTCGAACGCTGCTACCGGCCCGCCCTCAGCCTCGAAGAAGGCAAGCAGGAGCGTGCCGCCCGGGGTCAGCACACGGCGGAACTCGGCGAAGCAGGACGGTATTTCCTGTGGCGGAGTGTGGATGACCGAGTACCAGGAGACGATGCCGCCCAGCTTGCCGTCGGCCAGGTCCAGGGCATCCATCGAACCGACCTCGAACCGCAAGTCGGGGTAAGCCTCGCGGGCAAGATCGATCATCACCGGCGACAGGTCGACGCCGAAGACGTCCAGTCCCAGGTCCCGCAGGTGCGCCGTCACATATCCAGGGCCACATCCCAGCTCGGCGACGGGCCCGCCATCAGCGGCCCGCGTTAACTCGGCGAACGCAGCGAGCACCGCGCGATCCAGCGGAAAATCGTCGAGCCCATTGCGGGCGACATGGGCATGGCGGACAGCGACGGCGTCGTAGGCATCCGCTGTCGCACGGAGGTACGAGGAGGGTTCAGTCACAGGGGACGACACTAGAACCTTCGCGATCGGGTACAGCGACTGACCCGGCAGACAGGCCCTGGCAGCCGTACGTACGCCGAAGGCCCCGGCTCCCACTCGCGTGGAAACCGGGGCCTTCGCCGTGCCGTACGGACAGGCGGGCGGGCGGTTGCCGGCCGTCAGTCCTTGCTGCGGACGGTGCCGGTCGGGCCGCCGAAGATGCCGCCGTCGTCGCCGCCCTCGTTGTCACCGTTCCCGTCGACCGTGGTGATGTTGACGGTCGTGCCCTTGGCCACCGGGCTGCCGCCCTGCGGGTCGGTCACGACCACCGTGGAGTTGTCCTCCTGCGGGCCGGTGATGGTCCCGACCGTGAGGCCTGCGTCCTCGATGGCCTTCCTCGCGTCCTTGAGCTTCTGGCCGACCACCTGAGGGACCTGGGTCTGCTCGGCGGCCTTGGCGACCTGGAGGACGACCCTGGACTCCGGCTTGACCTCCGTGCCCGCGGTCGGCGTCTGTTCCACCACGGTGCCTTCGGCGACACCCTGCTGGTCGACGTCGGTCCTCGTGACCTGCAGCCCCAGCGCCTCGAGCTGGGCCTTCGCCTCTTCGAAGGTCTTGGTGGTCACCGGAGGAACGGTGACTGTCTCCTTCTTCTTGGCGACCGTGAGCGTGATCGTGGCCGTCTTCGGCTTCTTGGCGCCCGCCTTGGGGGTCTGCTTGAGCACAACGCCGGGGGCCCGGTCGGACTCGATCGACTTCGTCAGGATCTGGTCGCGGTCGAAGCCCTTCCTCTCCAGACGGTCCCTGGCGTCCTCGATCGGCAGGTCCTCCACGTCCGGGACGGGAATCAGCTCGGGCCCCGAGCACAGCGTGACCGTGACCGTCTCGTCCTTCGCGATCCTCGAGCCCGCGGCCGGGTCCTGCTTGGTGATCTGGTTCTTCTTCTGGTCCTCGCAGGGAATGGGGTCCCCGTCGTCCTCGACGACGAAGCCGCCGCTCTCGCCCTGCTGCTGGGCGTCGTCCAGGGTGTCGCCGATGAAGTTCGGCACCTCCACCCGGTCGGCGGGGCTGTCGCTGCCGAACAGCTCACGGCCGATGAAGATCGCGCCGACGAGCACCAGTATGCCCGCGACGACCAGCAGGATCGTCGAGGTGCTGCTCTTCTTCTGCCCGCCGCCGCGGCGCCGGTCCGGCCGCTCGTCGTAGCCGAAGCCGCCGTCGTCCTCGCGCATGGGCGGCAGCATGGAGGTCTGCCCGCCGGCCTCCTGCGCGCGCAGCGCGGTCGTCGGCTGGTCGTCGCCGTAAGCGCCGTAGCCGACCGCGCCCAGGGCCGCCGTGGCCGCCACGGGCTGCTGCCCGTCGAGGGCCGCCTCGATGTCGGCGCGCATCTCGTCGGCGCTCTGGTAGCGGTAGTCCGGGTCCTTCACCAGCGCCTTGAGGACGATCGCGTCCATCGCCGGGGAGATCTCCGGGTCGTACACGCTCGGCGGCTGGGGCTCCTCGCGGACGTGCTGGTACGCAACGGCGACCGGTGAGTCGCCCACGAAAGGCGGCCGTACGGTGAGCAGCTCGTACAGCAGACAGCCGGTGGAGTACAGGTCCGAGCGGGCGTCGACGTTCTCGCCCTTGGCCTGCTCGGGGGAGAGGTACTGGGCGGTGCCGATGACGGCCGCGGTCTGCGTCATGGTCATGCCGGAGTCGCCCATGGCGCGCGCGATGCCGAAGTCCATGACCTTGACCTGGCCGGTGCGCGTCAGCATGACGTTCGCCGGCTTGATGTCGCGGTGCACGATCCCGGCCCGGTGGGAGTACTCCAGCGCCTGAAGGATGCCAATGGTCATCTCCAGCGACCGCTCGGGCAGCAGCTTTCTGCCGGAGTGCAGCAGCTCGCGGAGGGTCGACCCGTCCACGTACTCCATCACGATGTACGGGATCGAGACTCCGTCGACGTAGTCCTCGCCGGTGTCGTAGACCGCGACGATCGACGGGTGGTTGAGCGAGGCGGCCGACTGGGCCTCTCGGCGGAACCGGGCCTGGAACGACGGGTCGCGGGCGAGGTCCACCCGCAGCGTCTTCACAGCCACGGTGCGGCCGAGGCGCGTGTCATGGGCGAGGTACACCTCGGCCATGCCTCCGCGGCCGAGCACCGAGCCCAGCTCGTACCGGCCGCCGAGGCGACGCGGCTCTTCCATAGCTTCTCCAGCCCTCTTCCGTCATTCCCACGCACCGGTGGGGTCCGGCGGTGTGCTGCTCGGGCATACCGTACCCGGCACGCCGCGGTGGACCCGGCCAGCTGCCGTTACCTGATACAGGACCGGTACTGTCACAAGGGCAGTTCGGTTCAGCGGTGTGACCGGGCTCACTTCTCGCTGTTGATTACCGCCTCCATGACGTCCTTGGCGATCGGGGCGGCGAGACCGCCGCCGGAGATGTCGCCGCGATCGGCGTCGGAGTCCTCGACGACGACCGCGACCGCGACGGGCGAGCCCTCGTCGGTCTTGGCATACGAGAGGAACCAGGCGTACGGCCTCTCGCTGTTCCCCACGCCGTGCTGGGCCGTACCGGTCTTGCCACCCACAGTCACGCCCGGCATCTGGGCGCCGGAGCCGGTCCCCTCCTTGACGACGGTCTCCATGGCGTCCTGAATCTGCTGGGCGTGCTCCGGTGAGAGGGGTTCGCTCATCTCCTCGGGCTTGTGCTGCTCGACCACGTTGAGGTTCGGGGCCTGCAGCTGGTCCACCATGTACGGCTTCATCAGCTTGCCGTCATTGGCGATCGCGGCGGTCACCATGGCCATCTGCAGCGGTGTGGCCGAGGTCTCGAACTGGCCGATGGAGGACAGAGCGGTCTGCGGCAGGTCCATCTTCGTGGAGAAGGCGCTCTTCACCGCACGGACCGGGGTGTCGATCTCGGGGTTGTTGAAGCCGAACTTCTCGGCCGTCTCGACCATCTTGTCCCGGCCGAGGTCGGAGCCGATCTTGCCGAAGGTGGTGTTGCAGGAGACGCGCAGGGCCTCGCGGATGCTGGCGTTCTTGCAGGGAAGGTCGCCGTGGTTCTTCAGTGGGGTGCTGGTGTTCGGCAGGTTCCAGGGCAGCGGCGAATCGGTCTTCGCGTCGATGTCGTCGTACAGGCCGTGCTCGAGGGCGGCGGCGGCTGTGACCACCTTGAAGGTCGAGCCGGGCGGGTAGGCCTGCTTCAGAGCCCGGTTGAGCATGGGCTGGTCTTTGTCGTTCAGCAGCGACTTGTAGGCCGCGCCATCGTTCATGCCGGCGATCGTGGAGGGGTCGTACGACGGGGTGCTGGCCAGCGCGAGGATCGCGCCCGTCTGCGGGTCGATGGCGGCGACGGCGCCCTTCTTGTTACCGAGCCCCTTGAAGGCCGCCTTCTGCGCCGCGGAGTCGAGGGTGGTGACGACCCGGCCGCCCTTCTTCTGCTTGCCCGTGATCATGTCGATCGTGCGGTTGAAGAAGAGTCGGTCGTCGTCACCGGTGAGTATGCCGTCGTTGAGCTTCTCGAGCTGATTGGCGTCGTACACCTGGGACGCGTAGCCGGTCACCGGCGCCCACATCGGGCCGTTCTTGTACGTGCGCTTGTACTTGAAGTCGCCGGTGTCGGTCGTCGTCGAGCCGGTGATCGCCTTCCCGTCGACGATGATGTCGCCGCGCGGCACGCTGTAGCGGGTGATGGCGACACGACGGTTGTTCTTGTCGTTCTTGAGCTCGTCGGCCTGGACGAACTGAACCCAGTTGACGCGGACCAGCAGGGCGAGGACGAGCAGGCCGCAGAAGATCGCGACCCGGCGGAGGGGCTTGTTCACGGTCGGACCACCTGGGTCATCTCGGCGTCGGTGGACGGGGCCGGGGCGGGGGCCGGCCGGCGCGCGGTGTCGCTGATGCGCAGCAGGACGGCGACGAGCGCCCAGTTCGCGACGACGGACGAACCGCCCTGCGCGAGGAACGGCATGGTCATACCGGTCAGCGGGATCAGGGCGGTGACGCCGCCCGCGACGACGAAGACCTGGAGCGCGAAGGCGCCGGACAGGCCGACGGCGAGGAGCTTGCCGAAGGGGTCACGGGCGGCCAGGGCGGTCCGCATGCCGCGCTCGATCAGCAGCGCGTAGAGGATGACGATCGCCATCATGCCGGTCAGGCCCAGCTCTTCGCCGACGGTGGCGAGGATGTAGTCGCTCTTCGCGCCGAGGCCGCCGATGAGCCGCGAGTAGCCCTGGCCGAGGCCGGATCCGAGGATGCCGCCCGAGCCGAACGAGTACATCACCTGCGCGGTCTCGGTGACGGCGCCGTCGATGGTGGCCAGCGGGTTGAGCCAGTTGTCGACCCGGGCGCCGACGTGGGTGTTGAAGGAGGCCACGAAGACGGCGCCGCCGGCGGAGAGCAGCAGGCCGAAGACGATCCAGCTGGTGCGCTCGGTGGCGACGTACAGCATGACCACGAAGAGGCCGAAAAACAGCAGCGAGGTGCCCAGGTCGGTCTCGAAGACCAGGATCATCAGGCTGATCGCCCAGATCACCAGGATCGGGCCCAGGTCCCGGCCGCGCGGCAAGTACATGCCCATGAAACGGCGGCTGGCGAGCGCGAGGGCGTCGCGCTTGACCATCAGGTAGCCGGCGAAGAAGACCGTGATGATGATCTTCGCGAACTCGCCGGGCTGGATGGACCCGACGCCGGGGATGACGATCCAGATCTTCGCGCCGTTGACGGCGGGGAAGAACATGGGCAGGGCCAGCAGGACCAGCGCCACGGCCATGGAGATGTAGGTGTAGCGCTGCAGTACGCGGTGGTCCTTGAGGAAGGCCAGAACGCCGAGGAAGAGCGCGATGCCGAGCGTCGACCACATCAGCTGGCCGGGGGCCTTGGGACCGCCGAGCACCTCGGTGGTGACGAGCGGCTCCTGGTCGAGCCGCCAGATCAGCACCAGGCCGAGGCCGTTGAGCAGCGTCGCGAGCGGAAGCATCAGCGGGTCGGCGTACGGGGCGAACTTGCGCACCATCAGATGCGCGACGCCCGCGAGGAGGCCGAGCCCGAGGCCGTAGCCGAGCATGCCCGCGGGCACGCTCTCCTCCTTCGCCAGGCCGACGTTGAGGTAGGCGAAGACGGGGATCAGCACGGCGAAGACGAGCAGGGCGAGTTCGGTGTTGCGCCTGCTCGGTGCTCCCACGGAGCTGATGGTGGTCGTATTACTGGTCATGGCTTGGATGGCCCCCTACCGGCTACTGCTGGGTGCTATCGCACTGCTTGGCCAGCTGCTTCTCTTCCTCCGACAGCGTGGGGCCGGGTGTCGGAGTGGCGCTGGGCTTGGTCGGTTCCTCCGCGCGCGTGACGGGCGTGCTGCCTGTCGAGCCGCCGGCCTCGCCCTGCTGCTCGCCCGGCTTGGCCTGCTGGTCCTCGGCCTTCTCGCGCTGTTCTGCCTGCTCCTTGGCGGCCTTGGCCTGCTCGGCGCGCTTGTGGCAGGCACCGGCCTGCTTGCCGAGGTCCTCGACCTTGTCCTTGGCCTGGCCGAGGCTGCCGACCGCGATCGTTTCCTCGACCTGCTTGCGCTGGTAGGCGGGGAGGTACTTGAGTTCGATCTCGGGGTGGTCCTCGTGCACCTCGTTGAGGCTGATCCAGGCCAGATCCTGGCTGATGCCCTGGTAGAGCGCGACGTGCTCGCCCTTGGCGCCCACGTAGTACTGGGTCTGGGTCCAGCGGTAGCCGCCGTACCCGGCCGCGCCGACGAGGCCGAGCGCGAGCGTGATGATCAGGGACCGCTTGAGCCATCTGCCGCGGCGGCCCGGCTTGATGAAGTCCTCGTCGGTGTACGTGCCGTAGCCGCCGTCGCTGAGTCCCGCGATGCCGGGGTCGCCGCTGCCGGGCGGGCCGAAGCCGCCGGCCGCGGAGCCGGGCGCCTGTGACGGGACGCCGCGGCCGAGCCCGGCGGCGCGTCCGGCCGGGGTCTCCATGGCGCCGTTGTCGCCCAGGTGCTGCGGGTTCTCCGCGACCGCGCCGACGACGACCGGGGTGTCGTTGAGCTGCCCGGCGAGGGTGTCGCTGTCGTCCACGTCCAGGACGTCGGCGACGATGCAGGTGATGTTGTCGGGGCCGCCGCCGCGCAGCGCGAGCTGGATGAGCTCCTGCACGGTCTCGTGGGGGCCCTGGTAGCCGGCGAGGGTGTCCTCGAGCGTCTGGTGGCTGACGACGCCGGAGAGGCCGTCGGAGCAGATGAGGTACCGGTCGCCGGCCCGGACCTCACGGATGGAGAGGTCGGGCTCGACGTGGTCGCCGCTGCCCAGCGCGCGCATCAGCAGGGAGCGCTGCGGGTGGGTGGTGGCCTCTTCCTCGGTGATCCGGCCCTCGTCGACGAGCCGCTGCACCCAGGTGTGGTCCTGGGTGATCTGGGTGAGGACGCCGTCACGCAGCAGGTACGCGCGGGAGTCGCCGACGTGGACCAGGCCGAGCCGCTGGCCGGTCCACAGCAGGGCGGTGAGCGTGGTGCCCATGCCCTCGAGCTGGGGGTCCTCCTCGACCATGACGCGCAGCTGCTCGTTGGCGCGCTGCACGGCGCTGCCGAGAGAGGTGAGGATGTCGGAGCCGGGCACGTCGTCGTCGAGCTGGACGAGCGTGGAGATCACCTCGGAGCTGGCGACCTCGCCGGCGGCCTGGCCGCCCATGCCGTCGGCGATGGCGAGGAGGCGGGGGCCGGCGTAGCCGGAGTCCTCATTGCCTTCGCGGATCATGCCTTTGTGCGATCCGGCGGCGAAGCGCAGTGACAGACTCATGCGCACCTCGCCGGTCGGCTCGGGGTACATCCGCACGGTGCCCACCCTCCGGTCGGGAGCGCGCTCACGTCTGCCGCGCCGGCTGCCGGAAAGGCTGCCGGCGCGGCCAGGGCCCGCTCGCTCCGCTCGCTCATTCTCGTACTACTTCCGCAGCTCGATGACGGTCTTGCCGATGCGGATCGGCGCACCCAGCGGAATCGGTGTCGGGGTGGTGAGTCGGGTCCGGTCGAGATACGTGCCGTTGGTGGACCCGAGATCCTCGACGATCCATTGGCCGTCACGGTCCGGGTAGATCCTGGCATGCCTGCTCGACGCGTAGTCGTCGTCCAGCACGATCGTCGAGTCGTGTGCCCGGCCAAGGGTGATCGTCTGGCCCTGGAGGGTGACCGTGGTGCCGGTCAGGGAGCCTTCGGACACCACGAGCTTGGTGGGCGCTCCGCGGCGCTGGCGGCCGCCGCCCCGGTTGTTCGACGGCGCGCGCTGCTGCGGGGGCTGCTGGCGGCCGGCGGGCTGCCGGGCCTGGCCCTCCCCGCGGCGCGCGGCGCGCTGGGTTACGCGCGTGCCGAACAGATCGCTGCGGATGACCTGTACGGCCACGATGACGAACAGCCACAGTACGGCGAGAAAGCCCAGCCGCATGACCGTCAGGGTCAGCTCTGACATTGCCCCCGCTTCACCCTTCGGCTTGCCGGTAAACGATGGTGGTGCTGCCCACGACGATCCGCGAGCCGTCGCGGAGCGTAGCGCGGGTGGTGTGCTGTCCGTCCACCACGATGCCGTTGGTGGATCCCAGATCCTGGATCGTCGAGGGCGTTCCGGTCCGGATCTCGCAGTGCCGGCGGGAGACTCCGGGGTCGTCGATCCGCACGTCGGCCTCGGTGCTGCGGCCCAGCACCATCGTCGGCCGGGAGATCTGGTGGCGGGTGCCGTTGATCTCGATCCAGCGGCGGGTCTGCGCGCTCGGCATCGGGCCCGCACTCGCGCCGGGCAGCCGGGTCACCGGGGCAGGCCCTCCGGCGCGGGCGGCGGGCGGCGGCGCGGCGGGCATGGGCGGGGCGCCCGCGGGCTGCGCGGGGTAGCCGCCGGGGCGCTGGGCCGCGGCGGGGCGCCTGCCCTGCGGGGCCTGGGACTCGCTCGAGGCGAGCGTGCGGCTGCGCACCCGGTACAGCCCGGTGTCCAGGTCGTCCGCCTTCTCCAGGTGCACCTTGATCGCGCCCATGAAGGTGTAGCGCTGCTGCTTCGCGTAGTCGCGCACCATGCCGGAGAGCTCGTCGCCGAGCTGGCCCGCGTACGGGCTGAGGCGCTCGAAGTCCGGCGCGCTCAGCTCGACGATGAAGTCGTTGGGGACCACGGTCCGGTCGCGGTTCCAGATGGTGGCGTTGTTGTCGCACTCGCGCTGAAGTGCTCCCGCGATCTCGACGGGCTGCACTTCCGATTTGAACACCTTGGCGAAGGTGCCGTTCACGAGACCCTCGAGACGCTGCTCGAAGCGCTTCAGTACTCCCACGGGGCACCTCCTTCCCTGATGCGTTCCTCGAAGCCGTCCTGGTACTGCTTACTGATCGTATCCACGAGCCGCAAACACAAGTGGTTCCACTTCCCACCCCCGCCGTCGAGTGTCGCCCCTCACAGGCTGATCCGGGACGGGCCACACCGGATGGTAGAGGCCATCCCCGGAACAGTGTCGCGCAATCGCGGCGGTACGCGGGCCCACGGGGCGGGTACGGGGTGCCCGCGCTGCTCATCGGGCTGCTCCGAGGGCCGCTCCCGGGCTGCCCGCGGGCCGCCCCGGGGCCGCCCGTACGGCCTGGGAATAGGCGTGTGAACCCACCCCTGCCAGCGTGCTAACCTTCTGGATGTCGGAAGGCGCTCCCACGCGACACGGACGGATCGGTCCGGGGAATGTGAGAGAGCCGGACGACAACACCCATGCGCGGGTGGCGGAATAGGCAGACGCGCTGGATTCAGGTTCCAGTGCCCGAAAGGGCGTGGGGGTTCAACTCCCCCCTCGCGCACCACGAGGTACCGACGAAACGGGTCGTGGCCAGTGACGAAAGTCCTGGCAGGGCCCGTTTCTCGCGTTCCGGGGCGGCTCTCCTGGCAGGCCGGGCGGCTTGCGGGCGGTTCCCGCGCAGCAGGGCCCCGGGCAGTGAGATGGCTCACTGCTGGGGCCCTGCTGCGTCTTGTGGATGTTCTGCGACGACTGCTGTGAGGCTAGGCGGCTGGTGCCATGTAGCCGGCGGGAGTCCAGTTAGCCAGGGGTTTGGTCTTGCGGCGGTGGTGGGTGCGTCGGCGGGGCCGTTCGCCGCCGAGGGCCAGGGTGTCCAGCCACTTTATGATCTTTCGCCGGTTGGCGTGGGCGAGCTGGTAAGCGAGAAGGATGGTCTGGGCTGCGATCCCGCGGATGCGGCGGGAGCCGGCGGCCTCGATCCCTTCGGCCAGGGGGTCCTTTGCGTAGCCGTTAGAGCCCTCGACGCTGTTGCGGAGCCGGAAGTAGATCTTCTGCCATTCCTGGCCGCCGTACTCGTGGGCTTGCCAGTGCTTGGCGCCCGCTTCGGGGGCCACCGTCACGGTGCGCTGGCGGCACACTTTGACGGCTCCGGCTGGGTTGGGTTCGGGGTCGACGAGGGGGAGGTGGATGCCACGGCCGAGGGTGTGGGGCTTGAGGGGGCACTGGGCCTTGCCTGCTTCGGCGGGACACATCATGCGCTGGTGGCCCTCGTCGTCGGGGTTCTCCTTCGGCATGAGGCGGTAGGGCTTGCGGGCGGCGATGTACCGGGTCCAGGTCTCGCGGTCGATCCGGTCGGCGTGCAGGTCGATGGTGGCGTTGATGAGGGGCTGGGGCATGGAGGGGCAGTACCAGGTGCCCTCGACGAGGATCGCGCCCTTGGTTTCGGCCTGCTTGCCGAGCTGATCGGCGCGGTAGTCGTAGACGGGCTTGTAGCCCATGGCGCGGATGGGGAGTTGCCATTCGCCGGGTTCGGAGTTGTTGTACGCGCGGTCTCCTGTGAGGTAGCCGGGTTTGTAGCCGCGCTCGCGGAGCCGGGTGAGGATCTTCAGGCCGTTGGAGCCGGGGCTTTGGCCGGGTTTGTCGAGACGGACGCCGAGAACGAGGGCTGGAAGCACGTCGGGGTTCGGGGTGTTGTCCTCTTGGAGTACGGCGTCGTGTTCGGTGTCCCGCGTGACGATCAGGTGGGCGTCGCAGCCGAAGAGGTACTTCCTTCAGCGAGGTCTTCTTCTTGCGTTCCGTCGTGGCTCGCCGCTCCTTCGATGCTGGCTTTTGAGCGCGCATGGCCTCGGCAACGGGGGCGCTGTCGGGGTCGCGGTGGTCGCCGTCTCGTACGTACCAGCCTGCGTCAGGGTCGGTGGCGAGCTCGGGGCCGTTGGTGCGTCGGCCGCGTGCGTAGGTGCGGATGGGGGTGGCGTCCACGCCCAAAGACACTCCTGTGAGCTCGGTCAGTAGATCATGCAGCGGCCGCACGGAAGCGTCGAGGAGAAACTCGGTGTACCGGGCGAGCCGGTGCTCCCGCGCGGCCAGGTCCTCGGTGTCTGCATCCGCGAGAAGACGCTCGGCCTCCTCGCGGGAGAGGTGCTTGTTGGCCGGCAGGGGTGAGGGGTCCATCGCTTTCTTTATGGCGTGGAACATGCGGCGAACTACGGCGTAGGCCGCCTCGAAGCCTTGGTCATGATCTGGGTATTCGGGGATCTCGAGGAGGGAGCGCGTGTGCGGGCTGGTGCCGAAGAACAGGATGTCGGTCGCACGTTCCAGCACGACCCGGCCGTCGTTGGCCTGGGTGCAAAGGTGGAGACCGCCCCAAGGAGATGCCCGTCGACTGCCCCGCGCGACTACCGCGTCAGCGGCGTGTGGCCTAGGGCCGTCTTGATGGACCATCACGGGGCGCGAGTCGCTCAGGCTCTGGCCGCGCGTCTCCAGTCGGCGATCGATGAGCGCGGCTGGTCGGTGGCTGAGCTGTCGCGACGCAGTGGGGTCGCCCGGTTCACCATCGCCAAGGCGTTGGCTGGGGAGGCGTGGCCTGATCTGCTCACGATCGCCAACCTGGAGAACGCGTTGGGTGCGGATCTCTGGCCGGGCCGGGATGTGTGAGGTCCCCGCAGTGCTCGTCCACGGTGAGTGAGTCGCTCGTGGTCGATGGAAGCAGGGCTGTTCGACGCTGAACACGGAGATGGTCATCCCTTCGGGCGAAGGGCAGGATCAATTCTCGTGGCGCGTCAAGCGAGGCGATAACGTGACAGCGGCACGAGTGATCCGGCGCCTATGGCTAGGTTTTCGGAATTCGCTGCCATCGGCCGACACTTGGGCCTGCAAGCTGGGTGGCGGCCAACCCTTTTGAGGGATGGCTTTCCGATGTGCGATCTCTAGAAGGCCTGACGGCCCTCTCCGGTGCTTGGTGGGCATCCTCGTGCTTGAGCACTGCCCCAGCCCGCATCATTTCGTCCAGGGCGACGCGCACACTCTTAAGCTGCGGGTCATTCAGTCCATCGGCCACATGCCTAGCCTTCCAGCGGCGCTGCGGGTCCTGGGCCAGCAGAGAGAGAATCCGCTCCTTGCGCGTCAGCTTCGCGTCTCCGCTTCTCCCTCCCTCCTGCCGGCGGTCGTTGCCGTCCCCGCTGGGGTGGGACCGCCGGGGGTCGGGGACCCCATTCCGCTGCCAGTTCTGCAAGGTGTCCTTGCACTTCTGGACCTGGCGCGTGAGTCGCAGTACCTGCCGCACCTCGTAGAGCTCCCGCTGGAGCTCCTCTTCCCTCTTCTCGAGCGTCTGGGTATGCATACCAAGATCCCCTGCAACTCATCCCAAGGTAGATTTCCGAGCATTGCCAGACCGTATCCAAGGGTCCAGCAATACCGCCCTCCCTGCAGGGGGTATTTCACTCGAATGATCTACCTCGATAATTATGCACTTCTGCCACGTTCGGGGCGTTATCGAAAATCTACGATATGCGTGTCAGGGGGCCTGTGTTCCGAGCTGAAATGTTTCCCTGTAGCGCGCGTGGTGGCAGGGGTGTATTCGAATATGGGGGGTGGGCGGCGTCACTGTTTTACTGACGCCCATACTTGGCTGAACCCGGTTCCCAATTTGGGAACCGGAGTGCAGGGGGTAAGTCGAAATAAGCCCTTGGCGGGGTTGATAGGCAGTGCCGGGGTGACGAAATTGGGGCCCCACAGATGGCGGGGCGCTCGCGCGAGGTGTGGGAAGCAGGCAGGGCTGACCATGCGTCAGGGATAGGTGTACCTCGCCTTGAGCGCTGCATCTCGACGCCGTGCGCCGTCGCCTTCCTGCATGGAGCGAGAAGCGCAGGTCGTCTGCGGGGTGGCGGGCGAGGCAGCAGCCGGTCCTCATATACCCCCCAGAGAGGGTGTAGGCCTGACGGCATGGGAGACGAAGCCCTGGCACATTGCCCGAATTGCCAGCAACGGCGGGCCTGGTGAGCGGCGGATGACTCGCTCCTGAACGGATCCCGACTGCGTCAGGTCCTGTCAGGTACGGGCAGGGGTAGGGCGCGGCGTTCTCGCGTTGCCGTGCAGGTATCGCGGCGGGTACGGGCTGCGGCCGCATGGCGCCGAGCGCTACCTCGCGGCACTGGCGGACGCACTCGCCGCAGGGACGGAGATGGCTGCCGCGCCCTGTGAGATCAGGCGGATCCGGGGTGCAGCCTTGAGTAAGCCGGATCCAACCCCTGTCTCTTCGGGAAAGCGAGGTGGCACGCGGTGTGCGCGCCGACCGTAGCGGGCAGCGGAGACTATGCCCTGGCCTCGCCGAACGCCTGGCCCCGCCAGTGGCAGGCCTGAGCGACTGCTGCCTGGCACCCGAGCTGTACTACCCAGGTCGTCTGACGAGCTCGACCGTGCTGCTGAAGAGCCTGGACCGGGGCCACGAGCCTGAGAGTGACACCGTGTGCGAAGCGCTGCGCGACGCCGTCCGCAGCGTTGGGCAACTGAAACGACCGCGCCTCGGAGCCGTCTCACTCACAGCCCGCGGCGCGCGGGACATCCGTTCCGTGCTTCGCGAGAGCGCACAACGTCTGGAAGGAGAGCTTCCAGGTATCGCCCTGCAGCACGGATTTCCCCGGGCCGCTGGGGCGTACCGACCGACTGTCGAGCGAGAGCGTGTAGGTCACCTCGGCATCGATCGGGGACGTGAACTCCACTGATCCGACGGTGGCCCGGAGCTTCCCCGCGTGCTCGTCTTGGGCGAAACCCCGCACCATCAGCTCGTACTGCGCGCCGTCCTCGAGCACTTCGGCCTTCTCCTTCACCGAAGTCTGCGGGTCGAAGAACGTCTGCCAAGCCTCCCTGACGTCCGCCTCGGCCTCCGCTGGATCCTCCGGCGCGGTGGCGGTCGGGGTAGGGGAGACGGACGTCGCCTCGGACGGCGGTGAGTCTGTCGGCTTCGTCGTCTCGGCAGTCCTGGTGACGGATGGCGTCTGCGTGGGCCCCGGCTCCCGGTCCCCGTCGCCGTCCCCGCAGGAGACCACGCCGACGAGCAGCGCGGCCACGGCTGCAGCGCATACGCCCGCACGTCGGTTCGCCGCAGGTGTCATGTTCTCCACCTTTCGGTGTCGCCTTCGGCAGGGCTACCCGCTGCCCGTGCTTCGATGCCCCGGCTGCACGGTGGCCGGAGGGCTCTTCCGCTGCTCGGCCCAGGCGGGTGTACTGGAGGCCGCGGTACTCGCGCCTTTCTGCGCGCCGCCCGGCATACAAGAGGATGGTCCCCATGAGTCCATCGGTCCGTCGCGTCGTGCTCGCCGTAGCCGTGCTGGCCGCGGCCATCATCGCCCTGGCCGGAGGAACCTGGCTCATCGGCCAGTTCTGAGCGCGCCGGCTGCCTCGCGGCCAACGGTGTGTCGGGGCGACGGGGCAGCCCCCGTCAGGAACCTTCTGCTGCGTTACGGCGCTTCCACCACCACAGGCCGCCGATGAGCGCGAGCAGGACAGCTCCGACGGCCACCGGAAGCGCGGCGGGTGACCCGTCGTCCTTCTTCTCCTCCGCGGCGTTCGCGCCTTGCGCGGCATCGTCGGCGTTGGAGGGCGAGGTCTCTGTTTCGCTCGGAGTCGGGGACGGCGACTTTGCGGTGGGGCTCGGGTCGGCGGGTTTGGCGTCCGGTGCCGCGGGCTTCAGTTCGAGGATGGGTGCGGAGTTGCCGTGCCCGTGGCCGCTGGACTTCTCCAGCTCGATCCAGCGGTCCACCCGCCCGTCGCTGTAACTCTGCAGGGTCTTGAAGGCCAGGGACTTCGCCTCCGGCAGCTGCCGGATCGTGACGGTGTATTCGGCGTCCTCGCCCTTGGCGAGGGCAGGACCGGAGACGGTGTAGCTGTCGTCGTTGCGGGTCAGCTTCCAGCCCTTGGGCCCCTCGCCGTACGTGACGTCGTCGGGGGTAATGCCCTCGGGGAGAAAGACCTGCAGCTTGGTGATGCCTGCGCTGCTGGACTCCGACTCGGCCACGAAGGTGAGTGTTACGTCCTCGGCCAGGGCGCGGGCGTCCTTCGCGGACACCTCCACGTGCGCGAAGGCAGGGGCGGCGAGGGCGAGGGCGAGCGAAAGAGCAACGGTGGTGACGGCGGCGAACCGGCGCACAGCGCGTGCGCGGGTGGTGCGGGACAAGGGAACTCCCATGGGACGTGAGGTGGTTCCCAGGCCGACGGATGCCACCGGCCCGGGTTATGCGGCGAGGTCGAATCCCGCCGCAGGGGGGCCTCGCCGCACCACTGCGTACGTCAGTGCCACAGCCGTACGCCGTGGCGGCCGTGCTCGCGCCCGTGTCGGCCGCAGGAGACGGCGGCAGACGGTCGGCCGTACCGGTGTCAGCCGGTGCCACACCGCCATCAGGGCCGTGCCGATGGACTGCCGTGCGGCGCGCGCCAGGCGGGGCGCCGAACGGCACGCGGCGTCCGTACGGTGCAGGCACCAGCCCACGATCAGTGCCGCGGCGGTGTGCGCAGCCACCATCGCCGGACCGTGGTGCCCGGCGTGCCACGCCTCGTGAGCGTGGAGTGGAGCCTGGTGGACCAGCCCATGACCGACGTGACCGGCGTGTCCGGCGGGCGGGTGTCCGGCGGCGTGTGCAGAAAGCGCAGATTCACTGAGCCGTGCCAGCCAGAAATGCAGGCCCGCCTGGGTGCCCGCGGTGGCAAGAGCCACTGCGGGCAAGGACCGGAGAGCGCGGGCAAGGGGAGTACTGAGCGCGAAGAGCAGCCCCGCCGCGAGCATCGCGTCCTGCCATGGCACCGGGCCGCCGGACACCAGGTGGTGTCCGGTGACGGCGAGGACGACGCTGACCACGGTGAACACCGACGCCCGGGCAGCGCAGACCCGCGCACCGCCGGCCGACCAGCCGTCGGCCCGGCGCGCTGCGCGGGCAATGGAGAGCGTCCACGACATGGCCGCTCCATCATGAGGCATCCCCACGGGCCCCAGCGGCGCCCTGGACGAACGCCCGTAATGTCCGCGAGCCGTTCCCCTAGGGAACGTGTTCGGGGGGCAGTCGGGTCTGCGGCACACCTGTACCAAGCCCCGAGCCGGAGTTCCCGTCGCCGCCGCCGATGCGGCTGCCAGCGCCTCCCGCATCACCGCGCGGCTGTTTCGTGGGCTGCCAATGACTGCATGCGGACCCGGCGGCACCTGAACTGAACCGGGATCACTCCCGTACCCAAAACCGCGTCCCGTCGTACACCGCTGGACCATCGCCGATCCACATCCCCCAGCGGACCGGCTTCCCTAGGGCAGGCGTTCGTGCGCGCTGAGGTGAACCGACCAGCCGAACCTTCGAGGAGGCAGACCGATGCCCCTGACCACGACACCACGCCGTGGGCACAGGGCAGGGGGCGTGCTCGTCATGCTCTGCGCTGTCTTCGGCCTCGTAGCCTGGGTCCTGGCGGGCTCGGCATCCGCGCATGCCAAGGTACGTGCCACTGAGCCGGCGCAGGACGCGGTGCTCACCAATCCGCCCCGGCAGGTGTCGATCACCTTCACCGAGCCGATGACCCTGTCCGACGACTCCATCAGGGTGTTCGCCCCGGACGGCCGACGCGTGGACACCGGGACCACCGGTCACCTCGCAGGCGACCGCGCTACCGCCCGCGTGGCACTCGGAAGGGATCTGCCCAAGGGCACGTTCACGGTGTCGTGGAAAGCCACTTCCGCCGATGGCCATCCCATCGGGGAGGCGTTCGTCTTCTCCGTCGGCAAGCCATCACCCTCGAGTGTCGAACTCCCCGACGCGTCCCCGGGCAAAGGCGTGGCAGGCACGCTCTACGACATCAGCCGTTACGTCTCCTGCGCCGGCTATGCGCTCCTGGTCGGCACGAGCGCGTTCCTTCTCCTGTGCAGGCCGCGCCGGGCAGCCCGGCACGCGTTGCGCAGGCTGCTGCAAACCGGCTGGTCCGCCCTGCTGCTGTCCACGATCGCCCTGCTGATGCTGCACGCCCCCTACATCTCGGGCAACGGGCTGGGCGAGGCCGTGGACCTGTCGGCGATACGGAACACGCTGGACACCAGGCAAGGCACGGCCCTTGTGACGCGACTGCTGCTCCTCCCCGGCGCGATCGCGTTCCTCGCCGTACTCGCCGCAACGTCTCCACGCCAAGCCGCCGAGAACGCCGCCGACCAGCACAGCGACACAACCGTCGGTCCCAGTGACGGCGTGGGCGCTCCGGACGCCGCACCACCTGGCCCGCGCCGGGCACTGACCGGAGCCGGTGCGCTGCTCGCCGCCACGCTCGCGGGTACCTGGTCCGCGGCCGGTCACGCTTCGACGGGCATCCAGGTGGCGCTGGCGGTGCCGGTGGACGCCCTGCATCTGCTCGCCATGGCCGTGTGGCTGGGCGGCCTGGCCGCCATGCTCACCCTAATGTTCCGGGCACCCGCCGCAGCGGGCCTCGGCGCAGACATCGTGTCTCGCTTTTCCCGGATGGCCTTCGCCGCCGTGGTGATCCTCGCGGTCACCGGCGTCTACCAGTCCTGGCGGCTGATCGGTTCGTGGGATGCGCTGCTCTCCACTGCGTACGGCACGTTGCTGCTGGTCAAAGTCGTCGGCGTGGGGGCCATGCTGGCCGCGGCCGCGTACTCGCGCCGCTGGACGGCCCAACTGCGCCCAGTCCGCCCGCAGTCGACCCCACATGTTTCACGACAGGAGTCCGAGCGGACGCTGGAGCCAGTCGCTGCCACCGCTTCTTCGCCGTCCAGTAACGCCGACCGCGGGCCTGGGCCTGCGCGGCAGACGGCAGAGCTTTCCGACACTGTTGCCTCGACCGCAGGGGATCACGACAGGGCGTCGCTGCAGCGGCGTCTCCGTCGGTCTGTAGGAGTCGAAACCGTCATCGCTGTGGCCGTACTGGCAGTCACCGTCTGGCTCACCAGCACCGAGCCGGGGCGCCCAGCGACGCAGAATGCGGCCGCGCCGGGCACCGGTACGCCGGGCGCGCCTCCCGCGGGTGGCTTCGGCCTCGTCACGTTCACGGTTCCCTTCGACACCGGTGCGGCCGACGACACCGGCAAGGGGAAAGTAACGGTCAATCTCAGCCCGGGCCGCACCGGTCGGAACGACCTCCAGGCGCTCGCCCACGGTCCCGACGGCGGCATCACGACCGTACCCGAGATGCGGATCACCTTCACCAACACCACAAAGAACATTGGCCCGCTGGACGCGAAGGTCAAGAATGTAGGGGGGTACTGGGAGGCCGGAGACCTCCAGCTCCCCACGGCCGGCGACTGGGAGGTCGCCGTCACGGTGCGTACGTCGGAGATCGACCAGGCCACCGAAACCAAGACCGTGAAGATCGGCTAGACCTGAACCGTGCTCACATGGGCAGTAGCAGCGTCCTGACCACGCGCCCCTGCGCGGTCAGGCGGCGTGGTGTGCCAGCTCGGCGTGCGGGTCGGCCGCGCCCGGAGCCGGGGCCGGGTCGGCGTGCACCAGCGCGGCGGTGAGCCGGGGCACCGCGTGCAGCAGGGCGTGCTCCGCCTGTACAGCGACCTGATGGGCTTGTCGTAGGTTCAGCTCCCCGTCGACGACGACGGCGACCTCCGCGCGTAGTCGGTGCCCGATCCAGCGCAGCCGCAGCTCGTCCACGCCCCGTACGCCGGGGACCTCGAGGAGGGCGCGTTCGGCAGCGTCGACCAGGGTGGGGTCGACGGCGTCCATCACCCGGCGGAACACCTCGCGGGCGGCGTCCCGCAGTACCAGCAGAATCGCTGCGGTGATGGCCAGGCCCACGATCGGGTCGGCAAGCCTCCAGCCCATTGCGGCTCCGCCCGCCCCCAGCAGCACGGCCAGCGAGGTGAATCCGTCGGTACGGGCGTGGAGCCCGTCGGCGATCAGGGCGGCGGAGCCGATCTGCCGTCCGACGCGGATGCGGTAGCGGGCCACCCACTCGTTGCCGATGAAGCCGACCACGGCCGCGGCGGCGACCGCGGGCAGGTAGCCGATCTCCCGCGGGTTGAGCAGCCGGTCGATCGCGGTCCAGGCGGCGAAGGCGGCGGAGGCGGCGATGGTGAGCACGATGACGATCCCGGCCAGATCCTCGGCCCGCCCGAATCCGTAGGTGAACCGGCGCGTGGCCGCGCGCCGGCCCAGGACGAATGCGACGCCGAGAGGGAGGGCGGTCAGCGCGTCGGCGGCGTTGTGCACGGTGTCACCCAGCAGGGCCACCGACCCGGACAGGACCACAACCACAGCCTGCGCCACCGCCGTTGCCCCGAGCACAACGAGGGATATCCACAATGCCCGCATGCCCTGCGCCGAGGACTCCAGGGCGCTGTCGACCTTGTCCGCCGACTCGTGCGAGTGCGGCCGGATCACGTGCCCGGCCTGATGCCGCCATCGGGCCCAGCGGCTCGCGTCGCGGCCCCCGCCATGTCCGTGTCCGTGGTCGTGGTCGTGCCCGTGGTGCTGGTCGTGGGAGTGGTGGGTCTGCGGGTGCTGATCGCTCACGAGGATCGCCTTCCGACACGCGGGCAAGACTGAACGGGGGTGGACACGGGGTTCGCCCAAGGCCATTATGTGCGTATGAGCGCACGCATGCACCTATCAGGTGCGCATGGCTCGCACCCGCGAGACCCGGGCGCCGAGCAGTTCGCCCGCGCCGCCGAGGTTCTGGGCTTGCTCGCGGACCGCACCCGCTTGGCGCTGCTGCACGCCCTCGGTAAGGGCGAGGCGGATGTGACGACGCTGACCGATGCCGTCGGTGCCGCCCGCCCCGCAGTCAGCCAGCACCTGGCCAAGCTGCGACTCGCCGGTCTGGTCACCGCCCGGAAAGAGGGCCGCCGTGCCGTCTACGCCTTGACCGATGGGCACGTTCGCGGCTTGGTCACCGAGGCCCTGAGCCACGCCGATCACGAGGTCTCCGGGATTCCCCGCCACGACTGAGCGCGGCCGTCCCCCTTATTCGGACGCGGGACCGGATCCGCTCCGCACCAGCCAGCGGCGGCTCACCAGTGCGGCCCCGAGGTGGGCGGTGAATCCGGCGGCGACCATCCCGAGACCGGCCTGCGAACTGACCCACAGGTGCACCGCGATACCGGCTGCCAGCAGGAGCGCGAAAGCGATGCGCAAGATCCGGTTCAACCGAAGTGCCCGCCTCACCGCGCCGCTCCTGCAGCATCGGAAGCCGAAGCCTCTGGCCGCGAGGCCTGCACATAGCGAAGCCACGGGTGGATGTCTCCGCGCGCGTGCACGGTGAACCCGGCCTCGCCGATGAGGCCGTCGAGGAGGTTCACCGGATTGTGTTCCATGGCCGGACCGGCCAGCGCACCGACCAGGTGGCGGCCGATCCGGCTGCGTGGGGGACGGAAGTCGGCCACCAGGAGGCGCCCGCCGGGGCGCAGTACACGGAACATCTCCCCCAGGGCGGTGGGCTGGAGTTTCGCAGGGAGGTGATGGAGCATCAGGCTGGATACCACGACATCGAAGGAGCCGTCCCGCGCGTCGAGGGCTTCGGCGGTGCCAAGGGCGAACGAGCAGTGGGCGTTGCGGTTCTTGCGGCGCGCGTATTCGATGACCGTCGGCGAAGGGTCGATACCCACCGTGCTGCCGTCAGGGGCCACAGCGGCAGCCACCAGGCGGGTCAGGTAGCCGGGACCGCAGCCGACGTCGAGCACGCGGTCTCCCGGACGGGCGCCGCTCAGTGCGACCAGGCCGGAGAAGACTCGCCGTCTGCGGCCTCCGAAGAACAGTGTCCCCAGCGCCTCGTATGCGCGGGCGGGACCGATCGTGATCCCCGGCGTGGTGGCCTGCGGATCTCCATGCAGAAGCCGTCCGAGAGCCATGCCCTCCTCCTTAACTTAGTTACGACTAAGAAGCTCCCTAAGCTTAGTCACGACTAAGTTAAGTCGGCAAGGGTCTACGATGCGTTCGTGAACCCCTCACGATCCGCCGCCCGGGAGCAGAAGCCCCGGGTGCGGCTGCCTGCGGAGCAGCGGCGGGAATCAATCCTGGTCGCGGCCACCGAGGTCTTCGCCGAGTCCGGATACCGGCGGGGGAAGGTTTCCGCCGTGGCTGCCCGGCTCGGGGTGAGCGAGCCCGTGGTCTTCCAGAACTTCGGCTCGAAAGCGGCGCTGTACTCGGCCGTCCTCGATCGCGCCGTCACCGAGGTGTGTGGCACGCTCGCCGCAGCGGTCGACCGAGGTGTGGCGGTCTCGCGGCTGCTGACGGAGTTCCTGGACCCGGCGCATGTGGAACGGTTCCACGCCCCGGGGTCGCTCGGCTTCCTCTTCGCCGATGCCTCCTCGCTCACCGCAGAACCCGGAGTCGGTGACGCCGCCCGCCATGCGCTGCAGAGGTTCGCGGAAGCGTTCGCTGACCTGCTCCGCCGGGGGCAGGGGAGCGGTGACATCCGAACGGACCTGGACCCCGTAGCAGGCGCCTGGTGGCTGCTGTCGATGCTGTCCACCCGCACGTTCCGGGCCGCGGTCATGCCGGATCGGGACGCTGTGGAGGGACGGCTGACTTCGATGACGCTGGGCGCGTTGACCGCGCCGGGATCCGCCCAGGGACCGGCCCGCGGCCGGGGCTAGTCGATGGCCAGACGAGTGGGCTAATGGGTGAGCCCAGGAGCGAAACGTCCGATAACGTGCGCTTTGTGCATGATCGCGATCGCAGAGGGTTCCTGGCGCTGGTGCTGGCGCTGCTGGCGGCCTTCTGCTGCACCGCGGCAGGCTCGCCCGTACATGTGCACACCCTCCCCCACGGGCACGCCCCTTCGTACGGGCACACCCACGAGCACGAGCATGAGTACGAAGATGGGCCTCGCGATGACGACTCAGCCGACGTCGACATCCCGGCGGACCCCGCCCCGCACCAGCCCGGCGACCACTGCTCCCGGGAACCTTCGCAGCCGTCATGGGAGCATGCGGGCCACCGCACGGTGCTGAATCCCGCAACGCTGCCCGCACCTGTCGCGGATGTATCCGCCTCGCCCGAAGCCGGGCTCGGGTCAGGGCAGCTCGCCTTTGTTAGCGGGGCGCCCATAACCGCGGGCCAATCCGCACAGTCCCATCTCTGCCTCTGGCGCATCTAGAAGACAGCCGTCCGGACCGGCTCGTCGGTCCCTCACCCCTGCCTGCCCTCCGCCCCAGGCGCCCGGGGTGAGTCGCTGCTGTCCTACGGCGATCTCCTCGAACCAGAAGGCAGTCCCCTCATGAGTAACCTCTCCACCGCTCTGCTCTCCCGCGGCGCGGGCCGCGCGCTCGCCGCCGCTGTCGGCAACACACCCGTCCTGCGGATCGGGCACCCCTTCGCCCCGGCAGGACGGGGCTTTTGGGCCAAGCTCGAAGGCTTCAACCCCGGCGGGCTCAAGGACCGCGCGGCCCTGCACCTGGTCGCCCGCGCCCGCGAGCGGGGTGACCTGCGGCGCGGCGGCACGATCGTGGAGTCCACCAGCGGGACCCTGGGCCTCGGGCTCGTCCTGGCAGGCCGGATCTACGGCCATCCGGTCACCGTCGTCACGGACTCCGGCCTGGAACCGGACGTCCATCGTCTCCTGCGCGCTCACGGCGCCCGGGTCGAGGTGGTCACCTCGCCGCATCCCACCGGGGGCTGGCAGGAGGCCCGGAACATGCGGGTACGCGAACTCGTTGCCGAACATCCCGGATCGTGGTGCCCCGACCAGTACAACAACCCCGACAATGTCGATGCCTACGCGCCGCTGGCCCACGAGCTGCTGGCTCAGCTTCACCGCGTGGACGTCCTGGTGGTCAGCGTCGGGACGGGCGGGCACTCAGCCGGCGTCAGCCGGGTTCTGCGGGCATGCTTCCCCCGCCTGACCGTCATCGGGGTGGATGCCACCGGTTCGACGATCTTCGGCCAGCCGGCCCGCCCCCGGCTCATGCGTGGGCTGGGCAGCAGCATCCATCCGCGTAACGTCGCCTACGAGCAGTTCAGCGAGGTTCACTGGGTCTCGCCTGGGGAGGCCGTCTGGGCATGCCGCCAACTGGCGCGCTTCCACTGCGCCTCCGGGGGGTGGAGCGTCGGCGCCGTAGCAGTGGTGGCCGGCTGGGCGGCCCGCAGCTACCCCGCAGGGACCCGCATCGCAGCGATCTTCCCGGACGGCCCCCACCGCTACCTGTCCACCATCTACAACGACGACTACTGCACAGAACACGACCTGCTGGCGGTTCAGCCCGCAGAGGAGCCGGAGGAGTTCAAGCAGCCGGACGAGGGCGAGGCCCTCCGCTGGACCCGCTGCCTGCAGGTCGTCGACCCCCTCGCCTCCCCCGGTGCGACGGAGGCCGGCCGATGACTACGGGAATCCTCCGCCAAGCCCGCTCCTATGACCGCAGCGTCCAGCTGCTGCTCCTCAATCAGTTCACGATCAACCTCGGCTTCTACATGCTGATGCCCTATCTGGCGCAGCACTTGTCCGGCGAACTCGCGCTGGCCGGCTGGCTCGTCGGGCTGATCTTGGGCATGCGCAACTTCAGCCAGCAGGGCATGTTCCTGCTTGGTGGCAGCCTGGCCGACCGGTTCGGCTACAAGCCGCTGATCGTGGCCGGCTGCACCCTGCGCACGGTGGGGTTCGCCGCCCTCGGAGTTGTCGACACAGTTCCCGGTCTGCTGGCCGCCTCCGCGGCCACCGGCTTCGCCGGGGCCCTGTTCAACCCAGCAGTACGCGCCTACCTGGCCCGCGACGCGGGCGAGCGCCGGGTCGAAGCCTTCGCGCTGTTCAACGTCTTCTACCAGGCCGGAATTCTCGCCGGACCGCTCATCGGACTCGCCCTGACCCGGGTCGACTTCCGCCTCACCTGCCTGGTCTCCGCCGCGGTCTTCGCGCTCCTCACCCTGGTGCAGATCCGCGCCCTCCCGCAGGCGCGGGGCGCGGAGACCGGCCCGCGCGAGAGCCTGGCCCGGCAATGGCGTCAAGTGCTGACCAATCGGTCCTTCCTGCTGTTCGCCGCCTCGATGACCGGCTCGTACGTGCTGTCCTTCCAGGTCTACCTCGCCCTGCCGATGACCCTGCGGGACACGGCCCCCGACGAGACCACCGGCACGATCGGCATCGGCGCCCTGTTCGCCGTATCCGGACTGACCACCATCCTCGGCCAGACCCGTATCACGGCATGGTCCAAGCGACGATGGTGCGGGGACCGGGCCATCAGCTACGGCCTGGCGCTGATGGGTGCCGCCTTCCTGCCACTCGTGCTGCCCGTGCCCACCACCGGGCCGATGCGCTGGATCGGCACCCTGGCACCCGCGACCATCTGCGGCCTCCTTCTCGCCCTGGCCACCATGCTCGTCTACCCCTTCGAGATGGACACCATCGTCGCCCTGGCCGGGGACCGGCTCGTCGCCACCCACTACGGCCTGTACAACACCGTCTGCGGCATCGGCATCACCGCCGGCAACCTCTTCACCGGTGCCGCCTTCGACGCCGCCCGCCACGCGGGAACCCCCGCCCTCCCCTGGCTGCTCCTGACCATCCTCGGCCTGGTCTGCGCGGGCGCCGTCCACCTCCTGAGCAGATCCGGACGCCTGACGCCACAACGATGGAAACCGGCTGCCGCGACGGCATAACAACCGCGGCCATCGCGCTCGGCACCAACGGCCCGTCCCCACCCGCCGGCCCAACGCGCCATTGGTTCGCACACTCACGGCATACGACGGCCTGTTCGTGGCCGGGGCACCTGCCCGGGGCCGTCGCCCGCGGGCGTGGGCCGTACCGACATCGTCCGCGTCCTTCATCTGCCTGGCGGATAGCCGGCGTCCAGCCCGTTCCTGAGCCACTCGCGGCCGACGGGACAGGCTCGGCCCGGGAACAACCGAAAGGGAAAACATCATGCTCAATCGCGCAAACGCGCTGATCGGACGGATCAGACAGAACCGCAAGTCCAGCCCCACCGTTCTCACTCCAGCACGCCCGGCCCCGCCATCGCGAACACTGGCCTTCACAGCCGACTTCTCCTCGCAGGACCAGTGGGCCGCGAGCAGTTCCTGGGCCTCCCCGGATCAGGTCCCGACGGCAGGAGGAGCCGGAGACAACCGGCTCGACCACCGGGTGACCGACCCCACGTACTCCCGCAGAGGGACCTTCAAAGCGACCCGGCGCGGCAACGGCACGTGGCGGACGGGCCTGCTCACCACCGAAGGCAGCAATGAGGGATTCACCGTACGCACCAGCGACGTACTCAAAGCCCGGGTACGACTCCCCAGCAAACTGGGCGCATGGCCCGCGATCCGCACGTGGCGGGACGGCGGCAACGAGATCCGGATCTTCGAGTATCACCCGGACCATCCCACGGTGCTGGAGTTCTCGAACGAGGTGAACGGCGGCGGGTACGCCTACTCGAACCCATCGATCCAGCCAGGCGCATTGGTCGACCTGCAAGTCGAGTTCGGCGCCGAGTCGGTCATCTGGTGGGTGAACGGAATCCGAGCGCACTCGGACGTCGGAGGAGTCGGCATCGATTGGTTCGCTCACCTGATCGTGAACCTCTCGGTGTGCGCGGGGAAGCACCACCCTGCACCGGAACAGTCCGTGTCGTGCATGTCCTACAAGGTCGATCACCTACGCGTGTACCGGCCCACACTCTGCTGAGCACAAACACAGGATCGGCGCCGTCCGGCAGGCATGACGCACAGCAGCTGTGACGAGTTCGCGCAGAGGCGTCGGGGACGACGACCGCCGCGCGGCTGTGCTTCTCCCACAGGGAGGCGAAGGATGGTGATGCGCTCGGCCGCGGCAGGGAGGAAGTCGCCGGTGCCGGCAGGTGGGATCGATGGTCGTGTCGTGCAGGCCGCGTTACGGCTCTGCTGCGCACCAGTGCCGCTGGATGGTGCGGCTCAAGGCAAGAGGCGCAGCGCCATCAGGGCCACGGCCGCCTGAGGGCCGTTCTGCGCGACTCCCCGCGCAGGCGCATGCGGTCGATTCCGGCACGGGTAGCGGCGTTGTCCAGTGATCGCAGCGCCAATAGGAGGAAGCCGATGTCGTCGAGCAGGATCGGATCCGGCAGCAGATCGACCGGGAGTACCAAGTAGCCGACCGCTGCCCAAAAAGCCACCTTGCCCGACGCAGGAATACCCGCCTCGCGCAGGAGTCTGCGGGTGCGTAGGAGCCGTAGCAGCAACTTCACAGCGACCAGCACGGTGACAGCCACCACCACTGTGGCGGCGAGCAGCCACGCCATGCCTTTCCCGCTCATGCAGTTCCTTCCTCGTCGTGACCGGCTTCTCGGCAAGGTTGCACAGGGGCTTCCGCTTTTGCGGCCTGGGCACACCGAGACCGCGGTCGGTTCGGTCGCCGAGAGCCGCCGTAGCGTTCGGAACTTGTCCGGCCCTGATCGACCGGCGAGGGGCTCGCTCGCTGGCCTCGTCCGAGTCGCGCGACCTGGAGCCACCTGGGTGACTCATGGTCAGCGCAGGGTCCGGGCGTCATGCCCGACGTCTCCTGCATTCGGCCTGATTGAGGAGCGGCCATGAGGCGCGAGTCGAGAATCTCCCGTGCCTCTTCGGGCGTCTGCGCCGCGACGGGCTGCCAGATCATGGCCCAGTGCGCTGTAAGTGTTCGCCAGAAGCGGTGACCGCCCTCGGGAAGGAATCGCATGGCCAGCTGGCGGTCGTGGCCGAACACGCCGTGACCCTTGCCGTGCCCCGGCTGGCTGCTGCGACTGTGCATACCGGCCAAAGCCCGACCGGCAGCGACCCGGAGGCCTTCGCGCACCACGCCAGTCGGCCGAATCGTCCGGCCCAGGTGGCGGGCGGTGCTGTCAGTGACAGCTGAAAGGCTCAGCCGCATGACGAACTCCGATGCCATCACCGCCTATTGGGACGCTGCCGCTCCCAGTTTCGACGACGAGCCGGACCACGGCCTGCGGGAGGAGGCGACCCGCGAGGCGTGGTCGAAGCTCCTGGTCTCCTGGATGCCCTCGCGCCCGGCCGACGTGCTGGATGTCGGGTGTGGAACCGGGTCACTGTCGCAGCTGCTGGCCGAGGCCGGGCACCAAGTGACGGGAGTGGACCTCTCCCCACGAATGGTCGAGCAGGCGCGGGCCAAGCTCACGGCCGCCGACCTCCAGGGCCGTTTCCTGGTAGGCGATGCCGCAGCACCGCCCACGGGCGAGGACCGGTTCGATGTCCTGCTGTCCCGGCATCTGGTGTGGACCCTGTCGGACCCCAAGGCCGCGCTGAACGAGTGGGTCACCCGGCTCCGGCCCGACGGCACCCTGATCCTCGTCGAGGGCCGGTGGCGCGAGGCCGGGCAGAGCGGCGTGCCGTACGTGGCGGGAGCCGAAACGCTGCCCTGGCACCACGGCGTCGGAGCAGATGAGCTCAGGGCCGCCGTGGCCCCGCTCGTCACCGACCTGCACGTCGAACCACTCAGCGACAACCCAGACCTGTGGGGCGGCCCGGTGACCGACGAACGCTACGCGCTGATCGCCCGGATCTGACTGACTGACCCGCGGACTCCCCCCGGCGCGGGACTCCCGCTCACTTGGCCGCTGCCTGGGGGCCTACGGCTCATCGCCGCCATCCTGGTCGCGCAGGGGGGTCGGGGAGTTGTCCGGCGCGGTCGCGCCGGTGGGCTGAACTTCAGGCCCCACTCAGTCGTCGACCGTGTAGACGTCCACGATCTCCGCCCCCTTCATGTCGGATGCGGAGGGATCTGAAAGGCTCACAGGCGTACTCTCGTGCGCGGTCTGCCCGGGCTTCACGTTGGAGACCGTGGGCTCCGCCATTGCCAGCCGGTTGCCGTCGGCGTCGAGGAACGCGATCTGGACGTTGTAGTCGTGGATCTCGTCCGTGGTGTTCTTCAGAGAGAACTGGACCTCGCGCCACACCTCGCCGTCGAGGTTCTCGTCCTTCTGCCCAGTGATCTTTGCCGTACCTGCAGGAGTATCTCCCTCTGATATATCCAGCGCATCGGGCACAGCAGTGACGGTTTCGGTGACAGTGGCGGTGGGCTGGGCGGCGGCGCCGTCGCCCCCGCAGCCGGTAAGTGTGGTGGCGAGCACGACACTTACGACTCCTAACAGAAGGAGGCTTCTGGACCTCTGGGAATGACGGTGTGTCAGTTCTCGTTGATGCTGGCCGAAGGGGGTGCGAGCCAGTCGAGACGAGGAAGACCGCTGCCAGACCGTGGGAGATCGACGACGAGTTGTGGGCGCGCATCGAGCCGCTGCTGCCGGTCGTCCCACGTAATCCGCGGCGTCCAGGTCGTAAGCGTCTGGATAGTCGCAGGGTGCTGTGCGGGATCCTGTTCGTGCTGTACACCGGGATCCGCTGGGAGTTTCTGCCCCAGGAGCTGGGCTTCGGCTCGGGGATGACCTGCTGGCGACGGCTGCGGGACTGGAACGAGGCCGGGGTCTGGCAGCGCCTGCACGAGCTGCTGCTCTCCGAGCTGCGGGCCGCAGACCTGCTGGACTTCTCCCGCGCCGCGGTCGACTCCAGCCACATCAGCGCGATGAAGGGCGGGCCGGCCACCGGTCCGTCCCCGGTGGACCGGGGCAAGGCCGGCAGTAAGCACCACCTGATCGTCGAGGCGCACGGCATCCCGCTCGCGGCAATCACCACCGGCGGCAACCGCAACGACGTCACCCAACTGATCCCGCTGATCCAGGCCGTCCCGCCGATCCGCGGCAAGCGCGGCCAGCCACTGCGCCGCCCCGAGCACCTGTAGGCCGACCGCGGCTATGACCACGAGGTCTACCGGGACAAGGTCCGCCGGTTCCAGATCACCCCGCACATCGCCCGGCGCGGCACCGGGCACGGCTCCTGCCTGGGCGTGTACCGCTGGGTCGTGGAAGGAGCGATCGCGCTGCTGCACTGGTTCCGCCGCCTGCGTATCCGCTGGGAGATCCGCGACGACATCCACCACGCTTTCGTCACCCTTGGCTGCGCCGTCATCTGCTGGCGACGACTGCGCACCGCACTTTGTTGAGAGTAAGGGCGGGCGATCGCCCCAGGGGATGGCCTGCTTGGCTTTATCCGCGGGAACGGACAGCACTTCGACACTGGTCCAGGAGGTGTCTTGCCGTCGGAACTGGCTCGGAATATTCACGGGTTCTGACAGCACCGGGCCTTCCTAGCGGGCCGAGCGCGGCGGTGGTCAACGCCAGTCGTCGATCACATACGCGTCGGGGTGGCTGTACCCGGGTTCGTTGGGCCTGTGCATGGTCACGCCCTGCAACCAGGTGCGGAAACCGCGGCCGATCATGCGCCGGTAGGCATCCGGGCGACCCAGGTTCATGCCAGCGTCCAGTTGCCCCAGCCCGCGCTCGGCGGCCAACCGCTCGCATGCGTCGAGCAGTCGCTCGAACCGGTCGGCGGCCTCCGGACCAGGACGTACGGCGCCGAATTTGACGAAGCACACGTCCAGGCCAGCCTCCGACCCGGCTCCGCAGTGGCAGACGGCCAGGCCGTCGAGCTCGGAGCCAGCGCCATGGAGCAGGATGGTGTCACCGAGCCCCTGCGCGTGCGCGGCCACGATCTCGCGTTCCAGGCTCAGGCCCTCGTACACGGCTCCGGTCAGTGCGCGACAGAGGCTCAGTGCGTCGGGCCGCTCGGCGGCGGGCAGTTCGCCATAGAGCACCCGGCCGGGGACTGCGGCACCGTCTGTGACCTGCTTCTTCATGATGGCTGTGAGGAATCGAGGCCAGAAACCGTACCGGCGGTAGAGCTCAAGATGCTTGGGACTGTGCGCGAAGGTGAACAGGCCGAGGTGGCGATTCCCCCAGGCGTCGAAGCAGTCGATGACCGGCTCCATCAGACGCCTGCCGATGCCCTGGTCCCACAGATCCGGACGTACGGTCAGCGGTCCGAAAAACCCGACGCTGCCCCAGTTGGCGGCGAAGTTCGATCCAACTACTTCGCCCCCGACCGTCGCTGCGAACGCCGCCTGTGGATCGGCCGCCCAGCGGGTGCGGACGTAGTCGACGGTCCCGAACGGATCAGGTGCCCCCAGGAAGGTCCCGAAGGCGACCCTGCAGATCTCATCGGCCCGATCCAGGTCCGCCTCATCCAGCGGGCGGACTGATACCGGGGCCGCGCCACTCTTGCGCTCCGCTGCTGGTGGGACCATCACTCTCTCCTTCCTACCCCCGTTCCATCGCACCACGGAGGTGCGCCGCAGGCGAGGTGAACGGTCCGGCGACACCCCCGAGGATCGAGGACCAAGCCGGTCTGCCTTGCCTTACCGCGGGAACCGCAGCAGGTAGCCGGCGCCAGCGACCACCATGGCCGCCGGATCGTCCTCTCCGACTCCACACGATGTAGTCATCACACCGACGCGCAGAGTCGCGCGCTCGGAATGGGCGACGACGACTTTGACCTCATCCATGGGCGACCAGTACCCCGGGGATGATCGCTGACGTCACCGGGTTTATCGCGTGCGATTACGCGGCTGACCGCGTCCCGCTACCCGGCGGCCTCGTGCACGACACCGACCTCTGACCAGGTCAAGCCCACCACTTTTGTTAGGAGTCCTTATGGCAAGTACGGCGATTTCGGTGTGCATCGGCCCCCAAGGCTCGAATGTGGCGCAACGGTACGACAGAGGCGCCTCCCTGCGGGCAGCTTCTCGAAGGCTCACGACTTCCCAGGCCCATATCGGCCGAGAGGGGCTGTTAAGAGGCCCTAACAGAATGATCGCGGCGGGGTTGACCTCGGCGCCGGGTTGATCGTGCTGGGGCTGGCGCGACCGAAGCCATGGAGGCCAACGACGAGCTGTGTGGCTGCGGGCAGTGCCACCGAGCATGTCTACGGGCTTGGCGCTCAACCATGGGTCCTGCAGCGCGTCTTCGCGCTCCTGCGCCCTCCTCAGTCTCTGGTGCGCGCTCACCTGCTGGAAACAGCCTGTTGCGTTTACGAACTCTTTACTTACGCCTTGATTGTTGTTGCCAATACGATCAGCGCGTTTCTCGGCTTTGACGTGCGCATGGTGGTTTGTCTGTGCGTGTGCTGAGGATGTCCTCATAAGAGAAGAAGAGGGACTCATGCGTCCGATAGGTGCGAAGCTCAAGGCTGCGCTCGTTCTCAGCGCCAGCGCAGTGCCACTGCTGGGAGCAGGCACAGCCGCACAGGCTCATGGCATGACGGACTACCTGTGGCGGAGCTACTGGTACAACGCTACAGAGGGGATGGAGTCCCGGTACTGGGAGGACTCGCAGTTCACGGAGATCATGTATGTGACCTGCTCAAGCAGTAGCAACACCTCAACCGACGTTGAGCTGTGGAAGGAGATCAACAACTGGCCGGATGAGAGCCGCGGTGACCGAAGATTCACTGCCTGCTTCAACGGCTACATGTCCCACAGTGACGGGGAGTGGCACGATCTCCCGTCTGACAAGTACTACTTCGAGATCTCCGACATCGCCGGCTCGAGCTGGCTTGATGTGGATGACGTGCTGGTCGACAACACCCTGGCCGACTAACCAGCACACCAAAGCAAGGAGACGGCCTGGCAGCTCACTATCGCTGCCGGGTCGTCCTCCTGCTGTCAACGAAGGACAGTCATCCGTGAGACTTGGCACCCGACTGCGCACATCCTCGGCACTGCGTGCTGCACCGTTCGCCCTTGCTCTTCCGCTTTTCTACTACTTCAACGGCTCTGGGCAACCGCCGTTCGACCCCTACGGGCATGCCCCGACCATCACTTCCTATGCTCTGGCGTTCGCCACCTCTTTCGCCTACGCGGTCGCATCCGCGCTCGGCGCGTGGGAGGCCGGCGCGCTCAAGCACGGTGGTATCTGGCAGTTGGCGCCGTTCCGGTCTCGCTACCGAATCGCTGCGGAGTCCCTGGCTCCTGTCATCGGCCTTGCCTGGCTAATGGTGCTCGTTCCCGCCACTCTGGCGCTGGCACGCGCACAGGTGTGGCCCACGGTAGCGAGCCTTGGGCCACTCGGGGTCGGCCTCATCGTGTCGGTCGCGCATGCGGTGATCGGGTTCGCTATCGGACTGAAGGTGCCCCGGACGATAGCTTCTCCGGTGTTGGCCGTGATGGTCTGGATCTTGGTTGCCTTCTCCAGGGCTATGGATTCTCCGTGGCCGCGGCATCTGTCAGGGCAGCATGCGGAACAGCTGATGTTCGGCGAAGCAGCCACCCTTGCCGGCTTGTGGCCGCACGTGGCGTTCACCGGAAGCCTCGCACTCGCCGCGTGTCTGTTGTGGCTGCGCAGCCGTCTCGTCGCCGTTGTCACCGCTCTTGTGGTCGCCGCAGTCGGCACGACAGGAGCATGGGCGGCAGTCAAGGACTGGGACTACAACCCGAAGCTTGCCATCGGCCAGACCTCCATACGCTGTCTTCCCAGCGAGCCCGGCAGCGGACTGAGGGTATGTATGCCAGCAGCAACCTCATCCGCTCTGCCGGATGTTCGAAGGGAAGCCCTCTCGGTGCTGGAGGACTTCCGTTCCGCTGGAGTCAGAAGGAGCCCGAGTCTGATCACGGACAACCTCGTCTATGGGCGCTTCGCTGTTCCTTCCACAGAGCGGACGTGGCGTATCCCGCTGACCAAGGCCGCCAAGAGCAAGCAGCTGCGCTTCCAGATCGTCCTCAAAACGGTCGGCTTCACATGCTCTCGACCGGATCCAGCACTGCGCCGGTCGGCGATCGCCTGGGCTGCGCACATCACGGGCACGGGAGGCGACTGGGAGAAGATGCGGCAGGCCATCGGCGGAGGACCATCCGAGGAAGAGATGAAGCGCATCGTCGAGCTTCCTCACCACGAGCAGGCCGTCTGGTTCACCCGTACAGTCCGCGACGCTTGCGAGAGGTGAGGCACGGTGTGGTGGTGGATCAAAGCACGTCGCGCGCACACGGTCGCCCTTACCGGGTGGGTGGTCACACTCGGCCTCGGCCTGGCGATCGGAGACAGCACCGTGGAGCTGCCCTCACTTGTCAGCGTCACCTACCCCGCTGTGCTGACCATGTTCATCCCCATCCCACTGGTCTCCGCGCTGATGCTGTCCCTGGAATCCCGGATCCCGGCTGCGGAGGCCAGCGGGGTGCGACGGTTGAAGCAGCGGGACGCGGCACTCGTCTCCACTGCTGTGGTGGCGCTCCTCGCAGCTGCTGTGGCAACGTCCTCCGAACCTGTAGCGGCGGTAGGCCGTAACGCCGCGTTCCTCATCGGGCTGATGCTGGCTGCTCGTCCGTTCGGCCAACTGGCCGTCATGCTGCCTGTCGCCTGGACCATGCTGGTGGTGTTTATCAGTCGCCCGGCCCCTGACCCCTCACCCTGGTCCGTCCTTCCCGAGGCGGCCGGCGTTCCACACGCTTCTGCCGCCGCCGCGGTCATGTTCTCTGCCGGTATCGCTGTTCTCTTCCTTCCCAAGGAGCACCGTTGAGCCTGTGCCTGTCGTCTTGCACCTACGCCTACCGCAGATGGCGTCAGCCCGTCCTCGACCACCTGGATTACCGCCTTCCCGAGGGGTTGACGATCCTGCTGGGGCCGAACGGCGCGGGAAAGTCGACGCTGCTGAAGCTCGCTGCCTCCGTGAATCGCCCGCAGTCCGGGACCATTGCCTTCAAAGACATTCCGTCGTCCGCGCGGGCCTACCGGCAGCAAGTGGCGTGGATGCCACAGACCATCACGGCGATGCCGTCATTGACCGCACGTGAGTACGTCGCCTACTGCGGCTGGCTGAAGGGGATGAACCGTTCCGACGCCTGGCAGCGAGCTGCTACAGCGTTGGCGAGGGTTGAGCTGGCGGACCGTGCGGGCATGAAAACGACACAGCTGTCCGGTGGACAGCTTCGGCGTGTCGGCGTCGCAGCAGCGATCGTCCACGATGCGCGGGTACTGCTTCTCGACGAGCCGACCGCGGGAATGGATCCACGTCAGCGGCGTGTCTTCTATGACCAGATCAGGGGGTTGGTCGACGAGGTGTCCGTCATGATCTCAACCCATGACATCGCTGATCTGGCGGAAGAAGCCGATCATGTGACGGTCCTGACCGACGGGAAAATCGTCCACACCGGAACGACCAGCAGCTTCCTCGATCATGCGTCCGATGATGTTGCAGAGGGACGCCGGGCTGAAGCCGCCTACACCGCGCTTGTCGGCGTCGACAGCTGATGCAGTGCCCCTGTCTGCGTGGTCTGTTCTCTCCGCAGGCAGGGCCATGACCGCGGCGCCAGCGCAGATGATCAACCCGGCGCCGAGGTCAACCCCACCGCGATCATTCTGTTAGGGCCTCTAAGAGCTGGGCATCGGCCGGTGGCCGCGGCGGCACGCAGGGCTCGACGGTGGAGAACGTTCTCAGCTGATCTGCGTGAACCACACCGTCTGTCTGCTCTCGTGGGTTAGCTGAAGCCGACGATGGAGACCACCTGGCGATGAACCAGCTCTTCGAGGAAGGGATTGGGTCGCAGACACGGGCCGTAGGCCCACTCCATCACGTTGAGATGCCAGGGCTTGTCCCGATGGTCGAGGATGCGGTGGGCCGTGATCACCTGTGCGATGTCACCGAAGGTCTCAAGGCGAGTGAGGAACTGGTCGGCAGCGCAGACCGCGGCGGCTACACGGAGAGGGTCCCTCCACGCTGCACCTACCCGGTTCGCCCGAGGTGCACGTGTCGTCCGCAGGGCATACAGGAGCGCAGGGTCCCCCCGGCGATACATGGACGGTGTGAGAAGTGGGATGAGCACAGCCGACAGGGAAGCCAGGCGTCTGGCGGCGGTGGTCGGAACTTCCTCGAGCCAGGCATTGATCCGTGCTTGCAGGGTGAGGACATGCTCATCGCTCACGGGCACCGGCAGGGAACGGGCGAAGGGGAAGCCGCACTCTTCGTCGTACCCGTATCTCTGGACGTGGTCGGCCACTCTGCCGTCGCACGTCTCGCGCAAGGTCGAATTGACTCCGAAGTATGCGGGTGCGTGGCAGCACTGGCATTCACTGACCAAGTAGGCGCGGTGCTTGATGCAGGCGAAGGACCAGGGGAGCATCCACCGGATCGGCCAGCGCCCGCCGTCATCGACGGCTATACGTAGCCCCTGATCAGCGCATTTCGTCGGTGCCCCACCACGAGAAGCTCCGCAGGTCCGCGGATCTGCGGAGCTTTTGTCTTGTCTGCTGCCGGTCAGATGCCGGTCAGCTGTCTGACGGGAGCCTGGCCGCGGTCCGTTCGCCCGGTGGGCGCGACTGGTGGGTGCGCCTGGTGAGTGCGCGTGGTGAGTGCGACTTTCGTCGCATGGGGGCGCGACGAAGGGGGAGTGCGCCGGTGGGCGGGCGCTGCCTAGCGTGTGCCGCGTGATGGCGAGCGAGAGGGCACGCGCCGTGTGGAGCCGCCTGGTCGTACCGGGGGCGTGGCCGCGGCGGCGGATCGTCGGTGAAGTGGTGCTGTCCCTGGCCCTGGCGCTGCTCGCGGCCGGTCTTGAGAGCGTGACCAGCGGCGGCGGACTGCGAGTTCTCGCGACTGCGGTGGCGGTGGGGCTGCTGTCGCCGCTGCGGCGCGTACTGCCGGCGACCGTGTTGGTTGTCACAGGCGCGGCGGCCGGTGGGCTCGGCGGGTTCGCGCCGCTGCTGATCGTCGCGGGCTGGTCGGCCGGGCGCGGCATCGCGTCGAGGGGGCGGGCGGTCGGGTCGTTCAGCGCCGCCATGGTCCTGCACGCGGCGCTCAGCGCGTACACCGAGGCCCCGGCCCTCTCCCCGGTCGCGACACTGATCTTCTCCACCGTCTTCTTCCTGGCCACGACCGTCGTGCCGGGCCTGGCGAGTCGCTACTGGAGGCAGCGCCGCAGGCTGCTGGACGCGCTCCGGGAGCACAACGCCCAGCTGCTGCGCGAGCGCGCGATGATCGCCGGTCAGGCGCGGATGCGGGAGCGCCAGCGGATCGCGCAGGACATGCACGACAGCCTTGGTCACCAGCTGGCCCTGATCGCCGTGCACACGGGTGCCCTGGAGGTCGACCCCGAGCTGACCGAGCGGCAGCGCGAGGCGGTGGGTGTGCTGCGGGATGCCTCGGTGGCCGCGATGCACGAGCTGCGCGAGGTCGTGGGCATCCTGCGGGACGGCACGCCGGAGCCGCAGCCCGTGGAGGGCGCGCAGCCCGCCTCGCGGGGTGCGGTGGGCATCGAAGCGCTCGTGGAGGCGTCGCGGGCCGTGGGCGCGGCGGTGGAGCTGCTGCGCTCGGGCGAGCCGCGGCCGCTGGCACCGGCGGCCGACCACGCGGCGTACCGCATCGCCCAGGAAGGTCTGACGAACGCTCACAAGTACGCGGCGGGGGCGCGGATCACGGTGGGGCTGCGCTACGAGCCGGACTCGCTGGTCGTGGAGGTCGCCAACGGGCCGGTGCCCGTGCCGGCCGCGGGCGCGGGACAGGCCGGGAACGGCGCGGCGGTGCGCGGCGGCCAGGGCCTCGTCGGGCTGCGCGAGCGGGCCCGGCTGATCGGGGGGATGGTGCACGCGGGGCCGACGGGCGACGGGGGGTTCCGGGTGGCGGGCGTGCTGCCGTACGGGCCGGATGGGGGCGGTGGCGGGCGCGGTGGCGGGGGTGCCGGCCCTGGTGGTGCGCCGAGTGGGGGCGAAGGCGGTGCGGCGGGCCGGGACGTGGGCGGTGCGGCGAGTGGGGTGGCCGGTGTGGCCGATCCCACGCTCTTCGTGGACGGGGCGGACGACTTTTGGACGCGGGGCGAGGGGGCCGTGCTCGGCGACTCGTACGCGGGCGGCCCGTACGCCGAAGGGGCGGGCCTGGTGGCGAAGAGCTCGCGGGGCCGGAACCTGGCCCTCGGCTGCGCGATTCTCTCGGGGATCGCGCTGGTGATGGTTGCACTGGTCGTCTGGGGCTTCGCCCTCGTCGTGGGGGAAGCCGACGAGAGCATGATCGACCCCTCGGTCTACGAGTCGGTGCGCATCGGCGACCCCGAGGCGGAGGTGCGGGACAAGCTGCCCAAGGGTTCGTTCATGACCGGGGGGCTGCACGAGAAGGGCCCGGCGAAGCCCGAGGGCGCCGCCTGCCTGACCCTGATGTCGACCGAGACGCCGAAGAACTGGGATACCCAACCGGCCTTCCGCTTCTGCTTCCGGGACGGGAAGCTGATCGAGAAGCGGTCATTCGCGGTCAGGGAGTAGTAGGCGGGTGCGAGGCGGGTGGGGGAGTCGTGATCAGGGTTCTCGTCGCGGACGACGAACCGCTCATACGGGCGGGCATCAGGATGATCCTCACCTCGGCCGAGGACATCTCCGTGGTCGCGGAGGCGGCGAACGGCCGTGAGGCGCTCGAGCTGGCCCGGTCCCATTCGGTCGATGTCGCCCTGCTCGACATCCAGATGCCGGTGATGGACGGGCTGTCGGCGCTCGCCGAGCTGCGCGCCGCCGCCCCTGCCGTACGGGCCCTCATCCTCACCACCTTCGGTGAGAGGGAGAACGTGCTGCGCGCCCTGAGCAGTGGCGGCGCGGGCTTTCTGCTGAAGGACTCCGCGCCGGGTGAACTGATCAGCGCGGTACGGGCCGCGGCGGGCGGCGACGCGTATCTCTCGCCGGGGGCCACCCGGCACGTGGTCGACTCGCTGGCCTCGGGGCGGGCGGCGGCGCGGGGCGAGGAGGCCCGGCGGCGGCTCGAGGTGCTGACCGCGCGGGAGCTGGAGGTGCTCGCGCTGCTCGGCGAGGGGCTCTCGAACGCGGACGCGGGCGAGCGAATCCATATGAGCGAGGCGACGGTGAAGACGTACGTCAGCCGGATCCTCGCGAAGCTCGGGTGCGGGAACCGGGTGCAGGCGGCGCTGCTGGCGCGGGACGCCGGGCTCGGGGAGTAGACCCGGGCCCGGCGTCCTGTGCGGCCGCCGCCTGGTCAGCGGTCGTCGGCGGTCGCTGGCGCACGGCAGCGGACGTCAGCGGACGTCAGCGGACGTCGGCCGTCGTCAGCGGACGGCAGCGGATGGCAGCGACGGTTGCGCCAACGGCGATTCCTCAGGCCGCGAGGCGGGTGGCGAGGGCCTTGGCCTTCTGCACCGCGTCTTCGTGGGCCTTGGCGCGGGAGGCATCGGCCAGGTCGACGAGGTCCGCCATCGCCGGGGTCGCCCTGGCCATGGTCAGCTCCGGGACGATGAAGTCGACCTCGAGGCCGAGCAGGCCGTTCAGCACCTTCTCCAGGTAGGTCTGCACGAACTCGAAGTCCTCACGCGGAGTGCCCGGCGCGTACGAGCCGCCGCGGCTGGCCACCACGGTCACCGGCTTGCCTGCGGCGGACTGGGTGTCACCGGCGGTCCGCCCCATGATGACCACGTGGTCCAGCCAGGCCTTGAGGCTGGACGGGATCGTGAAGTTGTACATCGGGGCGCCGATGAGGACGGCGTCGGTCTGCTCCAGCTCCTCGGCGAGGGTTGTGCGCAGGGCGAAGGCGGCCTGCTGCTCGGGGGTGTGCTCGGAAGGGTCCGAGAAGCCCGCGGAGATGGCGACGGCGTCGATGTGCGGGATCGGGTCGGCGGCGAGGTCGCGGTAGATGACCTTGCCGGTCGGGTGCTGCTCCTCCCAGGCCTTGCGGAAGGTGGCGGTGACGTCACGCGAGGCGGAGCCGTCCTGGGGGAGGGCGGACGAGTCGAGGTGAAGAAGTGTGGGCATCGGGGACCTCCGACAAAGAATCCGGGTTGCATTCCGTACGTAGCTAGTTTTAACACAGCCACTAACTTTTCTGCAGCAGATGACCGGAGCCCAGTACCCTGGTGGGCATGGACGGTGGGGTGGACCACAGCGAGCAGGCGTGCAAGGAAGTCGATGCGGGCATGACCCGCGTCTTCCAGCTCCTCGGAAAGCGCTGGACCGGACTGATCGTGTCCGTGCTGCTGCAGCGCGCGGTGCACTTCGTCGAGCTGCGCCGGGCGATCCCCGGTATCAGCGAGCGCATGCTCTCGGACCGGCTGACGGAGCTGGGCGCGGCGGGGCTGGTCGTTCGGGAAGTGGACGAGGGGCCGCCGCTGCGGGTGGCCTACCGGCTGACCGAGGCGGGGCGGGCACTGGAGCCCGCGCTCAAGGAACTCGGGCGGTGGGCGGAGCAGTATCTGCCGGACGGGGGCCAGTGCCCGAAGAACCTCCGCGGCTAGCCCGGGAGGGCGGGGTGAAGCCGGGCCGGGGTTGGGGAGGTCGACCGGTCCGGGGGTGGGGCAAAGCCGGTCCTGCAGTGTGGTGAAGCCGGTGCGGGAGTGGGGAAGGCCGGTCCGGAATGGGGGGCGTTGGGGGACCGGTTGGGGGACCGGGGGAGTTATCCACAGGGCATGCGGCCCCGCGGCGAGCGAGGGTACGGTCATGGCCAGTCGTTGTCGGGACGGAACGGGGGGCTGATCGTGTCGACGGACGGGCAGGGCGTGGAGGGGCGAGGCACGGAGGAGCAGGGCGCGGAGGGGCAGGGCGCGGAGGGGCAGGGCGTGGTGGCCGACGAGCGGATTCCGTACGTGGCGGGGTTCGCGCAGTGGTCCGAGGCGTCGGCTGCGCCGAAGCAGCGGGGGAAGGCCCTGCGGGCGCGGGTGCCGCGTGCCGCGCACGCCGAACCGCCGTCGGACGCCGGGCGGCCGGACGCGGTGGCGGCGGTCGAGGAGTCCAGCGCCGGGCGGCTGCCGGAGCTCGCTCCTATACGCGTGGGCCGGATGGCCGCGACCCCCTTCGCCTTCCTCCGCGGATCGGCCGGGCTGATGGCCTACGACCTCGCGGGGACGCCCATCACGGGGATCGGTGCGCAGATATGCGGGGACGTGCACGCGGCGAACTTTGGGCTCTACGGCGACGCCCGCGGCAGCCTCGTCATCGACATCAACGATTTCGACGAGACGGTGCACGGGCCGTGGGAGTGGGACCTGAAGCGGCTCGTGGCCTCGCTCGTGCTGGCGGGCCGCGAGGCCGGGGCCGACGAGGACACCTGCCGCGCCGCGGCCCACGACGCCACGGGGGCGTACCGGCGGACGATGCGGCTGCTGGCGAAGCTGCCTGCGATGGACGCATGGAACGCGATCGCGGACGAGGAGCTCGTCTCGCACACCGACGCGCACGACCTGGTCGGCACGCTGGAGCGGGTCGCGGAGAAGGCGCGGCGGAACACGAGCGGGCGGTTCGCGGCGCGGGCGACGGAGCTCGTGCCGGACGGCGAGGGCGGCGGGGCGGGCGGCGGCGGTGCCGGGGGCGGAGCCCCGCGGCGGCGCTTCACGGACGCACCGCCGGTTCTGCGGAGGGTGCCGGACGTCGAGGCCGCGGCGGTGGCGAAGGCGTTGGGGGGCTATCTCGAGACGCTTCCTGAGGACCGCCTGCCCCTGCTCGCGCGGTACGCCGTGCAGGATGTCGCCTTCCGGCTCGTCGGCACGGGCAGCGTGGGCCTGAGGTCGTACGTGGTGCTGCTGCTGGACCACCGGGGCGAGCCGCTGGTGCTGCAGGTGAAGGAGGCCCGGCCATCGGCTCTGCTGCCGCACGTGGCGAAGGCGGGCTTCGAGATACCGGATGCCGGGCACGAGGGGCGTCGGGTGGTGCTCGGACAGAAGCGGATGCAGGTGGTGAGCGACATCCTGCTGGGCTGGACCAGCGTCGAGGGACGGCCGTATCAGGTGCGGCAGTTCCGGAACCGCAAGGGCAGCGTGGACCCGGCGGCGCTGACCGCCGACCAGATCGACGACTACGGGCGGATGACCGGCGCTCTCCTGGCGCGGGCCCACGCGCACAGCGCGGACCCGAGGCTGGTCGCGGGCTACTGCGGTAAGGGGGAGGAGTTGGACGACGCGATGGCAGCCTTCGCGGTGGCGTACGCGGACCGTACGGAAGCGGACCACGCGGAGCTGGTGGCCGCGGTGCGGAGCGGCCGCATAGCGGCTGAGCTCGGGGTCTGACCGGCGAGCTGCAGCCGGTGCGGTCGGTGGCTGAGCCCCGATGAGCGCCCAGGTCGGGTGCGGGGCGGCGGTCGGCCACGTGCCAATCGGACTGGGGGCGCGGGTGGCCGACCGGGACGGCGGGTGGCCGGCTCGTGAGGCGGGTGTCGGGGACAGCCGGGTGGCCGGGCTCCGGAGGCGGGTGTCGCGGACGGCCCGGCGGCGGGGCTCGGCAGGCGTGTAGCCGGGCCGGACTGCGGTGGCCGGGACGGGCGGGCGCGGGTGTCGTTGCCCTGCCCGTAGGCTGGCCGGGTGACTAATCCGGAAGCCGAGACGAACCCGGGAGCCGAGCAGGCGGGAGCCGACCAGATGGGCGGGGAGGGGGTGGGGGCGGGGGCCCCAGAGGAACCCCGGCCGGAAGCCCGCCTTGAGCAGGCGGTGCGCGCCGCCGAGCAGGCCCTGATCGAGTTCGAGATCGCCGTCGAGACCTTCCGGGTCGAGGTCGAGAACTTCTCCCGGCTGCACCACCAGCGGCTGGGCCCGATGTACTCGCGGCTCGACGAGCTGGACGCGCAGATCGCGGAGGCCGTCGCGGCCCGGACCGGCGACCCCGAGGACATCCGCAAGGCCCGCGAGGCCCGCGGGCTGGTGCTGCCGATGCCGCGGGTGGAGGAGCTGTTCCATGGCTGGATCGACTCGGAAGGCCTGTCGCCGGAGGCTACGGCGATGCTCACCGAGCGTCCGGTGCGGCCGCCGCAGCGCGTGCGGCCGAGTGAGGAAGCCCGCCGTGTCTACCGCGAGCTGGTCCGCCAGGCCCACCCGGATCTGGCGCGCGACGACGCGGAGCGGGAGCGGCGCAGCGCGTTCATCGTGCGGGTGAACGAGGCGTACGCCCGCGGGGACGAGGAAGTGCTGCGCGAACTGGCCGACGAGTGGGCTGCCGGGCCGCGGCCCGATGAGCGGCCGCTGAGCCGGAGCGAGGAGCTGTACGCCCGGCTGGAGTGGCTGGCCGAGCGCAAGGAACTGCTGGCCGCGGTCGCTGCCGAGCTGGAAGCCAGCGCGATCGGGGCCATGCTCAAGATGGCGCCGGAGGATCCGGACGGGCTGCTCGAGGAGATCGCCGAGCAGCTGCTGGCGCAGGTCGCCGAGCGGGAGGCCCGGCTGGCGGAGCTGGTTGGGTAGCGCTGGTTGGGTAACGTGCGAGGGACGGCCCCGCCGCCCTTCCGGGCACGGGCCGTGCCCGGAAAGAGACTGAGAGGCTGACCATGCACTTCGCCCAGCTGCCCGCGGTGGACGCCGCGTCGGTGCCGTCCGACGGCTTCCTGCTGGACGTCCGCGAGAACGACGAGTGGGCCGCCGGCCACGCCGAAGGCGCCCTGCACCTGCCGATGAGCGAGCTCGTGGCCCGGTACGGCGAGCTGACCGAGGCCGTCGCCGACGGCCGCCGGGTGCATGTGGTGTGCCGGGTCGGCGGCAGGTCGGCGCAGGTCGCGCAGTACCTCATCGGGCAGGGGCTCGACGCGGTGAACGTGGACGGCGGCATGCTCGCCTGGGAGGCCGCGGGTCGTCCGCTGGTCGCTGACAGCGGCGAGCAGGCTTTCGTCCTCTGACGCTCTCGTCCTCTGACGCTTTCGTCCCCTGACGCGTTCCGGCGTTGCCCGCGCCCGGCGTCAGCCGAGGGGGTGGGCGGCCAGCAGGTCGCCCAGGGCCTCCTCGTGGGCGGCGGCCGGTCCGAGTGACAGCTCCAGCTGCTTGGCCCAGGCGTGGTAGCGGTGCAGCGGATAGTCGACGTCCGCGCCGAAGCCGCCGTGCAGGTGCTGTGCGGTCTGCACCACCCGGCGTGCGCCCTCCGAGGCCCAGATCTTGGCGACGGCCACGTCGGCGGCGGGCGGGAGCGCGCCCGCGGTGCCGGTGGCGCTCTGTGCGGCGGTGAGCCGCCAGGCGGCCTGCCAGAGGGTGGCCTCCATGGCCCGCAGGTCGATGTAACGGTCGGCGGCCTGGACGGCGACGGCCTGGAACGTGGCCACCGGGTGGCCGAACTGCTCACGCTTGCTGGTGTATTCGCCGGTCATGCCGAGTACGCCCTCCCCCAGGCCGAGCGCGAGCGCGCAGGTCCCGGTGGCGAGCAGATGGCGTAGCCACTCCCACGCCCCGTCGGCGGTGAGCACATCGCGGCCGGCGAGCCGTACGGCTTCGAGGCGGACTTCGGCGTACCGCTCGCCGCTGGTGGACACCTGGTCGGCGAGGGTGACCCCGTCGTGGAGCCGGGGGACGAGCGCGAGTACGGTGCGGCCGTCGCCCGTGCGGGCGGGGATCACGAGGAGATCGGCGGACTGCGCCCAGGGCACGGCCGTCTGCGTGCCGTCCAGGGCCCAGCCGTCGCCGTCCTGCCGGGCGTCGACGGCGAGTTCGGCCGGGTCGTGGCCGGTGCGGCCGTTGGCGGCGACGGTCAGGACGAGTTCGCCGCGGCCGACCTGCGGGAGCAGGTCGTCGCACAGCTCCGCAGGGGCGTACGTCCGCAGGGCGAGGGCCGCGGCGCCGGTCTCCAGCAGCGGGACGCGGGCCAGCACCTTGGCCGACTCGCGCAGTACGAGGCACAGCGCGATGGGGTCGAGCCCTGCCCCGCCGTGCCGGGGGTCCAGCACCAGGCTCAGCAGGTCGGCCTGGGCGAGCTTGCGCCACAGCTGCCGGTCGAAGTCCTCGGCGACCGCCCCGGGGGTCAGCGCCGGGCTGGGCACTCCGTCGGGTGCGACTCCGGAGAAGACCGCCTTCGCCGCTTCGACGGCCGCCTGTTGCTCCTCGGTGAAGGTGAAGTCCACTGCCTGTCCTCCCGCGCGCCCGGCACATACTTCTGACGAGGCGTCAAGGTAGAACAGGTTTCAGGAATAGGGAATGGTGCCGCCGGAACCAGTCCGGTACCCGGCGGATCCGGCCTGGTCAGCGGTCGAAGTCCAGCTCCACCTGCTCGGTGACGGGATGAGACTGGCAGGCCAGTACGTACCCCGCGCCGACCTCGTCGGCCTCCAGGGCGAAGTTCCGGTCCATCCGCACCTCGCCCGAGACGAGAAAGGCCCGGCAGGTTCCGCACACCCCGCCCTTGCAGGCGTAGGGGGCGTCGGCGCGGTTGCGCAGCACCGCCTCCAGCAGCGATTCGCCGTCCTGTACGGGCCAGCTTCCGGAGCGGCCGTCCAGCGTCGCGGTCACGGTGGCGTGCGCCGGGGCGGCGACGCGGGCGGGTGCCGTCGAGGCGCCGTCGTCCACATGGAAGATCTCCTGGTGCACGCGGCCGCGCGGTACGCCGAGGGCGCGCAGCGCCCGCTCGGCGCCCTGCACCAGCCCGTATGGTCCGCACAGGAACCAGCCGTCGACCGCCTCGACCGGCAGCAGCGCGGGCAGCAGTCCGGTGAGCCGGTCCTCGTCCAGCCGCCCGGAGGGCAGTCCGGTCTGCTGTTCCTCGCGGGAGAGGACATGCACCAGCTGGAGCCGGTCGGGGTAGCGGTCCTTGAGGTCGGCCACCTCCTCGAGGAACATCGTCGAGGCGGCGGTGCGGTCGCTGCGTATCAGGCAGAAGCGGGCTTCCGGCTCGCGCGCCAGCAGCGTCGAGACGATCGACAGCACGGGGGTGATGCCGCTGCCGCCGACCACGCCGACGAAGTGTCCCGGCCTCGGCTCGAGTACGAACCGACCGGCTGGTGCCATCACCTCGACGGTGTCGCCGACCGTCAGCTTCTTGAGCGCGAAGGTCGAGAACTCCCCGCCCTCGACCAGCCGTACGCCGACCCGCAGGGTCTCCGGCCCTTCCGGGTCCAGGGCCGGCCCGCAGATGGAGTAGGTGCGGCGGATCTCCGCGCCGCCTCCGGCCCGGCGCAGCGCCAGATGCTGCCCTGGCGTGTAGCGGTAGGTCTCGCGCAGCTCGGGCGGCACCGCGAAGGTGACGACGACCGAGTCGTCGGTCAGCCGGTCCACCGCCGCCACCCGCAGCGAATGGAACGCGCCGTGGCGGGCGGCCGGAGCGGAACGGGCCGTCTCGGTCGCGGGGCGGGCCATCTACAACTCCTTGAAGTGGTCGAATGGTTCGCGGCACGACTCGCAGCGGCGCAGCGCCTTGCACGCGGTGGAGGAGAAGCGGCTCAGCAGCGTGGTGTCGGTCGATCCGCAGTGCGGGCAGCGGACCGACAGCTGGACCATGACCGGCCCGCTGCCGCCGCCCGGGCGGGGCGGTGCGATTCCGGACTCCTCGAGCTTGCGGCGGCCTTCGGCGCTGATGGCGTCGGTGGTCCATGGCGGGGAGAGGACGGTACGGACCGCGACCTCGGGTATGCCGTACTCGTGCAGCACCCGCTCGATGTCGGCCGACATCGACTCGACCGCCGGGCATCCGGTGTAGGTCGGGGTCAGTTCGACCTCGACCCGGCCGGGGCCGACGACCTGCAGGCCGCGCAGCACGCCCAGCTCCTCCAGCGTGACGACCGGCAGCTCCGGGTCCGGCACCGAGCCGGCCAGCTTGCGGAGTTCCTCTTCGAGGGCGGTCGTGGCAGCCGTGTCACGGGCCTCTGTGTCGCTGGTGGTCACCATGTCGCCCCCGGGTGGCTGCGGTGCAGATGCTGCATCTCGGCGAGCATCCGGCCGAACGGTTCGGTGTGCAGACCCTGGCGGCCCGCGCCCGCCGTCCAGGCACCGCTCTGCGGCCCGCGGGGCAGGGCCAGGGTGGCCCGCTCCAGGATGGCCGTCACGGACGCCAGCCAGCGCTGACGCAGTGCGTCCCAGTCCACGGCCACGCCGTCGACGGGTTCGAAGAGCTCGCCCGTGTATCGCCACAGCGCGTCGAGGCCGCGCTGCATCCGGTCGTGGCTCTCCGGCGTGCCGTCGCCCAGCCGCAGCGTCCAGTGCTCGGCGTGGTCCCGGTGGTACGCGACCTCCTTGACGGCCTTGCGCGCGAGCGGTGTGAAGTCGCTCTCGCCGCCCGCCAGTTGCCCGTAGAGCAGCTCCTGGTAGGTCGAGAAGTAGAGCTGGCGGGCGATGGTGTGCGCGAAGTCGCCGTTCGGCTGCTCGACCAGCTGGACGTTGCGGAATGCGCGCTCTTCGCGGAGATACGCCAGCTCGTCCTCGTCGCCCGCCATCGACAGCAGTACCCGGGCCTGGCCCAGCAGATCCAGCGCGATGTTGGCGAGCGCCACATCCTCCTCGAGCACCGGCGCATGCCCGGCCCACTCCCCCAGCCGGTGCGAGAGCACCAGCGCGTCGTCGCCCAGGGCGAGTGCGGCCGTCACAGGTGCTTCACCCCTTCCGGGATCTCGTAGAACGTCGGGTGCCGGTAGGGCTTGTCGGCGGCCGGCTCGAAGAACGGGTCCTTCTCGTCGGGCGAGGAGGCGGTGATCGCCGAGGACGGCACCACCCAGATCGAGACGCCCTCCGACCTGCGGGTGTAGAGGTCGCGGGCGTTGCGCAGCGCCATCTCGGCGTCCGGCGCGTGCAGGCTCCCCGCGTGGGTGTGCGACAGGCCGCGGCGGCTGCGCACGAACACCTCCCACAGCGGCCAGTCGGCCGCCCCACCGGTACCGCTCGTCGCGCTCATTCCTTCCCCTCCCCGTGCTTGGCGGCGTAGGCCGCAGCTGCCTCGCGCACCCAGGCGCCTTCCTCGTGCGCCCGCCGGCGCTGGGTGATCCGGTCCTCGTTGCAGGGGCCGTTGCCCCGCAGCACCTCGCGGAACTCATCCCAGTCGATGGCCCCGAAGTCGTAGTGCCCCCGCTCCTCGTTCCACTTCAGGTCCGGGTCGGGGAGGGTGAGACCGAGGGTTTCCGCCTGCGGGACGCAGATGTCGACGAAGCGCTGCCGCAGTTCGTCGTTGGAGTGCCGCTTGATCTTCCAGGCCATGGACTGGGCGGAGTGCGAGGACTGGTCGTCGGGCGGGCCGAACATCATCAGTGAGGGCCACCACCAGCGGTCCACCGCGTCCTGCGCCATCGCGTGCTGCGCTTGGGTGCCGCGGCTCAGGGTGAGCAGCAGTTCGTACCCCTGCCGCTGGTGGAAGGACTCCTCCTTGCAGATCCGGATCATCGCGCGGGCGTAGGGGCCGTAGGAGCAGCGGCAGAGCGGCACCTGGTTGGTGATGGCCGCGCCGTCCACGAGCCAGCCGATGGCGCCGACGTCGGCCCAGGTCAGCGTGGGGTAGTTGAAGATCGAGGAGTACTTCTGGCGGCCGGAGTGCAGCTTGTCGAGCAGTTCGTCCCGCCCTGTGCCCAGGGTTTCCGCCGCGCTGTAGAGATACAGCCCGTGTCCGGCCTCGTCCTGCACCTTGGCCATCAGGATCGCCTTGCGCCGCAGCGAGGGGGCGCGGGTGATCCAGTTCGCCTCCGGCTGCATGCCGATGATCTCGGAGTGGGCGTGCTGCGCCATCTGCCGCACCAGCGTCGCGCGGTATTCGTCCGGCATCCAGTCGCGCGGCTCGATCCGCTCGTCCGCGGCCACCGCGGCGTCGAACTCCGCCGCATACGCGCCCGCGCTCCCGGACTCCATCACCGTGGTCACCAGGCGCCCCTCTCCGTCGATGAGCCCGACTCCCCGCCGATCAATCGACCAGCCGACCGACCGACCGATCGTTCGGTTCAATGGTGCTGTGGCGGCTCGTAGGGTGTCAAGGCTGTGGATAACTCCATGAGCGCTGTGCCGGGCGGGGCGCTCTGAGTACCGTTCCCCGGAGATCCGGGGACGCGGGAGGGCGGGTATGGAGAGGGACGAGGACGAAACAGCGGCGGCGCCGAGCGGCGTAGCCGCACTCTCGCTGCCCTCGCGAATAGTGATAGCGGTGGCGGTCGCGGTCGTGGCCGTCGCCGCCGCCGTGCACGTGTCGATGGTCTTTCTGCACGTCGCCCCCTCCAACACGATCACCAAGCGGCACGGCGCGGCGGTCGACGAGTACGTCTATCCGGAGTTCGAGCAGAACTGGAAGCTGTTCGCTCCCAACCCACTCCAGCAGAACATCGCCGTACAGGCCCGCGCCGAGGTCCGTACGGCGGACGGCGGGATCGCGACCACGGAGTGGACCGACCTGTCCGCCCAGGACGGCGCCGGGATTCGCCACAACCCCCTGCCCAGCCACACGCAGCAGAACGAGCTGCGCCGGGCCTGGGACTTCTTCACCGGCTCGCACGACGCCGAGAACAGGCCGGACGGCCTGCGCGGCCAGCTCTCCGAGCGCTACATCCGGCGGATCGTGATGGACCGGTTCGGCTCGGAGGAGAACGGCGGCAGGGTCGAGCGGATCCAGGTGCGCTCGGCCACCACCCCTGTCACCCCGCCCCCGTGGAGCGACGAGAAGATCGACACCAGGACCGTGCATCGCGTACTCCCGTGGTGGACGGTCGCCGCCGCTGACCTCCCCGAGGGAGCCGACAGCCCGTGACGCCGAACCTCACCGTCCGCCGGACCGAGCGCGGGCTCGCGCGCGGCATCGCCCGTGTCACCGGCAGCGCCCTCGGCCCCTACCAGACCGCCGTGGTCCGGATCGGCTTCTCCTTCACCTGGCTGTTCTTCCTGCTGCGCGAATGGCCGCACCGCCACGAGCTGTACGGGCCCGACGGCCCGTGGAGCTGGGATCTGGCCCGGCAGATGATCGACGGGAACGGCGCCTTCACCGTGCTCATGTGGTCCGACGGGCGACTGTGGTTCGAGTCCGTCTACGCCTTCTCGCTCGCCGCGAGCGCCCTTCTCATGCTCGGCTGGCGCACCCGCACCATGTCCGTGCTCTTCATGGCCGGGGTCCTGTCGCTGCAGAACCGCAGCATCTTCATGGGCGACGGCGGCGACAACGTCGTCCACCTCATGGCGATCTATCTCGTCCTCACGCGCTGTGGCCAGGTGTGGTCGCTGGACGCGCGGCGGCGGCGCAGGAGGGAGCAGGAGGGAGCCCTTGAGCCGGGGCGGGACCCCGCGGGCATCGCCCTGTGGTCGGTCCTCGGCGCCGTTCTCGCCGCTGCCACCCTCCTGGACCGGCTGAGCTGGGGATGGGCGCTGGCCTTCTGGGGGCTGTGGATCATCCATGCCCTGCGGTGGGCGGTGCGCCGGTACGCGCGCGTGGAGTCGGCGGTCGGGCGGGAGACGGCGACCATGCTGGATGTCATCGCCAACCTGGCCCACAACGGCGCCCTGCTGGTGATCATGGCAGAGGTGTGCCTGATCTACGCGACCGCCGGCTGGTACAAGATCCAGGGCTCGCGCTGGCAGGACGGCACGGCGGCCTTCTACCCGGTCAACCTGGACTACTTCGCGCCCTGGCCCCTGGTCTCCGACCTCGTGGGCAGCAGCGGCGTGCTGGTGATGCTCATCACCTACGGCACGGTGATCGTCCAGGTCGCGTTCCCGTTCACGCTCATGAATCGGCTGGTCAAGAACGCGCTGCTGGCCGTGATGATGCTCGAGCATCTGGCGTTCGCCGTGGCCCTGGGCCTGCCGTTCTTCTCCCTGGCCATGATCGCCGCGGACGCGGTTTTCCTGCCGACCGGCTTTCTGCGCCGGGTCGGTGGCCTGGCCGCCCGCCTGCGCCTCCGCCGGTCGTCCCGCGCGGACTCGGAGCCCGAGGGACGCGGCAGCGCGGAACCCGACCGTACCCTCGTCGGGTGAGCACCGTGAGCAGCCTCAGCAGCCCCGGCCGTGCCGGTGCCGGGGACACCGAGGCCATCCAGTACGACGACGGCTACACGCCTGCTGAGGTCGGCGTCGGGCCGCACCCCCGGCCGTGGCCGACCGGCGATCACTACGACCCCGAGCTGCTCGCGCACGGCGACCGGCGCAATGTCGTCGACCGCTACCGCTACTGGAAGCGCGAGGCGATCGTCGCCGACCTCGACACCCGCCGTCACGACTTCCATGTGGCGGTGGAGAACTGGGGCCACGACTTCAACATCGGCTCCGTCGTACGCACCGCCAACGCCTTCCTGGCCAAGGAGGTCCACATCGTGGGGCGGCGCCGCTGGAACCGGCGCGGCGCCATGGTCACCGACCGGTACCAGCACGTGCGCCACCACCCGGACACGGCCGGCCTGACCGCCTGGGCGGCCGCCGAGGGGCTGCCGGTCATCGGGATCGACAACCTCCCCGGGGCCGTCCCGCTGGAGACCACCGAACTGCCGCGCCGCTGCGTGCTGCTGTTCGGGCAGGAGGGACCCGGCCTGACCGAGGAGGCCAGGAAACACGCGGCCCTGGTGTGCTCGATCGCCCAGTTCGGCTCGACCCGCTCGATCAACGCGGGCGCGGCGGCCGCCATCGCGATGCACGCCTGGATCAGCCGCCACGCCCGCGTGGAGACCCCGGAAGTGCTGTAGCCGGGATCCGGATCCGCAGCCACGCCTGTGCGTCTACGCGGGCCGTCGCACCTCGACCGTGCGGAAGCGGTTCGCCACGAACGCCCCGTCGCACAGCGCCGCATTCGCCGCCGGGTTGCCGCCCGAGCCGTGGAAGTCCGAGAACGCCGCGGTCTGGTTGACGTAGACCCCGCCGGTCAGGTTCAGCGACAGCTGGGCGCACTCCTCCCAGCACGCCTCCTCGACCAGCCGCTCGATCTCGGGCGAGCTCGTGTACGCGCCGACGGTCATCGCGCCCTTCTCCCGGACAGTGCGGCGCAGCAGCTCCACCGCATCGGCCGTCGAGTCCACGGCCACCGCGAAGGACACCGGCCCGAAGCACTCCGCCAGGCAGGCCGCCTCGTCGTCCGGCTTGGCTCCGTCCAGCTTGACGATCACTGGCGTACGGACGGTGGCGTCCGGGAAGTCCGGGTGCCGCACCGCGCGCGAGGGGAGCGCGACCTTCCCGAGGCCGGGCGCCGCCTCGATGCGCTCCCGCACCTGCGGGTTGACGATCGCGCCCAGCAGCGCGTTCGCCCGCGCGTCGTCGCCCAGCAGGCCCTGCACCGCGCCCGCCAGGTCGGTGACGACCTCGTCGTACGACTTGTGGCCCGCGTCCGTGCCGATCCCCTCCCGCGGGATCAGGAGGTTCTGTGGGGTCGTGCACATCTGGCCGCTGTAGAGCGACAGCGAGAAGGCGAGGTTGCCCAGCATCCCCTTGTAGTCATCGGTGGAGTCGATGACGACGGTGTTCACCCCGGCCTTCTCGGTGAACACCTGCGCCTGGCGGGCGTTGGCCTCCAGCCAGTCGCCGAAGGCGGTCGAGCCGGTGTAGTCGATGATCCGGACCTCGGGACGCACGGCCAGCGCCTTGGCCAGGCCCTCGCCGGGCCGCTCCGCGGCCAGCGCCATCAGATTGGGGTCGAATCCCGCGTCTGCCAGCACCTCGCGGGCGACGGCGACGGTCAGCGCCAGCGGCAGCACAGCCCGCGGATGCGGCTTGACCAGCACCGCGTTACCGGTGGCCAGGGATGCGAACAGACCGGGGTAGCCGTTCCAGGTGGGGAAGGTGTTGCAGCCGATCAGGAGCGAGATGCCGCGGGGCACGGCGGTGAACTGCTTGTGGAGGTTGAGCGGGTCCCGCTTGCCCTGCGGCTTGGACCAGTCCGCCGCGTCAGGGGTGCGGACCTGCTCGACGTACGCGTACGCCACCGCCTCCAGGCCGCGGTCCTGGGCGTGCGTCCCGCCGGCCTGGAAGGCCATCATGAACGCCTGCCCGCTGGTGTGCATGACCGCATGGGCGAACTCGTGGGTGCGCGCGTTGATCCGGGACAGGATCTCCAGGCACACCATGGCCCGTGCCTCGGGCCCGGCCTCCCGCCACGCGGGCATCGCCGCGCGCATGGCCGGGAGCAGCACATCGGCGTCCGGGTGCGGATACTCCACGCCCAGCTCCAGGCCGTAGGGGGACACCTCGTCGCCCACCCAGGCGTCGGTGCCCGGCTGGTCGAGGTCGAGCCGCTTGCCGCGCAGGGCGTCGAAGGCGGCCTGTCCGTCACCGGCGGCGCTCTCCCCGTAAGCCTTCGGGTGCTCCGGGTGCGGTGACCAGTACGCGCGCGTGCGGATGGCCTCGAGCGCCTGGTCGAGCGTCGGGCGGTGCTTCTCGATCAGCTGGACAGCGGTGAGATCGGCGGCCATGACTGACCAACTCCTCGTTGAGCTGGGCCGGAAAAGGGCAACAGGGTTAGAGTAACCGAACGATCGGTCGGGACAAGGGGGCCTGTCGAGCCTGTGGACAACGTGTACGAGAGGATCTCGGCCATGACGGCAATCGACCGGACGGGAACCGTCGGCGTCGTCGGCACCGGGACCATGGGCCAGGGAATCGCCCAGGTCGCGCTGCTCGCAGGACACCCGGTGAGGCTCTATGACGTCGCCCCCGGCCGGGCCGGGGCGGCCGCCGACGCCGTCTTGGCGCGGCTCGACCGGCTGGTGGAGAAGGGCCGGATCACACCCGCGGAGCGCGAAGCGGCCTACGCCCGCCTCGATCCGGTCGGGGACATCGCCGGCCTCGCGGACGCGCAGCTCGTCGTCGAGGCGATCCTCGAGGATCTGGTCGCAAAGCAGCAGCTGTTCACGGCGCTCGAGACGGTCGTCTCCGGCGACTGCCTGCTCGCCACCAACACCTCGTCGCTGTCCGTCACGGCGATAGCCGGCGCGCTGCGCCGCCCGGGACGCGTCGTCGGGCTGCACTTCTTCAACCCCGCGCCGCTCCTCCCTCTCGTGGAGGTGGTGAGCGGCTCCGCCACCGACGAGGCCGCGGCCACGCGCGCGTACGACACGGCCGCCGCCTGGGGCAAGACGCCCGTCCGCTGCGCCGACACCCCCGGGTTCATCGTCAACCGCCTCGCCCGGCCCTTCTACGCCGAGGCCTTCCGGCTCCATGAGGAGCGGGCGGCCGATCCCGCCACGATCGACGCGGTGCTGCGCGAGTGCGGCGGCTTCAGGATGGGACCGTTCGAGCTGACGGACCTCATCGGTCAGGACGTGAACGAGGCGGTCACCCGCTCCGTGTGGGAGGCCTTCTTCCAGGACCCGAAGTTCACGCCGTCCATGGCCCAGCGGCGCCTCGTCGAGGCCGGGCGGCACGGTCGCAAGTCGGGGCGCGGGTGGTTCGGCTACGGCGAGGGGGCGCAGAAGCCGGAGCCGCACACCGCGGAGCAGTGCAAGGCCCCGGACACGGTCAGGATCCACGCCGGCCTGGGACCGGCCGCGGTCCTGCGGGAGATGATCACCGAGGCGGGCATCGAGGTCACGGGCGACGGGGCGCCGGAGCCTTCCAGGGGCTTCATCGCCCTGCCCGACGGCACCCGGCTCACGCTGACCGACGGCTCGGCCGCCACGACCGATCCGGCCGGCAACTGCATCCGCTTCGACCTCGCGCTGGACTACCGCACCGCGACCCGTATCGCGCTGGCGTCCTCGGACACCGTCCGCCCCGCGGCCCTGCAGTCGGCGATCGGCCTCTTCCAGGCGCTGGGCAAGCAGGTCAGCGTGATCGACGACGTCCCGGGCATGATCGTCGCCCGCACTGTCGCGATGCTCGTGGACTTCGCCGTCGACGCGGTCGGCCGCGGCGTGGCCGGTCCACAGGACATCGACACCGCGATGCGGCTCGGTGTGAACTACCCGCGGGGCCCGCTGGAGTGGGGGGACGAACTGGGCGCCCCATGGGTACGTGATGTCCTGCGGAACCTCCACGGCGCATATGGCGCGCCCCGCTATGCGCCCTCCCCGCTCCTGTGCCGCCGTGCGGCGGCCGACGAGAGGCTGCTTTCATCATGACCATGATCAAGCGCGACACCTATACGCCCGAGTCGCTGCTCGCGGTCGCCGTCGAGGTCTTCAACGAGCGTGGCTACGACGGCACCTCCATGGAGCACCTCTCCCGCGCCGCGGGGATCTCCAAGTCGTCCATCTACCACCACGTCCGCGGCAAGGAAGAGCTGCTGCGACTCGCCATATCCCGTGCCCTGGACGGGCTGTTCGGGATCCTTCAGGAGCCGGAGGCCACGGAGGGGCGGGCCATCGACCGGCTCGAGCACGTGACGCGGCGCACGGCGGAGGTGCTGATGGCGGAGCTGCCGTACGTGACGCTGCTGCTGCGGGTGCGCGGGAACACCGACACCGAGCGGTCGGCCATGGCGCGCCGCCGCGAGTTCGACCAGCAGGTCGCCGAGCTGCTCAAGCAGGCCGCGGCGGACGGGGACCTGCGGGACGACGTCGACGTACGGCTCGCCACGCGGCTGCTCTTCGGAATGATCAACTCGATCGTGGAGTGGTACCGCCCGCACGGCGGCCACGCGGGCCACGCCGACGGCGAGGAAGTGGCGGAGGCGGTCGTGCGGATGGCCTTCGCGGGTCTGCGCACCACCCGAGGAGCCGTACGGCAAGGCGGTTGAAGGTGAGGGTGCTCAGCCCTGTTCCTGCATCGCGGACGGATCCATGGAGAAGATCTCCCAGAGGTGGCCGTCAGGGTCCTGGAAGGTCCGCCCGTACATGGGGCTCTGGTCGTCGGTCTCCCTCGAAGGCTGCGCGCCGGCCGCGAAGGCCTTGTCGGCCAGCTCGTCGACCCGCTCCCGGCTCTCGACGCCCAGCGCCACGATGGCCTCCGTGCTTTTCCTGGCGTCGGCGATCTCCTTGCCGGTGAAGGTCTTGAAGAACGGCTCCGTGAGCAGCATGGCGTAGATGTCGTCGCTGATCACCAGGCATGCCGCACGGTCATCGGTGAACTGCGGATCGAACGAGAAGCCGGTCCTGGTGAAGAAGTCCTTCGACTTGGCGAGATCCTTCACGGGGAGGTTGACGAAGATCTTCGTGGACATCAGGGGTCCTTAAGAATGTTGGCGGTCCGGGAGGACCGGGTGTGGCTGATCAGGGGTTGCCGTTGATGGCTCTAGGAGAATGGCCGCCCGGTCCTCCGGGACGCTCCGACTGCTGATTGAGAGCTGCGGGCAT
>NZ_JBQQBX010000025.1:0-144501 GCF_052245475.1 Streptomyces sp. 7N604 | reverse complement strand
GGGGGGGGGGGGGGGGGGGTGAGCGTGACCGTCGGGGACCGGTATCCGGGTGCGGGCGCGACGCGCTTGGCGAACGCCCGCCGGCGCCGCTGCGCGCTCGCGCCGACTGCGCGCAGTGAAGCGCTCAGTGGACGTAGTAGATGCGGTAGATGGGGCGACCGGGGAGATGCGCGGTCCATTGGGGCCGTATGCCCAGAGGGTGCGGGCGCCATGCGGGGTGGCCTCCCGGCCTGGAGCCACCCCGCGGGGCGTTGCGCGCTCTCGGGGGCGTGGCCCCCGGGCGATGCGCGCCCGTGGGGTTCTGCGACGTTCGCGCCGCGAGGTCCGCGCCGCTCCACAGGACCCGTGGCCGTTGCGCGGCACTGCGGCCGGCCCTTGCGGCGGGCGCGGATCGTTCCCGTCGCGACGTCGACCGGTGGGGTCGGGGCCGCCGTGCCCGTTGCGTTCTTCGTGGCCCTGGGACCGGGGCTCCCCGGCCTTCTCGCCCGGCTCGGCCCGGCCCCGCCCGCCCCGCCCGGCGCGGCTGAGCGGGTCGGTTCGGCGTGCGGGCTCCGTCGGGGGTGGGTTGGCGGAGAATGAGACACGTGCTGGAGATGACGCGTGAGGAGTTCGAGGAACTGGTCGCCGAAGCCCTCGACCGGATTCCGCCGGAGCTGATGAGGCTGATGGACAACGTCGCGGTGTTCGTCGAGGACGAGCCGTCCACGGACGATCCCGAGCTGCTCGGGCTGTACGAGGGGACGCCGCTCACCGACCGCGGTGAGTGGTACGCGGGCGTCCTGCCGGACCGGATCACGATCTACCGGGGCCCGACGCTGCGGATGTGCGACACCCGCGAGGACGTCGTCTCCGAGACCGAGGTCACCGTGGTGCACGAGATCGCCCATCACTTCGGCATCGACGACGCCCGGCTGCACGCCCTGGGGTACGGGTGAGCGACGCAGGCCGGGAAGTGCGGCGGCGCCCGCCGGAGCCGCACGGGGCGTCCGCCGCGACCGAGGAGTACCGCGGCGAGCCCGTCGACCCCGACGTCGATCTCCACGTCCCCGCCGACCGGGCGGAAACCGCGGGCCACCGCCTCTGGCAGGTGCTCGCCGTGATCGCGATCGGCGGCGGGCTCGGAGCCAGTGCCCGGTACGGCGCCCAGCTCGCCTGGCCCGCCCCCGAGGGCTCGTTCCCGTGGGCCGTCTTCGGCGTGAATGTCAGCGGCTGCGCGCTGATCGGCGTGCTGATGGTGCTGGTGAGCGAGCACGGAGCGGGCCACCCACTCGTACGGCCCTTCCTCGGCACCGGCGTGCTCGGCGGCTACACCACCTTCTCGACGTACGCCGTGGATCTGTCCGAGCTGCTGGACCGCCGGGAGGCCGGTACGGCGCTGGCGTACGCGGCCGGGACGCTCGTGGCCGCGCTCTGCGCGGTGTGGGCCGCGGCCACCGTGACGCGCGCGGTGGTGAGAGCGGAGGCGCGGCGGTGAGCTGGCTGCTGGTGGTGGCGGGCGCGGCCGTCGGCGCGCCCCTGCGCTACCTCGTCGACCGCGCGGTGCAGGCGCGGCACGACTCGGTCTTTCCCTGGGGGACCTTCGTCGTCAACGCCGCCGGGAGTCTGGTGCTGGGTGTGCTGACCGGCGCGGCCTCGGCGGGAGCCGCTTCCTCGCAGGTGCAGTTGCTGCTGGGGACCGGCCTGTGCGGGGCTCTGACGACGTATTCGACCTTCTCGTACGAGTCGCTGCGGCTCACCGAGCGCGGCTGGGGGTTCATGGCCGTGGCGAACGCGGTGGGCTCGCTGCTGGTCGGGCTCGGCGCGGCCTTTCTCGGAGTGACGGTGGCGGAGGGCCTGTTCGGCTGAGACAGGCGACTTCGGCAGAGACATGACATTCTTGCCCGCCGCGCGGGCCGTGTCCTGGCCGGGGGAGGGGGAGTTGAGCACGGCGAACTCTGTCCAGCCGCCACGCCGGAGGTGCCCGCACGTGCTCTTGTTCCCCGACCGCCGCCTTCCCTCCCGTACCGCCGCCGCCCGCAGGCCCGGCGCGCGCAGGCCCGGCGCGCACACGCCGGTCCGTCGCCTGGCCGCCGCCGCGCTCGTCCTCGCGGCGGCGACGGGCTGCATGAGCGTGAGCGGTGCGGAGGACGCGAAGCGGACCGGTCCGGCCGGGCACCCGGGCGGTGCGGCGAAGCCGGACGGCGGGGTGGCGGTGACCAACGGCGGCGCCGGCGGGGATGTACGGAACGGCCGCGCGGGCGGCAGCGGCTCGGCGGACGGGGGGAGCCAGGCGTGGGAGGGCGGCGCGCAGGGGGACGGGAAGGGCGCGGGTGCGGGCGCGAGTCCGTCGAGCGACCGGGCGCGCCCAGGGACTTCGGACGTGCGCCCCGGCCCCTCCGAGCCCTCCGGGTCCACGGCCTCGCCGACGGGCGGCACCGCGTCACCGGAGCCCAGCGCCACCTCGTCGCAGTCGCAGCCGGAGCCGTCGGAGTCGAGCCCCCAGCCGAGCGGGTCCACGCCTCAGTGGTCACCGCCGAGCTCCGGCTCGGACTCCGGCTCCGGCTCACAGGACTCGCCGACGGCGCAGCGGGAACCCAACGCGACACCGCAGTCCGAGCCCGTCACGTAAAGCTGCGCGGAGGCTACCCGGGGGTGGCGCACGTCTCCCGGAGCGGGTTTGCCTGCGGGGCCGCCGGGTGCGTATGGTGGTAGATCGTTTGATCCCATGTTGCCCGGCGCCGAACCGAAGCGCGCCGTGATGGCGCGTTCCTTGTCCTTGCCGTGGCTGACCGCATAGAGGCGGTCGTATGCGAATCACGGAGTTTGGGCGCGTGCCGAGACTCCGGAAGGTTTCGCATTTCGCATGTCTGTTTCCGCTACTGACCAAGCCGTCGTGCCCGAGAACGGTGAGAACGGCCAGGTCGCCGAGGCTGCCGACGCCACCGAGGCGCCGCAGACCACCTTCGCGGACCTGGGCCTCCCCGAGCCCGTCGTCCGCAAGCTCGCCCAGAACGGCGTGACCACCCCGTTCCCGATCCAGGCCGCGACCATCCCGGACGCCCTGGCCGGCCAGGACATCCTCGGCCGAGGCCGTACCGGCTCCGGCAAGACCCTCTCCTTCGGCCTCCCGCTGCTGACCCAGCTGGCCGGCGGCCACACCGAGAAGAAGCGCCCCCGCGGCCTGATCCTCACCCCGACCCGCGAGCTCGCGATGCAGGTGTCGGACGCGCTCCAGCCGTACGGCGACGTGCTCGGCCTCAAGCTCAAGGTCGTCTGCGGCGGTACGTCGATGGGCAATCAGATCGGCGCCCTCGAGCGCGGTGTCGACATCCTCGTCGCCACTCCCGGCCGGCTGCGCGACCTGATCGACCGCCGTGCCGCCGCGCTCGACAAGGTGCAGATCGCGGTCCTCGACGAGGCCGACCAGATGGCCGACATGGGCTTCCTGCCCGAGGTCACCGAGATCCTGGACCTGGTGCCGCCGGGCGGTCAGCGGATGCTGTTCTCCGCGACGCTGGAGAACGAGATCGACACGCTCGTCAAGCGCTACCTCTCCGACCCGGTCACTCACGAGGTGGATGCTGCGCAGGGCGCGGTCACGACCATGACCCACCACGTCCTCGTCGTGAAGCCGAAGGACAAGGCTCCGGTCACCGCCGCCATCGCCGCCCGCAAGGGCCGCACCATCATCTTCGTCCGCACCCAGCTGGGCGCGGACCGCGTCGCCGAGCAGCTGCAGGACGCCGGGGTGCGGGCGGACGCGCTGCACGGGGGTATGACGCAGGGCGCCAGGACCCGTACGCTCGCCGACTTCAAGGACGGGTACGTGAACGTGCTCGTCGCAACGGACGTCGCCGCGCGCGGTATTCACGTCGACGGCATCGACCTGGTCCTGAACGTCGACCCGGCCGGTGACCACAAGGACTACCTCCACCGGTCGGGCCGCACGGCCCGCGCGGGCCGCAGCGGCACGGTGGTGTCGCTGGCTCTTCCGCATCAGCGGCGGCAGATCTTCCGGTTGATGGAGGACGCGGGCGTGGACGCCTCGCGCCACATCGTCGGCGGCGCCGGCGCGTTCGACGAGGACGTGGCCCGGATTACGGGCGCGCGCTCGCTCACCGAGGTGCAGGCCGAGTCCGCCTCGAACGCCGCCAGGCAGGCGGAGCGCGAGGTGCACGACCTGACGCGGGAGCTGGAGCGGGCTCAGCGGCGGGCGACCGAACTCCGCGAGGACGCCGACCGGTTGACGGCGCGGGCTGCGCGGGAGCGGGGCGAGGAGCCGGTGACATCCGCGGGTTCGGTGGGTTCGGCGGCTTCCGCGGCCGCTCCGGCCGGGGCCGGCGAGGTCTCGGGTGGGTCCTCGGGTGAGGTTTTGGCCGAGGTTCCCGCCCAGGCGGCGCCTGCTGCCGGGTCCGGGTCCCGGGCCGGGACTGAGGCCGTGGTGACGGAGGCGTCCGCTCCGGCTCCGGCCGCGAAGCCGGTGTCGTACGAGCAGCCGCGCCGCACCTCGTACGAGCGGTCCGACCGCCGTGACTACGACCGCCGCGACGACCGCCCCTCCGCGCGGGACCGCAGGGACGACCGGCGGGACGACCGTCGGGACTACGACCGGCGGGACGAGCGGCCGTACAGCCGTGACCGCCGGGACGGCGAGCGCGGCGGATTCCAGCGCCGTGACGAGCGCGGTGACCGTGGCGACCGGGGTGCCCGCGGTGGATTCCAGCGCCGTGACGACCGCGGCGGCTTCGGGGGCCGGGACCGTGATCGTGACCGCGACCGGCGCGACGACCGCCCGTTCGGCCGCGACCGCCGGGACGACCGCGGCGGCCGCCCGTTCGAGCGCCGCGACGACCGGGGCGGGCGCTTCAGCAGTCGTGACCGTCGGGACGACCGTCCCTTCAACGGCGACCGCCGGGACGGCGAGCGCGGCGGCTTCGGCGGCGGCCGCTCCATCGAGCGCCGCGACCACGGCCACCGCGACCACAACCACCGCGGCGGCGACAGGCCGTTCAACCGCGACCGCCGCGACGACCGTCCGGCCCGCCGGGACGACCACCGCGGCGGCAGCACGGGCGGCCGCTCCTTCGACCGCCGCGCCGACAAGCCCCGCTGGAAGCGCAACGGCTGACGCCTGCGCGAGCCGCCGCTCGCGTCGCACAAGCCGCTGACCAGCACAAGCGGGCCCATCCTTCACGGACGGGCCCGCTTTTCTCGGCAGCCACAGCTGCGGCGAGCTGGTCACCCTCAATTGCTCGAGCGGTCTGACGCGGGCAGCCGACAGACGTACGGTTGGCTCGGGGCGGGGGCGCGCCTTGAGCGCAGGCCTCGCAGGACTGCGTGCCGTTCTGCTGGGGCGGCGCCGCTGGCGCTGGGCGGCCCGCGCGATACCCGATCGGCTGCCCGGCCCAGCACCGCTATGCTCGGGGGCAGCACGATCGCGGGCCGTTAGCTCAATTGGCAGAGCAGTGGACTTTTAATCCATTGGTTGTGGGTTCGAGTCCCACACGGCCTACCGTGCGCAGGTGGGGGAGACCCCCTTCTGACCTGCTACGCAGCGCCCTGGCCGGGCTGGACCGGTCAGGGCGCCGCGGCTTTCCCCGCCCGTGCATGCGCGGGTGTGCCGAAGACGCCGCCTGCGAGCAGCGGCAGCCGCTCGTCGCCGGCTCCGCCATTGGTGGTGCGGAAGCCGGCTCACGTCAGGGTGGCGAGGTGGTTGGATTCGCCCCCGCGCCATTCGATGAGGAAGAGGGTCGCGTCGTCACTGGTTCTGCCGCCCCGTTCCTCCTTCAGGGTGTGAGAGAGGGAGCGCACCACCGCCCGCACTCCCTCCTCCGTCCGCTCGATGCGGTTGACCCAGCCGATGAGCTGTTCCTCGCCGAACTGCTCCCCGCCGGCTTCGCGCTCCTCGATCAGGCCGTCGGTGAAGCACAGAACCCTGTCGCCGCGCTGGAGGGCCAGCTCGCTGACCTGCGGCTGTTCACCGCCGAAGCCGACCGGCAGGGTGGTTGCGCTCTCCAGTTGCTGGACGACCTCGTGGTTGCGGACCAGCAGCGGTGCGGGATGGCCGGCGTTGACCCATTGCAGGTGGCCCGTTGCGATGTTCAGGCGCATCATCTGCGCGGTGACGAAGTGGTCGGGTCCGAACTGCTCGGCGATCGCCCGGTCCATGAAGGTGTAGATCTCGGCCAGTCCGATGTCGGAGCGTCTGGCGTGGCGGTATGCGCCGATGGCGACGGTTGCCATCGTGGCCGCGTCCAGGCCGTGGCCCATCGCGTCGACCGTGGCCATGTGCAGGATGTCGTCGTTGAGGGCGTAGTCGAAGCTGTCGCCGGCAACCTCGTAGGCGGGCTCGAGGATTCCGGCCACGGCGACCTGCGGGACGGCCATCGCCAGCGGGGGCAGCAGGGACCACTGGATCTCCGCGGCCACGGTCATCGGTTTGAGGCGCCGGGCCTGGAAGAACCGGTCGGTGTAGCCGTGCTTGGTGACCAGCATGTCGGCGACCAGGCCGGCGAGCCTGCGCAGGAGCCGCCGGTCGTCGTCATCGACGCTGTCCAGGGTGAGGGCCATCACTCCCACCTGGTCGCTGCCGTCCAGCAACGGCAGGTACATACGCACGCCGTCGGCCTGCGATACCTCGACGGGGGTCGCGCGCAGGAAGGCCGTGCCGGCGTCGGAGTCACCGATCGGCTCGGGCTGCCCGACGACCATTCCCCTGCCCGGCAGCGGCACCAGCATCAGCTGGCCGTAGTCCTGGAGGAGGATCGAGACGTCACGGCCACCGACTCTGGCCACCTCTTCCGCGATCAGCGGGGCGATCAGCTGGGGCGGCATCTCATGGGCCCGGTCCAGCAGCACCCCCAACAGCCGCTCACCGAATCCTTCGGAACGGTCCACCGGGCCCGCGGCGGGGGGCTGCTCACCTCCCGCCATATCCGCGATCTTTCACCACAGTTACCCTTCGCGCCCCTCTTGTCCAAGTCGAGTCCTGTCCAAGCCGAGGCACCCCGAACTCGTCCCAAGACCCGCCCCGATACACGCGGGTCCATCCCGCGGTCACGGTGGATCCGCTCGAAGCCCACTCACGCGATCTGTGTACCCGAGCTCCTGACACGACCGTGATCAACCTGCACAGCTTGACCCGTCCAACCGGCCCAACGCACCCATTAGGCCAGAAGCGGCGATGTCATACCGGTCGCGCCCGTGGTTCGGCCCGCAAGGGTGCTCCTACCGTGCGGAGATGGCGCAGTGCCTGTCGGTACGAGTCCAGCAAGCCTGTCTGCGTATAAGGCAGGCCGAGTTCGGCGCAGTAGTCACGAACCAGGGGCTGGGCTGCCGGGAGGGCGGTCCGGGGCATGCTGGGGAACAGGTGGTGTTCGATCTGGTAGTTCAGGCCGCCGAGCACAAGATCGGTGATACGCCCGCCCCGCACATTACGCGAGGTGAGGACCTGGGCACGCAGGAAGTCCGGGCGCTCGTGCTCTTCGGGCATCGCCATGCCCTTGTGGTTGGGAGCGAAGGAGGCCCCCATATACAGGCCGAAAAGGGCCTGCTGTGCCAGAACGAACACCAGCGCCTTCAGCGGGGAAAGGACCAGGAGCACAGCGGTGAGATATGCCGCCGCGTGGGCGAGCAGTGCCAGCGCTTCGACCGCCAGGGGAGCGGGAGCGCTCGTCCTGCCCTTGCGCAGTGCCCGGACCGAGTCCACGTGCAGTGCCCAGCCCTCCAGCAGCAGCATCGGGAAGAACAGTGCGGCCTGGTGACGGGTGATGAAGCCGGCCAGACCCGAGCGCCCGGGAGCGTCGTGACCGTTGAAGACCACGGCGCCGGTCTCGATGTCGGGATCGCGGCCGATCTGGTTGGGATGGGCATGGTGACGGTTGTGTTTGGCCACCCACCATCCGAAGCCGAGACCGATGAAGAGATTGCCGAACACCAGCCCCGTCATATTGTTGGCCCGCTTGCTCCGGAACAGTTGGCGGTGGCCGGCTTCATGGCCGCGGAATCCGCTCTGGGTGAAGGCAAAGGCCAGCACAGCGGCGACCGTCAGCTGCCACCAGGAGTCGCCGATCAGGAGGAGAGCGGCCCAACCTCCGGCCAGCAGAAGCAGTGTGGCTGCCAGCGCCGCAGCTGAGCGCAGCGGACGGTGTCGCAACAGCTGGGCGTTCCTGACCCGTCGGGAGAGCAGCGCGTAGTCACTTCCTGCGGGCCGCTCGCGGAGCGTTGTCTGCCCGGCCCGGATGTTTCCGGAGGGCTCGGCCTGCGGAACCGACGGTGTTCCGGTTGGGGCGCGCGCGGACACGGCGCGCTGAGCGAAGTTGATGGGCTCCATGAGCTCGATCCTGGTTGATGTCAGCGGCGCGCGGACGCGGGCCGCTCTTGCGGTGCCGTCGGAGCGCTACCGCATCCGATGCGACAAGGCGGGGGGCGTCTCAACCCTGGTATGCACACTCGCCTGTGAACCGCCCAGGACGGCGGTGGTACGGCGGTCAGCATGCGGACTGCCCCCCCGTGTCCCCACCGTACTCCCCGTGCGCGAGAGGCACATTTCCGCTGCGGCCCGGAAGCGAGCACACGCAATCCGGTGCACCAACGGGAGTACGGTGGCGATAACCAGTGCGCTGAGAGGAGCCATCATCTCTCGCGGCGCCGACCCAGGGGACGCAAGGCCGGGCACAACGCGCGGGAGGAGGCCCGACCTCCGGTAATCACGCAGCGCACCACGAGTCGTTTGCGCCACGAGACCAGTACGACTCCCTGAGCACCACGGAACCAGGCGGAACACCCGGCCCTTGCCAGGAATCGCTCAGGTCCCACTGCCACCCGATGAGCGAGAGGAAAGGCTGCGCATGTATTCACCTGACGCGATCTCAAACCGCCGTCATAGTCGTGCCGAACCGACCGAGGAGATGATGGCCGGGCTGGTCTGCGTCGTCTGCCGCACCGACTACCGGCAGGCGCCGGACACGGACGCGAAGGTGGTCTCGCACCACGGCAACAAGCAATTGCTCGCCTGCGAGGGGGTGTGCGCGCGCATGGCAAGCGGGTCCGTCACCGGACTCGGGGAGACTCCTCTCCCGCTGGCCGAACGCCTGCACAACTACGAGGTCGAGCGCTGACGCGACAGCCACGGCACACTTCCGGAACGCTCTGTCCGACTGCCGCCGGGGCCCCGAGCCCATGCGCCGGCACCGTGCACCAGCCGGAACGGGACGGCGCTCGGAGATGCGGCAAACGCGCCGGCCAAGGCCCCTCGCCACAGCCTGGTGGTGTCGAGAATTCCGCGGCCCGATGAGTCGCCGTCGATCGGTTGACGGCCTAGCGTTGAGCTGGGGGCGTAGCGTCCTCAGAAGGTGAGGGCCATGGCATCTCTTGCCGAGCGGAAGGCGTACCGCGAGAAGATCATGCAGGGGCTTTACGAGACCGCAGAGGGAAATCGCCTTCTGGGGGTCACTGGGTCGAAGTTGCGTGACGATCTCGGCATCCCCGACGCGGACATCGCCGCCGCCTGCACGTATCTGGAGGGCGAAGGTCTGGTCACGGTCGACTGGGCGGCGGGCAATACACCCGCCATGGTCATGCTGACCCATCAAGGTATCCGTGTCATGGAGGCCAAAGAGGAGGAGCAGGAATGAGGGGGTGCTCCGGCCTCGTCGGCGTAGTGTTGCAGTGGGTCTTTGCACTCTCACGTGCGATGACCTGGAAGGGACGGCCCCGGTGTGAATGCGCCGGGGTCGTTTTCACGTCGGACTTCAGTCCGGTTCGGCGCGTTCCCGGTCGGTGTTCCGCTCCGCCGGGCGACTCGTACGCGTGGGATTGATGCTGGTGTCGATCAGGATCTGCTCGGCCTGTGTGACGTTGTCGGCCTGTACGGCCCTGGACATCGCCTCCCGTGCCGCCGACGGGGTTGCCTCCGGCGGGACCACGAGCAGCAGGAAATAGTCTTGATCGCCACGGGTGATGAGCACCGTGTCGTCGCCGACCGGGTACCAGTCGATGTGTACGACCCGGTCATCGATGATCAGGCGCACCGGGACCTCATCCCAGGCACTCGCGTCCAGGCCCACGCGGGTGATGGGGCCCAAATGCTCGGTCAGGGCACTGATCAAGCCGGGCAGCTGATCGCCGACGTCACGGGAGCGCGGCCACCAGGCGCCATCGAGAATTCCTTCACGGGTCCGCCTCGTCTCCAGCCTCAACAGAAGCGCGCCGGGCTCCGCGTGCTGGTGGACGGCATCCGGCAGCAGTCTGGGGCGGGATGAGTTTGTGAAGTCTTCGAAGCCGGCCATCATGGTGCGCCGCCCGTCCGCGGAGCCCGGCGGGGCCCGCTCACTGCCGGGAACGACGTCGGCACGGTTGCCGACATGCATGCGTCCTCGGCACTGCCTCCACGGTACCCGCGGTGAGACCGTCCCGTCCCTGGGCAGATCCGCGGAACCAGCAGGCCAATCAGGGCCTGGCCGGGTCTCCGCCGGAGTAGGCTTGAATTACCGGGAGCACTTCGTGCCGCGACTTTCATGTCGGGGTCGTTCGCGGCGAACAACTATGCCGGGCAGACGGAAACGCTCCCGGAGGCAGGTCCGCGCCATGACCGCGACCACCGAGCACACTCCGACCACTGGCGAGCGCGCGTCCTCGCGACCGGCCCGCCTGTCTCTGGCCCCGGACGATGCCGGCCCAGGACTTCTGGACGGCGCCTGGTGGCCCTACTCGCACGATCTCGCACGTGAACTCCCCGCCATGATCGACGTACTGGATCGCCGCTGGGGGCGGATCACCCGGATCGCAGTGAATCCCACACTCTGGCCCGTGATCCCGCGGAAGGTGCCCGTCGCCGGGCACGTGGTGCACGTGGGATGGTTCGCGGCTGAGCAGGACCCGCACAAGCTGCTGCTGCTCTCCTACACCGCGGGCCGCTGGGACCTGCTGGTGATCCCGCCGGGGACCGGAGAGGCCGCCGCCGCCCGGCTGATGGCAGCCGCAACCGAGCCACGGGGCCACCTCACCGCCACCGCTCTGATGGCGAACGAGGAGGCCCTCAGCGCCACGGAGGCCGACCGTGGCGGGGAGGCGGAGTGGGAGTCGGAAGGCGGCACCGTGCCGTCCCGTCCCGGGAATCCGGCCAGGCTTCCCGGCTCCGCCCAAGGGATGTGAGAACGATGACGACCGCCATCACCGTGGCCGTGATCCTCGTGATGATCGCTGCAGGAGTACTTCTGATCCACGCTCTGAACGGCCAGCACAACCAGCGCATCGCCGCCTTCCGGTACGGCGACCTCCTGCCGTACCGCCGCCGGGCCACCGAGCCGCTGGAGAAGACCGGCGACACCGCCGGTCCGCCCGCCGGAAGGGCTCGCGCTCGCCAGAAGCAACCGGTCAGAAGCCGTCGGCGACCGCGGTCGGCGAAGGAGCCGGCGGGAGGCATGACGCGCTCGCGACGGCTGCTCGCTTCCCCAGGCCGCAGCCGGGTCACCGCTTCGGACCGAGAGGCCGGCACCGTGAGCTCGGACGAGTCGGCGTCTGCGCCCGGGCTCGCCGAGGTCCGCATCGTCGCCGCGTCGCCGGAAGCGGCCCGGAAAGTAGCCGAAGTGCTCCGTCACCGCTTCGCCGGCACCGAACAGCGCAGCTACCCGGCAGGCCACGACGGCAGCACGCGGCTCCACCTCACCGTGGACACCATGCAACGCCCCCAGGCCTTGCAGACATTCCAGTCCGGGGTGCTCACCCACCACTCGTCCGGCACCGAGAGGCCGCACGCCGACGAGGCCTGAAACAGACGTTGCCAGTCTTCTTGAGCACTCCGACGACGACCTCATCCCGAGGAGCAGGAAGACGATGTTCCAGTCAATGCCGCTGCGCTCGGGGCGGTTCCCCCGCATTCGGCAAGGGAACCGCCCGCTACTGTGCTGGACGGGCGTCAGGCGCCGGCGAGCTCCGGCTCGGGCTTCGCCCCGGGGTGCTCGCCCCCGTCCGCCGTGAGGTCGTCGTGCGGCCGCACTTGCTTGGGGAGCGCGAACATCAGCAGGAACACCGCACCCAGCACCGCGACGACCCACCCCATCGCGTTGCTGAACGCGCCCACGAACTCCGGCCCACCTGCTCGCGGTGCGAGGGACTCGTCCATGGCGCCGAAGAACACCACGGAGGTCACCCCGAGGCCGAGCGCCATGCCCAGCTGATTGGTGGTGTTGATGAGCCCTGATGCCGAGCCCGCGTGCTGCTGCGGCACCCCGGAGAGCACCGCGTCCGTCAGCGGTGCGAAGACCAGGCCCATGCCGCCGCCCATCGCGATCAGCGGCAGCGCCATCTGCCACGAGGCGATGGCCGTGCCGTACCGGTCGGCCTCCCACAGGTAGAGCAGCGCACCCAGGGCGAGGAGCACCGCGCCGGTCTGCAGCACCCGGCGACTGCCGAAGCGCGGGGTGAACAGCTGCACGGACACCCCGGCGGCGGCGGAGCATGCCACGGTGAACGGCAGGCCCGTCAGCCCGGCGTGCAGCGGGCTCCAGCCCAGGCCGATCTGCATGTAGAGGGTCCAGACGAGGAAGAAGATGCCCAGCGTGGTGCTGAACGCCACCTGCACGCCGATACCCGCGGCGAAGCTCTTCACCTTGAACAGCGACAGCTCGACCAGCGGTGCCCCGTCCTTGCGCTTCTTGTGCCGCTCGTACGCCACGAACACCGCCAGCATCGGCACGCTCGCCACCATCGAAACGAAGCCCAGCACCGGCCAGTCGTTCTCGTGGCCCATGGTGATCGGGTAGAGCAGCATCAGCAGTCCCGCAGTGGCAAGGACAACGCCGCCCAGGTCGAGTCGCAGCGCGTTCGGGGCGGTGGACTCGGTGATGTACCGGCGGCCGAGGACGAGTCCCGTGATGCCGACCGGGAGGTTGATGAGGAAGATCGGCCGCCACTCCAGGCCGAGGAGGTTCCACTGCGTGAGCAGCGCGCCCAGCAGGGGGCCGGAGACCGCGCCGAGTCCGACGACGGCGCCGAACATCCCGAAGACCTTGCCACGCTCGTGCGCTGGGAAGGTGACGTGGATGATGCTCAGCACCTGCGGCACCATCAGTGCCGCCATCGTGCCCTGCAGCACACGGGAGGCGACGAGCATCCCGGGGTCGGCCGCGATTCCGCACAGCAGCGAGGCGAGGGTGAAGCCTCCGATGCCGAGCAGGAAGATCCGCTTCCGCCCGAAGATGTCGCCAAGCCGCCCGCCAGTGATCAGCCCGACGGCGAAGGCGAGGGCGTACCCAGCGGTGATCCACTGGACGGCGCTGAACGAGGCGCCTATGCCGCGCTGGATGCTGGGGATCGCGATGTTGACGATCGTGGCGTCCACGAGGTCCATGAACGAGGCGGTGAGGAGGACGGCAAGCGCGATCCAGCGGCGCCGGTCGGTGGCGGCGGAAGTGCCGCTGGGCAGGGAATTCTCCTGCGTCTTCGTTTCCATGCGCGCTAAGCTAGAGCCCGTATAGGACAGATCTCGTCCTAAATGCTGAGCAATCTGGGACTCATGACGACAGACACCCCGGCACGACTGCTGAACCTCCTCTCCCTGCTGCAGACACCGCGCGAATGGCCCGGCAGCGAGCTCGCCGAGCGACTCGGCGTCACCACCCGCACCATCCGCCGCGACATCGACCGGCTGCGCGACCTCGGCTATCCCGTGGAGGCCGCCCGGGGCGCGGTCGGGGGCTACCGACTCGTCGCCGGCAAGGCCATGCCCCCGCTGCTGCTCGAGGACGACGAGGCCGTCGCCATTGCCGTCGGACTGCGCAGCGCCGCGGGACACACAGTCACGGGTCTTCCCGAGGCGTCCGTACGCGCCCTCGCCAAGCTCGAGCAGGTGCTGCCCTCCCGGCTTCGCCGCCGTGTGACCATCCTCGGCAACGCCACCACCCCGCTCACCCGGTGGCAGGGCCCTCAGATCGACCCCGACGTACTGACCGTGCTCGCCACCGGAGCCGCCGGCGGCGAAAAGCTGCGATTCGGCTACCGCGCCGCGGACGGCACCGAGACCAAGCGCCTCGTCGAGCCCGCCGGACTCGTCTCGGCGGGCCGCCGCTGGTACTTCGTCGCCTACGACAACGACCGCGACGACTGGCGAATCTTCCGCGTCGACCGCATCACCAAGCCGTTCCTGACCGGCGTCCGCGGGGCGCCGCGCAAACTCCCGGCCAAGGACGCCGCGGCCTACCTCGCCGCCCGGATGACCGAGGACCGCCCCACGTACGAGGCGGTGGCCACACTCCACGCCCCGTACAAGGAACTCGCCCCTCGCCTCGGCGACGCCGCCACCGGCCTCGAGGCGGCCGGCGAGAACGCCTGCGTGCTGCGCACCGAGGCCGACTCCCTGGAGTGGCTGGCCCTCCGACTGGCCGCGCTGGGCTGCGAGTTCGAGGTGCACGAGCCGCCCCAGCTCGCTGACTATCTCCGCGAGCTGAGCGGCCGCGTCACCCGCGCCGCAGGAGGCCGGAGCAGCGCCCCCGCCTGCTGAAGAGGGCGGACTCTGGTGCAGGCGGCGGTCAGCAGCTCGACCGTGCGGTCCATGTCGGCGGCGGTGGTCCAGCGGCCGAGGGAAAGGCGGAGTGCGGTGAGGCTCTGCCCGTCGGCCAGGCCCATGGTGCTGAGTACGGGTGAGGGCGTGTGGTCGTGGGCTGGAGGGCCCCGGTCTCGTTGTTGGCAGCCATGACCGAGACGAGGACGATTCGCTCGGTGAGTCCGGCGGCCGGCGCCGCCGGGTCGACCAGTAGAAATGCGTCGCCACGCCAGGCGTTCAGCGCTTCTCCGACGGCGACGGCGGCGATGGCGAGGGCGGCGATCGGGTCGGCCCAAGACCAGCCCGGAGTCGCGTCTCGTCCGCGTCCACGCAGGCACGGTCGGTTTCCACGGCGACGACGGGGGTGCGCAGGTCGTCGAGGGCGTGGCCGGAGAGGAGCAGTCGGCAGCGGATCGGGTCGGCGAGGGCGCGGCCGAAGCGCGCGAGCACCTCGACCTCGGAGGCGACGGTCAGCACCAAAAAACTGGCGATACCGAGCCTGAATTCAGGAAACCGTGTCTCCCGGAGGGTGCCCGCGCGCGGAGGAGTGTCATGCGTCCTCGGGCGCGACGGGGGTGGATTCGATGATCGGGCAGATCACGCCGGGCTCGCCGCGTCCGGCGGCCTGGTCGGCGACGTGGCGGGCGTCCTGGAGGGTCTTCTTCAGGGCTTGGAGGTCGGCGATGCGCTGGTCGACCTGGGCGAGGTGTTCGTCGAGCAGGCTGATGACGAGGTCGCAGGGCTGCTGGCCGTGGCGTTGAAGGTCGAGGATGCGCTTGATCTCCTTCAGGCTGAGGCCGAGGGCCTGGGCCCGGCGGATGAAGCCGAGGACGGGCACGGCGTCGTCGGTGTAGGTGCGGTAGCCGGCGGAGGTGCGCTCGGGAGGGTCGATCAGGCCATTGGCCTCGTAGAGGCGGACGGCCTTGGGGCTGAGTCCGGTCTGGGCGGCAATGCGGCCGACGGTGAGCATGACGGGGCTCCGTTCGTGGGTCGTATCTTCAGTGTGGGCTTGACCTTGCCCTTAGGGCAAGGTTCTACCGTGCGGACATGAGGACGGATCAAGGGGACGGCCGCCCGGCGATGACCGTGGAGCCGTTGAATACCGCATGCGCGGCCGTGATGGAGCGGGGCGAGCACGCCTGCTTCGGGGCCAGCCCGTTCAACAGTTACTTCTCTGCGACCGGAATCGACCACCAGCCGCCACACGTGCTGCGCCGCCCGTCCATCGGTGAACTGGGCCGGCGGCCCGCCACCGGGCAGGGCTTCGCCGTAGTCACACCGGCGGGCCGAGAATGAAGCGGGAAGGAACCTCCACGATGTCGACGACGACCGGCACTACCGGCACTACCGGCACCGGAACTGACCGCCCCATAGAGCTGGCGATCACCGGGATGACCTGCGCCTCGTGCGTGGCGCGGGTCGAGCGGAAGCTGGGCAAGCTGCCTGGCGTGAGCGCGACGGTGAACCTGGCGACGGCGACCGCGCATGTCACCCGCGAGGACCCGGCGGTTGAGGTGGCGGAGCTGGTTGCTGCCGTCGAGGCCATCGGCTACGGCGCCGAGGTGGCCGGGGGCGGCGCGCCTGAGACGGAGGAAGGCGAGGCCATCGATGCCGAGCAGGCGCATGTCGCCGGGCTGCGGCGCCGCCTGATCGTCTCGGCGCTGCTCGGACTGCCCGTGGTGGTCATATCGATGGTTGCCGCGGTGCATTTCGCCGGGTGGGAGTGGGTGGCGCTGGCGCTGGCTACGCCGGTGGTGGCGTGGGGCGCGTGGCCGTTCCACCGGGCGGCGGCGGTGAATGTGCGGCATGGCTCGGCGACCATGGACACCCTGGTGTCGCTGGGCGTGCTGGCTGCGTATCTGTGGAGCGCGGGCGCCCTGGCCGTCGGTGGGAAGCACCTGTATCTGGAGGTCGCCGTCGTGCTGACGGCGTTCCTACTGGCCGGGCGGTTCTTCGAGGCGCGGGCCAAGCGGCGGGCCGGGGAGGCGATCCGGGCGCTGATGGACCTGGGCGCCAAGGACGTCGCGGTGCTCCGCGATGGTTCCGAAGTGCGTATCCGCGTTGAGGAGTTGGTGGTCGGGGATCTGTTCGTCGTGCGGCCCGGGGAGAAGATCGCCACGGACGGGGAGGTCGTCGAGGGCGCGTCGGCGGTCGATGAGTCGCTGCTGACCGGGGAGAGCGTGCCGGTGGAGGTCGAGCCCGGCTCGCCGGTCACCGGCGCCACCGTCAACAGCCACGGCCGACTCGTCGTCCGCGCGACCCGCATCGGGGCGGACACCAAGCTGGCGCAGATCGCCGCGCTGGTGGAGCGGGCGCAGACCGGCAAGGCCGAGGTACAGCGCCTTGCGGACCGGATCTCGGCGGTGTTCGTCCCGGTCGTCATCGCCCTCGCCGTAGGCACGTTCGGTGTGTGGCTGGGGACCGGAGCCGCGGCGGCGACCGCGCTTACGGCGGCCATCGCCGTGGTGATCATCGCCTGCCCGTGCGCGCTCGGGCTGGCCACACCGACCGCGCTGATGGTCGGCACCGGGCGTGGCGCGCAGCTCGGGCTGCTGATCCGCGGGCCGGAGGTGCTGGAGTCGACCCGGCGGATCGACACCGTCGTCCTGGACAAGACCGGCACGGTCACCGAGGGAAGGATGCGGCTGGTCGACGTCGTAACGGCCGACGGTGAGGACGCGGCCGAGGTGCTGCGGCTGGCCGGCGGTCTGGAGGACGCCAGCGAGCACCCGATCGCCACCGCCATCGCGAACACCGCGCGGGAGCGGCTGGGCGCGCTGCCTGCGGTGGCCGGCTTCGCCAATACGCAGGGGCGGGGCGTGACCGGGCAGGTTGAGGGCCGTACGGTCCGTGCCGGTCGGGCCCGTTGGCTGGAGGAGCAGGAAGGGTTGTCGCTGCCCGAGGAGCTTCGGCGCGCGCAGAAGGAGGCCGAAGCCAACGGCCGGACGGTCGTCTTCGCCGCCTGGGACGGACAGGTGCGCGGCGCGCTGGTGGTCGCCGACACCGTCAAGGCGACCAGTACCGAGGCGGTGGCCGACCTCAAGCGGCTCGGCCTCACGCCAGTCCTGCTCACCGGCGACAACACGGCGGCCGCCGGCGCGGTGGCGGCCGACGTCGGTATCAACCAAGTGATCGCCGAGGTCCATCCCGAGGACAAGGTCGCCGAGGTCGAACGCCTCCAGCAGCAGGGCCGGGTGGTGGCCATGGTCGGCGACGGCGTCAACGACGCCGCGGCCCTCGCCCAGGCCGACCTGGGCCTGGCGATGGGCACGGGCACCGACGCGGCGATCGCCGCCTCCGATCTGACCCTGGTACGCGGGGACTTGCGGGCGGCGGCGGACGCGATCCGGCTGGCCCGGCGCACCCTCCGTACGATCAAGGCCAACCTGTTCTGGGCCTTCGCCTACAACGTCGCGGCGCTGCCGCTGGCCGCGCTCGGCATGCTCAATCCGATGATCGCCGGCGGGGCCATGGCCTTCTCCTCGGTCTTCGTGGTCTCCAACAGCCTGCGGCTCCGCCGCTTCCAGCCCTTGGACCGCTGACGGGCGCTATGGCCCGGCTCCTCCCTCCTTCGGTTTTGCAACACAACCGTCTGTGATCTGCTGGAGGAGTCGGGCCGACTTCTCACCCCATCGTGGGCCGCGGTCGACATTGCCGGGCACCCGGTTGTGAAGCGTCTGGTGACCACGGCAGAGCGGGCCCCTGGGAGGAGCGCCATGCTGCACGTCCGCATCGCCGCCCCAGCACCGACACAGCCCGGATTCCTGCTGCCGCGGCGTGATCTGGCCATGGCGTGGATCTTGATGGCTCTGCTCGCCGCGCTGGCATGGGTACTCACCGTCGCCCAGTCCCGCGACATGGGCATGGAGCCGGGAACGATGGGTCTGGCGCTGCCACTCTTTCTGCTGCTGTGGGTGACCATGATGGTGGCGATGATGTTCCCGTCGGTCGCACCGGTGGCCATCACCTGGGCGCGTGCGATCGGCCGTCAGTCGGCCGGTGCGGTCCGCGCCGCTCGGATCGCCGAGTTCGCCGGGGGCTACCTGCTCGCCTGGACGGTATTCGGTCTGCTCGCCTACGGAGTCCTGGCAGCCGCCGCGCGTCTGGTGGACGACGCCCCCGAGGCAGGCCGCTGGCTGGGCGCGGCTGCGTTTCTGCTCGCGGGGCTGTACCAATTCGGGCCCCTGAAGCGCGTCTGTCTCCTGCACTGCCGCAATCCGATGTCGCACCTGATGCGGTACGCGCAATTCCGGCCGTGGGCCCGCGACCTGCGTGTGGGCGCGCACCACGGGCTTTACTGCGTGGGCTGCTGCTGGGGCCTGATGATCGTCCTCGTTCCACTCGGTGTGATGAACGTGGCAGCCATGGCCGGCCTGGCAGCGGTGATCTTCCTGGAGAAGCTGTGGCGGCGCGGCCCGTGGCTCACCTGGGCGGTTGGTCTGGCCTTTCTCGCCCTGGGCGCGCTGGCCCCGTTCCACGACTGGCTGCTGCCAGGACTGCAGATGTCGGAGCCGTCGATGGACTCAACGATGGTCCGACCGCACTGAGCGCCCGCCGTACGTCAGTCGGGGCCGCTCCAGTCGAAGGGGAAGTGCTTGCTGGACTTGCCGCTGCGGCTCCAGCTGAAGCCGAAGGCGTCGGCTTCGTCCGTGGTGGCCCGGCCCCATGTGGCGATCTGGCCGGGGCCGACCTCGGAACCGGGGGCGTTGTGAACCTGGACCCGCGCGCCCTCGGGAGTCGTGGGACCGGTGAGGGCCTCGGCGCGGGCGGTAACACGCCCGGGGACCTCGGCGCTCCAGGCCCCCAGTTCGTCGTCGATCTCGATGGTGATGGGGGCGACGTCCATGCCGCGCATCTCGGCGCCGAAGATTTCGCTGAACTGCTGCGGCCAGCCGCCGGCCTCACCGCCGAAGATCGCTCCGAGCGCGGCGCGCTGTTGATCGTCGGCGCGTTCGTCGACGAAGACGGCGGCGTACGCGTCCGTGTGGGTTCCCTCCCATGGGTTGCCGGTGAAGGACCCGAGCATCAGGACATTCAGACCGTCGAGCGGGACATCCCCGTATCGGCCCTCGCGTATGTGCCAGGCGAGCACGCCCTCGCAATCACCCTCGGTCGGAGGCTGGGCGAACGTGCAGGGGCACGGTATGGCGCACTTGCAGGTGTCGAACCAGTCCCCGACCACATGCCAGGGCGGGCTGCTGGTGGTCTGCTCGGTCATCTCGCTCCTCCCCTCCCACGACCGCCGAAGTCCATGAGAGTGGCGAGGCTGCCCCGGACGGAGCCCGCCGGCCGGGACGGCGGAGCGGCCTCACCTCCAGCGTGCGCCTTGCCGTCGCGGAAGCGGAAGGCCGGGCCAGGAAGAGCGCTCACCTCCCCGCTCCCGGCCAGGTTTGGCCTGCCCCTCGCTCGCCGGGTCGATGCGCTGGAGGGCTTGCGGGCGGCGAGGCGCTCGACGACGCCGAGCTTGAGCCGGTCCTGCTGCTCGAACTCCAGGCCCGCCGTCTGGACCTGCCGAAGGGGTCGGCGCAGAAGGTGCTCGCCGCCGAGCGGGAGGCGATTCGTAAGTAAAGGATTGCCGAAAGATGAGCATCAAGACCGTCCTGATCACCGGCACCTCCTCGGGCATCGGCCTCGCCACCGCCGTCGCCGCCGCACAGAGCGGCTGGCGCGTCGTCGCCACCATGCGCGATACCACCAAGGCGGGCGGGCTGCTGGCGGCGGCCGAGGCGGCCGGGGTGAGCGTCGAAGTCCGCGCGCTGGATGTGACCGACCCGGCCTCTGTCACAGCCTGCCTGGCCGGCCTCGACCGTCTGGACGCGCTGGTCAACAACGCCGGCGCCGGCCACCTTGGCACGCTCGAGCAGGAGAGTGTCGAGGACGTGCGCGCCGTCATGGAGGTCAACTTCTTCGGCGTCCTGCACGTCACCAAGGCGGCCTTGCCCATGCTGCGTGCGAGCAAGGGCCGCGTGGTGACCGTGACCAGCGTCGGCGGCGTGGTCGGCCAGCCGTTCAACGAGGCGTACTGCGCGGCCAAGTTCGCCGTCGAGGGCTTCATGGAGTCGCTCGCCCCGGCCGCGGCGACGGTCGGCGTGGCCGTCAGCGTGGTCGAGCCGGGTGCGGTGGCCAGCGAGTTCGTCAGCAACGTGGGCGGCCGCGACACCGTGGTGGAGCAGGCCGGCCCGTATGCGCCCGCGCTGGCCGCCTACCTGGCCCGCACCCGCGACGCCTTCGCCGCCGCGCAGACGCCGCCTGGCGCGGCGGCACCGATCGTCGAGCTGCTGGAGGCCGAGCAGCCCGCCTTCCGGGTGCAGACCTCGGATACCGCGCGCGATTTCACCGCCGTGAAGCTCACGGACGGCGACGGCTCGGCCGTGCAGGCCCTGACGAGCACATGGATCGCCTAGCCTCGCGCAGCCTTCGCCTGGCCTGGGTGAACCGTCGGCAGCGCGCCGGTTGAGCAGTAGCCGCGGCACCACGCCTCGGCGGCGAGCCATTGCCATGCGGACCAGGCCCGCCTCATGCGGCGAGCGGCTCGATCTTCGTGCCCCGAGCCTCGCGGCCGAGGGGGTGCGACCGAACTGGGGCGGGTGGCTTACCACTTCGGGCCGCTGCCGTTGGGTCCGTACAGGTCCAGCAGCCGCGTACGGGACGCCATCAGGCGCTGCGCGATGGCGTCGGCGACCTCGATGGCGAGTGCCATGCCGAGCACCGGGTCCTTCTCGCACAGGGTCCGCACCGCGGGCCCGTCGAACTCGTAGGCCCACACCTCGCTCTCCGCCTCCGCGCCCAGGTGCCAGTGGCGGGGCGGGAGGAGCCAGGACCAGCCGAGGAGTTCGCCCGCGCCGATCTCCTCCACCGTGGCCGCGCGCCGCCCCGGGACGCGGATGTCGAGGGCGACGCTTCCGGAGCGGATGACCCAGAAGCGGTCGGCCCGGCTGCCTTCCTCGATGATGCGGACACCGGCCGGGAACGAGACCTCCCGGGCGAGGTTCATGAGCGGATCCAGATGGTCCGCGGGCAGAGCGGCCAGCACCCCGCCTCTGGTGATCACGCCGGTCATCTCGCGCTCCCTTCCGGCGTACGGCTCACCCTTCTCGGCTCCGTACGAGCTGTCCACCGCCCGTACGTCTCCAGCGTCCCCCTCCGCCTCCGGCTCCGCCGAGGGGCTGACCGGGCACCCTGCCGGGCCGACCGGCCCCTGCCCGGCCGCCGCGGGTTGGGCCGGTCGGTCCCGGAGAGGGCCGTGTGCCCCATCGCCGCGGCGCGCCCGCGGCCCGAGGCTGATAGGCGCAGGGACAGAACCTGGAGGTGGCGCGTTGGCCGGACCCATCGCCGCAGGCGTGGACGGTTCTCTGGAGAGCCTGGCCGCGGCGGACTGGGCTGCCCAGGAAGCGCTGCTGCGCGGTACGTCCCTCCGGCTCGTGCAGGCATGGGAGTGGAAGGTCCACCCCGGAGCCGTCGTCCCGTCCGATGAGACCCAACGGGACTGGGCGGCTCGCCTCCTGCACGAGGCGGAAGAGCGCATCACCGGCCTGCACCCGGACCTGGCCGTCACGGCCGAACTGGTTCCCGGTACCCCCGTCGAGGCGCTTCTCTCCTCCGCCGCGCACGCCGAGATGCTCGCGCTCGGCTCCCGCGGGCTCGGCGGCTTCATCGGCTTCCTGCTCGGTTCGACCGGTCTCGAGATCCTCGCCGGGGCCGAGCGGCCCGTGGTGCTGGTCCGCCCCGGCGAGCAGGGCGAGAGCGAACCGGGGCGTGCCCCAGGGGCGGGAGGGGCGGGCCGTGAGGTGGTGCTCGGGCTGGATGCGCTCCGCCCCTCCGACGAGGTGATCGAGTTCGCCTTCGAAGCCGCCGACCGCCGGCGGGTGCCGCTGCGAGCCTCGTACACCTGGGACGTCCCGCCCGTGCACCGGTACGCGGCGGGCCTTCCCGGCCCCACGATCGACCCTCGGCTCGAGGCGGAGCAGCGCAGCGTGCTGACCGAGGTGCTGAAGCCGTGGCGGAGCAAATTCCCCGACGTCGAGGTCGGGGAAGAGGCGGTGACGGGGCGGGCGGGCCATCGCCTGGTGGAAGCGGCGGCCCGGTCCGGCCTTGTGGTCGTCGGCCGCCGGGTGCACGGCCCCGGCCGTCGCGGTACGCACCTCGGGCCCATCGCCCATGCGGTGATCCATCACGCCCGGTGCCCGGTGGCGGTGGTTCCGCACCCATGACCTCGACTCGACCGACAACGACGCCATAGATACGTGATGAAGTGCGGTGATGGCCATGCTTGAGGACAGGCGGCAGGACAGGCACGCCGAGTTCGTGGGCCAGCGGATCATGGGCAAGCAGGCCGTCGTGGAACTCCGCGGGGAGCTCGACGTCCTGAACACCCCGGGGATCTCGGACTATCTGGACGTGCTGACGGAGGGTACGGAACCGCGCCTCGTGCTGGACATGCGCAGGGTGAGCTTCATCGACGCCAGCGGTCTCTCGATGCTGGTACGAGTCCGGCGCCGGACCGCGGAGCGCGACGGGCGCCTCTCGCTCGTGATCGGTGATCCGTCCGTGCCGCGGGTTCTGCGGCTCGCGCGGCTGTCCCGCTACTTCGACCTGCACGACACCGTCGAGGGCGCCCTCGCCAAGCTGTGAAGCCACGTGACGGGCGGGGCCCTGCGAGGGTGAACCCTGCGATGGGTGGAGCCTTGCGACGGGTGAACCCTGCGATGGGTGGAGCCTTGCGACGGGTGAACCCTGCCATGGGTGAAGCCCTCCGAAGGGCGCCATGGTCCGTCGGACGCGGGCTACTCGGGGCCGTGCCGCTCCTGGAACTCCCGCTCCTGGAACTCCCGGCGGTCCTGCGCCTGTGTGGCGATGACCGCCGCCTGGACGCGCCGCTCCACTCCCAGCTTGGCCAGCAGCCGTGAGACGTGGTTCTTGACCGTCTTCTCGGCGAGGTGGAGCCGCAGCCCGATCTCCCGGTTGGTGAGCCCTTCGCCGATCAGGCCGAGGATCTCCCGCTCGCGCTCGGTCAGTTGCGGCATCTCCGCCGGAGAGGGCTCCTCCTCATCCGCTCCGCGCAGCCGCGCCAGGACTTTCGCCGTGGTGCTCGGATCCAGCATCGACTTGCCGGAGGCGACCGTACGGACCGCGGTGATCAGGTCCGACCCCTGGATCTGCTTGAGCACATAGCCGGCGGCACCCGCCATGATCGCGTCCAGCAGCGCCTCCTCGTCGTCGAACGAGGTGAGCATCAGGCAGGCGAGCTCCGGCATCCGCGAGCGCAGCTCCCGGCACACGCTGACCCCGTCCCCGTCCGGCAGTCGCACGTCCAGGATCGCGACATCCGGGCGCAGGGCCTGGATGCGTACCAGCGCGTGCGCGACGGTGCCCGCCTCGCCGATCACCGTGATGTCCGGCTCGTCGTCGAGCAGGTCGCGCACCCCGCGCCGTACGACCTCGTGGTCGTCGAGGAGGAAGACCTTCGTGCTCACGTGAACAGCGTGCGCCACCCCGTGCGGGATGGCCAGGCAGGGAAGGGCAGGCCGGACCGACGCCCGGCTTCGCGAGCGATGCTGCGACGCCCGGTTCCGCGAGCGATGCTGCGACGCCCGGCTCCGCGAACCATGCTTCCGGCTCCGGCTCCGGCTCCGCAAGCCATGCTTGGCCGTTGGCGTGAGAATGGAGGGTGGGGTTGCTCTGGCCCCGGTCCGAAGGGCGGTCGTTCACCCGGAGGGATCACTTTGGGCAGCGCGGGACGTGCCGGGGACGCGCACGGCGGGGCGGCGCACGGCCGGGAAGAGTACGGCCGGGAGCCGTTCGGCGGGGAGGAACGCGCGCGTGAGGACCGCGAGAAGCTGCCGCAGCTGAGGCTCGACGAGCTGCTGGACGAGGTGCAGACCCGGCTGGACGTGGTGCGGGGCACGCGCGACCGGATCCACCGGCTGATGGAGGCCGTGCTGTCGGTCGGCCGCGGGCTGGAGCTGGAGCAGGTGCTGCGCCGGATCACCGAGGCCGCGGCGGTGCTGGTCGATGCCGAGTACGCGGCGCTCGGGGTCATCGGCCCCGACGGGCGGAAGCTGTCGCAGTTCCTGACCGTCGGGGTGACCCAGGAGGAGATCAGGGCGATCGGGCCCTACCCGTCCGGGCACGGCATCCTGGGCGAGCTCATCCGTCACCCCGAGCCGCTGCGGCTGCCCCGGATCGCCGACCACCCCGCCTCGTACGGCTTCCCGCCCAACCACCCGCCGATGAGCAGCTTCCTCGGCGTCCCGATCCGCGTCCGCGACCAGGTCTTCGGCAACCTCTACCTGACCGAGAAGCGGGGCGATGCCGAGTTCGACGCCGAGGACGAGGCCGTTCTGTCGACGCTGGCCGTGGCGGCCGGTGTGGCGATCGACAACGCCCGGCTGTACGAGGAGGCCAAGCGCCGTGAGCGCTGGGTGCGCGCCAGCGGGAAGATCACCAGCAGTCTGCTGTCCGGCCGGCCGCGTGACGAGGTGATCGGCCTGGTCGCGGAGCAGGCGAAGGAGATCACCGGTGCCGCTCTCGCGGTGGTGGCCGTGCCGGTCAAGGACACCGGCACCATGGCGGTGGAGCTGGCGATCGGTGAGCATGCGGAGACCCACCGCGGTCTGGTGCTGTCGGTCGAGGGGACGCTCAGGGGCGAGGCGCTCTCCGCCGGCAAGCCGGTGACCAGCACCGATGTCCGCAATGACCCGCGGGTCACACAGGGGTCCGAGCGCTTCGCGGGGCTCGGTCCCGCCGTGGCGGTGCCGATCGGCACGGGCGATGAGATGCGCGGCGTCGTGATGCTGGTGCGCGTGGCCGGAGGGCCGGTGTTCACGGGGGAGGAGATCCAGCCGCTGCTCGGGTTCGCAGGGCAGGCCGCCGTGGCCATGGAGCTGGCCGACCGGCGCAGCGACGCCGAGCAGATCACGCTGCTCGAGGACCGTGACCGCATCGCCCGCGACCTCCACGACCTGGCCATTCAGCGGCTCTTCTCCACGGGCATGACACTGCAGAGCGCCGAGCGGATCATTCAGCACCCCGAGGCTTCGGAGCGGGTGCTGCGCGCGGTCGGCGACCTGGACGAGACGATCAAGATCATCCGGTCGACGATCTTCGGCCTGCGGTCCCGGGAGACGGGCTCGGGCCAGAACCTCCGGGCGCGTGCGGTGCGCACCGTAGGGGAGGCGGTTTCCGTCCTGGGGTTCGCGCCGAGCCTGCGGATGGAGGGCCTGCTGGACACCCAGGTGCCGAGGGAGATCGCGGACCACGCCGTCGCGGTGCTCTCGGAGGCGCTGACCAATGCGGCCAGGCACGCGCACGCCCGCCACGTGGATGTGGCCCTCGAGGCCGGTTCCTCGTACCTCACGATCACGGTCAGCGACGACGGCGTGGGCATCACCGCCGACGCCCCGCGCAGCGGTCTGCGCAACCTCGCGGAGCGGGCCGAGCAGCTCGGCGGAAAGCTGGAGCTGTCCTCCCCGCCCGGCGGCGGCACGACTCTGGTCTGGCGCGCCCCTACGGCGTAACCTTGATTACATGATTACGGCAGAGCAGAGAGACGCACTGCGTGGCTGGTTCGCCGGGCGGCTGCCGGACGGGCTCTTCCTCGAACTGCTGGATGTGACAGTCGACCGGGAAGAGATCACCGTCATCGGCCGGATCCCGGAGCCGGAGCTGCCCGCGGATGCGCCGGAAGCGGAGCGCGAGGCGGCGCTCGACGGGCGGATCGCGGAGTTCCGGGAGCGCACGCGCGACGACCGCATCGCCGTGGCCCGGGAGGCCGAGCGGCGCTACGGGCGCAAGGTGTCGTGGGGCGTGGAATGCGGTGGCCGCCGGGCCGTCTACACCAATGTCTCGGCACCGGTCATGACCCGGCTTCGCCAGCCGGAGCGCCAGGTGCTCGACACGCTGATCGCGGGCGGGGTCGCCCGCAGCCGCAGCGACGCCCTGTCCTGGTGCGTACGGCTGGTCCAGCGCAACGCGGACAGCTGGCTGAAGGATCTGCGCGACTCGCTTGAGCACGTTCATCAGGTCCGTGCGCAAGGGCCGGACGCGCAGGGGCCGGACAGAGAGGAGTGAGTTCCCGGGGGCGGGGCCGTAGGAGATGGCAGCGTAAGGGTTTTGCTTCGCGCTGCGTGGTCATCCACTGCGTGAGAGTGTCAGGAGGAGCCACGGCCGTCGTGCGTGAGGAGTAGTCCCGTGAAGATCACCGAGCCGGTGCTCGGCGCGCCCTGCTGGGCCGAGTTGGGGACCTCGGACCCCGAAGGCGCTGCCGCCTTCTACAGCCGTCTCTTCGGCTGGCGGGCCGAGACCGACCCCCGCCCCGAGGCCGGTGGCTACACCATGCTGCTGCTGGACGACGAACCCGTGGCCGGGCTCTCGCCGATCCAGCAGGAGGGGCAGCCGGTCGCCTGGACGATGTCCGTCGCCGTGGCGGACGCGGACGAGACGGCCGGGGACATCCGGAAGGCGGGCGGCTCGGTCCTGATGGATCCGGGGGACGTGTTCGACCTGGGGCGGTTCGCGGTGGCCGCCGATCCGGGCGGTGCGGTGTTCACGCTGTGGCAGGCCCGTACGTTCCGGGGGGCGGCGCGGCTGAACGAGCCGGGGACGCTGTGCTGGGTGGAGCTCGCCACGCGGGACACGGCCGCGGCCGAGGCGTTCTACTCGTCCGTCTTCGGCTGGAGCACCGAGGGCGAGGAGTACGTCCACTGGGGCGTGGGCGGGGAGAACTTCGGCGGCATGGTGAAGATGGACGAGCGCTACCCCGAGGGCCTGCCGCCGCACTGGACGCTCTACTTCGCGGTGCTGAACGTCGACGCGGCCGTCAACACGGCTGCGAAGCTCGGCGGGCGCGTGGGCTACCCGGCGATGGACATCCCGGGCACGGGGCGGGTGGCGGGACTCTTCGACCCGCAGGGCGGGGCGTTCGCGGTCTACACGCCGGAGCCGTGACGGCTGCGCCTGGGCGGGCGGGGGCGGTGCGCCGGGTGTGTGCGCGGTCGGGGCCGGGGCGGGAGTGGTCCCTCTGGGGCTGCATGATTTACGGGCCGGCACGGTCGCGTTGTCGTGTGTGGGCCGCCGGAAAGCCGGCCCACAAATCACGCTTTACGCCCCTGCCGGGACCACCCCCGCCCCGGCCCCTCACGCCGTCCGGCGGCCGCGGCCTGTCGCCCTACCCGTCAACAACTGCCAACGCGGACCCGCGAAAATCAGTCCCTACGGCCGCGGCTCCGCAGCGCCCAGCCCGCGAGGACGGCGGCTGCTGCCACCGCGTACGCCCACGTGCCGACGGTATCGCTGTCCGGGACAGCCCGGCCCGCCACGTACTTGGCCGCCCCCGCCAGCGCGATGCCGAGCCACTCCCACCTGCCGTCGAGCGCGACGAGCGCCACGACCAGCAGCGCGTACCAGGAATAGCCGGGCGTCAGCAGCAGGAAGGCCGCGCCGGTCACCACCAGGGCGCCCTGCCAGGGGCGTTCGGGGTCGCCGCGGCGCAGCACGCCCAGGACGACGATCAGCAGGACGGCGGCGGCCGCGGCCTGCGCCCATGAGTCGGGGAGGATGAGCCGGAGGAGCGCGAAGCGGTTCTTGACGGACGGGTCCTCGTAGCCCTCCTCCTGCGCGTAGCCCGGGAGATAGCCGAGGACGGAGGAGCTGGAGGCCAGGACGTACGGGAGGTAGCCGAGCGCGAGGACGGCGGCCGCGGGCAGCAGGACGGCGGCTGCGGTCCGGAGCCGTTCCCGCGCTGACGCCGGGCCTCTGCCGAGGACGCCGGACAGAGCGCCGGGGAGGACGACGACGGGCAGCAGCTTCACGGCCGTCGCCGCGCCGAGCAGCGCGCCGCCGATGGCCTTTGCTCTGTAGCGGGGAGTGGCTCGCGCTGCAAGACCGGCGACCCCGAGACCGGCGACCGCGAGGAAGGCGCCCAGGACATCGGCGTGCGCGTTGTTCACCGCCTCCAGGGGGACGGCCGGACACCATGCCCAGTACGCCGCGAGCTGCGGGCTCCGGCCGCGGCGCCGCAGGATGATCAGCAGGGCGGCGGTTGTCCCGGCCGACAGCAGCGCGCCCCCTGCCTGCAGTGGCTTCAACCGGGCGTCCGCGGGCGAGACTTCGTGGACGAGGAGGAAGTAGCCCTCGGCCACCGGCGGGTAAATGGTGTGCGCGGTCGGGCGGTTGAGGCGTGTGCAGCGGACCTCGCCCTGGGAGGCCGGGATGCGGGCGCGGTCCGGGCCGCTGCACGCGTCGCCTGCCGGGAACAGCCAGCCGTCCCGCAGCCGTGCGAGCGCCGGGTCGGTGGGCGCGTGGTCGTACGGCGAGATGCCGGCGGCCTGCACCCGGCCGTCCCAGGCGTAGCGGTACGCGTCCGTGCTCGTGCGCGGCGGCGCGAGCAGGCCCGTGGCGGCGACGGCCACGCCCCCGGCCAGCACCAGCAGCGCCGCGCGCCGCGCGGGCACCTTCCGTACGGCCCAGGCGGCCGCGGCGAAGAGCGCCCAGGCCGCCGCGTACCACGCCGTCAGCTTCGCCGGGTCGCTGTGGAAGATGTCGCTGCGGACGGTCAGAGCCAGGACGGTGGTGAGGGCCGCGAGCAGGGTGACGCTGAGCACGGTGCGGAGGGTGGCGGCGGTGCGGGGCGGGGCGGCGGCATGGGGCGGGACGGCGCTGATGATCACGTGGTTCAGCGTCGCACCGGGACGGCGCCGGGTCGCTCGTCGCGGCCCCGATGTCCGCATTCCGTAAGGTGCCGGGCCGACCTGAAGGGCCCCGTCCCGGGTTCTGATGGAGGGCATGACCCTCCACGTCCGGCCCACCCGTGGGCTCCGCCCCCTGCTGCGCCGTCCGCCGCTGCCGTCCTTCCGCGGGAAGCTGCACGACGCCCGTACGGCGACGGTCATCGGCCGCCGGCTTGCCGTCGCGGTCGCCGTGTGCTTTGTGACGGGCCTGATCAGCCACTATCTGCAGCAGCCGCCCGAGTGGCTGAAGGACGCGCTGCCGAGCCGCCCGGTGTGGGGCTACCGGGTCACCCAGGGCCTGCATGTCGCTGCCGGCATCGCCGCCATCCCGCTGCTCCTCGCGAAGCTGTGGACGGTCTACCCGCGGCTCTTCGTATGGCCCGCGCTGCGGTCCGTACGGCATGCGCTGGAGCGCCTTTCGGTGGCGGTGCTCGTCGCGGCGGAGGTCTTCGAGCTCTTCAGCGGACTGCTGAATGTCGCGCAGTGGTATCCCTGGCCGTTCTCCTTCGTGCCGGTGCACTTCGCCGTGGGCTGGGTGCTGATCGGCGCGCTGTTGCTGCACGTGGCCGTCAAGGCCCCGGAGATCGCGGTCCATTGGCGCCGCCGCTCGGCCGGAACCCTCGCGCCGCTGGAGGCGGGTGCGCTGGAGGGGACGGACCGCCGTTCGCTGCTGGCGGCCGTGGGCGCGGCGGTCGGCGCGGTGACGGTCGTGACGGTGGGCCAGTCGTTCACCCCGCTCAGGCGCCTGGACCTGCTCGCCCCGCGCCACCCGGACCACGCGCCGCAGGGCCTGCCGGTCAACCGTACGGCCGTGGCGGCGGGGATCGGCACGCGCGCGGTGGTGGACGGGCAGTGGCGGCTGAGGGTGGCGGGCCCGCTGCCGTACGAACTGACGCTGGAGCAGCTGAGGGCGATGCCGCAGCGGGAGGTGACGCTGCCCATCGCGTGCGTGGAGGGGTGGAGCAAGTCGGCGCGCTGGACGGGCGTACGCGTGCGGGATCTGCTCGAACGGGCGGGCGCGCCGCCGGGCGCCCGGATCCGCGTGACCTCGATGGAGCGGCGCGGCGCGTACCGCGTGATGGAGATGGGCCGCGGCTACGCCCGCGACCCGCTCACGCTCCTGGCCCTCCGGCTGAAAGGCGAGGAGCTCTCCCTCGACCACGGCTACCCGGCCCGGATCATCGCGCCGAACCGGCCGGGCGTGCTGCAGACCAAGTGGGTTACGCGGCTGGAGGTTCTGTGATGGGGGCGACGCGGGTGTTGCGGTGGGTGGTGGGGGCGCTGGGGCTCGGCCTGATGGGGGTCGGGGGATGGTTCCTGTTCGCGAGCGGCCGGGTCAGGGATCCGGGGGACGTGGTGGTGTGGCTGGGCGGGGCGGTCCTGCTCCACGACGCTGTGATCGCTCCGCTGGTGCTGGGTGTCTGGCTGCTGGTCGCGACGACCGGGAGGGCGCTGATGGCGCGGGGGAGTGGCGGGGCCGCCTCCGGCGGGGTGCGGGGCGGCCGGGTGCGGGGTGCCGTACGGGGCCCTCTCCGGGGCGCGCTGATCGTCGGCGGCTGCCTGACCCTGATCGCGCTCCCGCCGCTCCTCCGGCCGGGCAGCCCGTCGAACGCGACAGCGCTGCCGCTGGACTATCCGCGCAACTGGCTGATCGCGCTGGGCGTCACGGCCGCGTGCGGGCTGGCGGTGGCGGCACTCCGCCTGATACGCGGCCGCGGCGGGGGCGGTCCCTCGCACAAGCCCTGAGGTTGGCGGTCCTTCCGGCCAACTCGCTGCTGCCCCGGACGACTTGGGCTGCCCGACGAATCGAGACGCCCGGCGACGGACCTCTCCCCCAACCCGCGCCTCCCCGAAAACCGGGCTCCCGAAGCCCGACCCCGGAGACCCAGAGGGCGCCGGGTGGTGGAGGGGGGCCCGTCAATGGGTGGTTGGGGAGGCGGGCAGGGGGGAGCCGCGAGGCTCGCTGGGGCGTTCCGCCCGGCGGCGGTTGAGGGAGGGCCGGGCAGAGACGGATCCCTCGGCCCTCGGGCCTGTTTCGAGGAGGGCGGGGGCCGCGGGGGCCCGCCACGACACCGGCATCCGCGGGGCGGCTGTCGCAGCCGTTGAGGCCCGTGGTCGGCGGCGGTCGCGTTGTCGTACCCCGGTGCGAGACTCCACCCCATGCGGTGTGCCGTGGCCGGGACGGAGGACGGTGGCGCCCGGCTCGTGGGCCTCGACAGCGAGGGGCGGCCGGACGGGCCGGTCGTCGACGTGCCCGCCGACGGCCTCGGCGAGGCCGTCCGCGCGCGGCTGCCGGACGTCGAGCGGTGGGTGTGGCGGTCGACCGCCGCGATCCATCCGCAGCTGCTGGCCGCGGGCGTCCGCGTCGAGCGGTGCTACGACGTGGAGACCGCCGAGGCGCTGCTGACCGGCCACGAGGGCCACTGGGGACGGCCGCGTTCGCTCGCCGCCGCCTGGGCACGCCTGCACCGGCTGCCCGTACCCGACGACCCGCCCCCGCGGACCGCGGATTCCCAGCCCTCCCTCTTCGAGCCCGGCCCCGTGCCGCTGCCGCCCGGCACCGACCCGCTGACCGCCCTGCTGGAGGTGTACGCCGACCAGCTGCGAAGACACCGGGCGGCCGAGCACCCGGACCGGATGCGGCTGCTCACCGCGGCCGAGTCGGCGGGCATGCTCGTCGCGGCCGAGATGAACCGCGCCGGCGTCCCCTGGCGGGCGGATGTGCACCGCGAGCTGCTCGCCGAGCTGCTCGGCGAGCGCTACCCGGGCGTCCAGGAGCCGCAGCGGCTGGCCGAGCTGGCCGACGAGGTGTCACGGGCCTTCGGTGGCGTACGCGTACGGCCCGACCTGCCCGCCGACATCATCCGCGCCTTCGCCCGCGAGGGCATCGAGCTCACCTCGACCCGGGCCTGGGAGCTGAAGGCGGTCGACCACCCCGCGGTGCCGCACCTGCTCGCGTACAAGAAGCTCTACCGCGTGCACACCGCGCACGGCTGGGCGTGGCTCACGGCCTGGGTGCGGGACGGCCGGTTCCGGCCGGAGTACGTGCCGGGCGGCACCGTCTCGGGCCGCTGGACCACCAACGGCGGCGGGGCGCTCCAGATCCCCAAGGTGGTGCGCCGGGCCGTCGTCGCCGACCCCGGCTGGCGGCTCGTCGTCGCCGACGCCGACCAGATGGAGCCGCGCGTGCTGGCCGCGGTCTCCCGTGACCCGGGTCTTATGGAGGTGGCGGGCCACGGCGGCGACCTGTACGCCGCGCTGTCCGACCGTGCCTTCGCGGGCAACCGGGACCAGGCGAAGCTCGCCCTGCTCAGCGCGGTGTACGGGCAGACGTCCGGGGACGCCCTGAAGTTCCTCGCCGATCTGCGACGCCGCTTCCCGGCCGCCGTCGCGTACGTGGACGACGCCGCCCGCGCGGGCGAGGAGGGCCGCCTCGTCAGGACCTGGCTCGGCCGGACCTGCCCGCCCGCGGCCGCTGCCGAGGACGGCGACCCGGAGGAGGCGGGCGAGGCGGGGCTGCCGCAGGAGGAGAGCGCGGCCGCCGCAGCCGGGCAGGCCGGGCAGGCCGGGTACGCGTACGGGCCGCAGACGTACGGGTACGCCTCGCGGGACGCGCGCGCCCGCGGCCGCTTCACCCGTAACTTCGTGGTCCAGGGCAGCGCCGCCGACTGGGCCCTGCTGATGCTGGCGGCTCTGCGCCAGTCGCTGAGCGGCATGAACGCCGAGCTGGTGTTCTTCCAGCACGACGAGGTGATCGTGCACTGCCCTGAGGAGGAGGCCGAGGCGGTCACGGATGCGGTGCGCGCCGCGGGCGAACGCGCGGGCCGCGTCGCCTTCGGCGACACCCCGGTCCGTTTCCCCTTCACCACGGCGGTGGTGCGGTGCTACGCGGACGCGAAATAGCCGGCCGGTTGTGGGAAGTCGTTCCGCAGGGGCGATGGGGGCACCCCCATCGCCCCTGCGGAACGACTGCCCACAACCCGGCGAGGTGTAATGGGCACATGCTGCTGGCTGACATCGCGCGGACCTCGCGGGAGGTCGCCGCCACCTCCGCCCGTACGGAGAAGGTCGCCCTGCTGGCCGGGCTGTTCCGCAAGGCGGAGCCCGCCGAGGCGCCGATCGTGATCACGTATCTCGCGGGCAGACTGCCCCAGCGCAAGATCGGCGTGGGCTGGAGCGCCCTGCGCGACCCCGTGGCGCCCGCCGCCGAGCCGGGCCTGTCCGTCCTCCACGTCCATCACGTGCTGGACCGGATCGCCGCCGTGGCCGGCAAAGGCTCGCAGGCCGAACGCAAGCGGCTGCTGCAGCAGCTGCTGTCCGCCGCGACCGGCGACGAGCAGCGCTTCCTGTTCGGGCTGATCAGCGGCGAGCTGCGGCAGGGCGCGCTGGATGCGTTCGCCGTCGAGGGCCTGTCGGCCGCGGTCGGGGCGGTCCCCGGCGACGTACGGCGCGCGGTCATGCTCGGCGGCTCGCTCGGCGCGGTCGCCGAGGCGCTGCTCGCGCGCGGACCCGCCGCGCTCGCCGACTTCCGGCTCGAAGTGGGCCGCCCCGTCCTCCCGATGCTCGCGCAGACCGCCAAGGACGTGGACGAGGCGCTCGACAGGCTCGGCCCCTGCGCGATCGAGGAGAAACTCGACGGCATCCGGATGCAGGTGCACCGGGACGGCGAGAACGTACGGGTCTTCACCCGCACGCTGGACGAGATCACCGACCGGCTCCCCGAAGTCGTATCGGCAGCACGGAGGTTGGCGGCCGAGCGGGCGGTCCTGGACGGGGAGGTCATCGCGCTGGGCGAGGACGGGCGGCCGCGGCCGTTCCAGGAGACGGCGGGGCGGGTCGGCTCCCGTCTCGACGTCACGAGCGCGCAGGCGTCGCTGCCGCTCTCTCCCGTCTTCTTCGACCTGCTGTCGGTCGACGGCCGCGACCTGCTGGCGCTGCCCGCAGCCGAGCGGCACGCGGAGCTGGCCCGCGTCGTACCGGAGCCGCTGCGCGTACGCCGCCTGGCGGTCGAGGATCCGCGGGACGACGAGAGCCGGGCCGGGGCGCGGGCGTTCGCTGACGGGGTGCTGGCCCGCGGCCACGAGGGTGTCGTGGTCAAGGCGCTGGACTCCTCGTACAGCGCGGGGCGGCGCGGTGCTTCATGGCTGAAGGTGAAGCCCGTGCACACCCTCGACCTGGTGGTGCTGGCCGCCGAGTGGGGGCACGGGCGGCGCACCGGCAAGCTGTCGAATCTCCACCTGGGCGCGCGTCGCCCCGACGGCTCGTTCGCCATGCTCGGCAAGACCTTCAAGGGGCTGACGGACGTCATGCTGGCCTGGCAGACCGAGCGGCTGCGGGAGCTCGCGGTCAGCGACGACGGGTGGGTGGTGACCGTACGGCCCGAGCTGGTGGTGGAGATCGCCTTCGACGGGGTGCAGCGGTCCACCCGCTACCCGGAGGGCGTGACGCTGCGCTTCGCGCGCGTGCTGCGTTACCGCGAGGACAAGACAGCGGCGGAGGCGGACACGGTCGAGACAGTCCTGGCCTTCCGGGACCGGTAGAGCCGGGCGCGTCGTCCGGGTCTTGTGGTCCCAAGCGCGTAGCCCCGGGGACTACCGCCCGGGGCGTGCCCCGGGGTTCGGGCCTCCTGGGCAGAGTGGCACGGCTCAAGATGGGCACACGTACCGCAGGACTTCGTCGGAAGCCCCTTGCAGCGTAGCCGTGGGAGGACCCCATGGAGATCTCCGGCATCATCAGCGCCATCATCATCGGCATCATCATCGGGGTGCTCGGCCGGCTCGTCCTGCCGGGCCGGCAGCGGATCGGCGTCCTGCTGACGGTTCTCGTCGGCATCGTCGCCGCGCTCCTCGGAACGGCCCTCGCCTACGGGCTCGACGTCGCCGACACGGAAGGCGTGGACTGGCTCGAACTGCTCATCCAGGTCGGCCTGGCGGCCGCCGGAGTGGCCGCCCTCGACCGTTCGAGAGCACGCCGCTGACGGCTGGGCCGAGGCCGTGTCCGGGGATCCACCGGCCAGGGACACGGTCCAAGGCCCAGGACCTTACGGACCCGTGACGGCGCGGTGCGTACCCGTACGACCCGCGCCGCCGCGGCCGTAGCGTCGCCGGCATGCGCGTACTCGTGACAGGAGGGGCGGGCTTCATCGGCTCGCACATCGTCACCGCCCTGGCCGGTCTCGGCCACGAGCCGGTCGTCCTCGACGCCCTGCTCCCGTCGGCCCACCCACGCCGCCGTTCCGGAACGCCGCCCGCCCCTGAAGGCGCCGAGTGGTTCCACGGCGACGTACGGGACCGGGTGCTGGTCGACCGCGCGCTGCGGGGCGTGGACGCGGTGTGCCACCAGGCCGCGATGGTCGGCCTCGGCAAGGACTTCGCGGACGCGCCGGACTACGTCGCCTGCAACGACCTCGGCACGGCCGTGCTGCTCGCCGCGATGGCCGCGAGCGGGGTACGGGAGCTGGTGCTGGCCGGGTCGATGGTGGTGTACGGGGAGGGGCGCTACGGCTGCCCGCGCCATGGCACGGTCCGGCCGGGCCCGCGCGCCGCGGACGACCTGAAGGCGGGCCGCTTCGAGCCCACGTGCCCGGCCTGCGGGGAGCCGCTGCAGCCCGGCCTCGTCACCGAGGACGCCCCGGCCGACCCGCGCAACGTCTACGCGACCACCAAACTCGCCCAGGAGCACCTGGCCGCGGCCTGGGCCCGGGCGACCGGCGGGCGCGCGGTATCGCTGCGCTACCACAACGTCTACGGGCCCGGCATGCCGCGCGACACCCCGTACGCGGGCGTGGCCTCCTTCTTCCGCTCGGCGCTGGAACGCGGCGAGGCGCCGCGGGTGTTCGAGGACGGCGGGCAGCGGCGGGACTTCGTGCACGTACGGGATGTGGCGGCGGCCAACGCCACGGCGCTGGCGGCCCTCCCGGGGCAGGCCCCGGGATCCTTTCGCGCCTACAACACCGGCAGCGGGGAGCCGCACACGGTCGGGGAGATGGCGACGGTTCTTTCCGCGGCCCACGGCGGCCCGCCGCCGGTCGTCACCGGCGAGTACCGTCTCGGCGACGTCCGCCACATCACGGCGTCCTCGCACCGCCTGACGACGGAACTGGGCTGGCGCCCGCGGATCGGATTCACGGAGGGAATGACGGAGTTCGCCCACGCCCCTCTCCGGGCAGCGGCCTAGCGGCCGGTACCTACCGCCCGGCCGCCGGCAAGGTCACTTCGAAGCGGCAGCCGCCCTCCACGTTGCGGACGCCCGCCCGGCCCGCGTGGGCCTCGACGATGCCGCGGACGATCGCCAGCCCCAGGCCCGCCCCCGCCGGTGGGGGTCCCCCCAGCGGTAGTCCCCCTGGGCCTGGCGGCCCGGGAGGTGCCCCCAGGGGGAGCGTCGGCGTGCGGGCGTGGTTGCCGCGCCAGCCCGTGTCGAACACGCGCGGCAGGTCCTCCTCCGGAATGCCCCCGCAGCCGTCCGTGACCGACAGGACCACCGTGTCGTCGGCCTGGCGCTGCGCGGCCACCGCGACCGTGCCGTCGGCCGGGGTGCGGCGGATGGCGTTGACGAGCAGGTTGCCCAGCACCCGCGTCATCTCCTTGCCGTCCACCTCCACCGGCACCGCCTCCACGCGGTCCCCCACCAGCCGTACGCCCAGCTCGCGCGCCAGCGGGTCGGCCCCCGCGAGCGCGTCGCCCACCAGGTCGTAGACGGACATCCGGCTCGGCGACAGGCACAGCGCGCCCGCGTGGATGCGGGACAGCTCGAAGAGGTCGCCGACCATCGAGTTCAGGCGCTCGACCTCGGTGCGGATCTGGCGGTGGTAGCGCTCGGGGTCCTCCACCATGCCGTCCTCCAGGGCTTCGGACATGGCGCGCAGGCCGGCGAGCGGGGTGCGCAGGTCGTGCGAGATCCAGGCGACGAGCTCGCGTCGCGAGGCGTCGAGCGCGCGCTCGCGCTCCCGCGACTCGGCGAGCCTGGCGCTGGTGGCGGCCAGTTCGCGGCCCAGCTCGGCGAGTTCGGCCGTGGCCTCGCCGTCGGGGGCCGCGAAGCTGCCGCCATCGCCGAAGGAACGGGCCGCCCGGGTCAGCTCGTTGCTGCGCGCGACCACCCAGCGGCCGAGGAGCAGCGCGGTCGCGAGGGAGACGACCGCGGCCATCGCCACGACCGTCGTGACCACGGTCAGGTCGTGCGGCGACAGGAACATCGCCCAGGCGACGGCCAGGGTTCCGGCCAGCATCGCCGTCACCGCGACCGCCGCGACGACCGTCAGGGAGACGGCCACCGAGCGGTGGCGCAGCAGGCGTACGGCGAGCGCGCCCAGCAGCCCGGCTCCGGCGGCGCCGAGGAAGGCGTAGAGGGCGATGAGCAGCAGATCGTGCATGGTGGTCCCCAGTCCCTCAATCCTCAGTCCCCGGTCCCTGATCCGCTGAGTCCCCCGGCAGGTCGAAGCGGTAGCCGACGCCCCACACGGTCGTGATCAGCTTCGGCGCGGCCGGGTCGTCCTCGATCTTTCCGCGCAGCCGCCGCACGTGGACGGTGACGGTCGACAGATCGCCGAACTCCCAGCCCCACACCTCCCGCATCAGCTCCTCGCGGCCGCACGCCCGGCCGGGGTGGCGGAGGAGGTAGGTGAGGAGGTCGAACTCGCGGAGGGTGAGGGCGAGTTCCCGGCCGTCCTTGGTGGCGCGGCGGGCGGCCGGGTCGAGCTCGAGACCTGCGGCACCGATCCGCGCACCGGCCCCTCCGGCACCTCGGCCGTCTACGGTCCCGCTCCCGGCCCCCCGTACGGCGTCGCTCACGGCGGCACGCGACCTGCGCAGCACGGACTCGACGCGCAGCACCAGCTCACGCGGGCTGAACGGCTTGGTGACGTAATCGTCGGCCCCGATCTCCAGGCCCAGGATCCGGTCGTCCTCGTCGCCCCGCGCGGTGAGCATGATGACCGGCACCGGCCCCTTCTCGCGCAGCACCCGGCACACTTCGAGGCCGTCCATGCCGGGCAGCATCAGGTCGAGCACCACCAGATCGGGCCACCGGGTGTCGGCGCTGGCCAGGGCTGCGGGCCCGTCGGCGGCGCGGTCGACGGCGTAGCCCGCGCGGTCGAGGTAGCCCGCGACGACCTCGGCGACGGTCGGGTCGTCGTCCACGACGAGTACGCGGCCGGGCGGCGGCGCGGTCGGCGTGGACGTCGTGGACGGTGGCGGTGCCGGATTCTGCATGCTCCCAGCGTGGCACCCGGCGCGGCGTCCGCAGCGGTCCGGGCGACCGCAGCCGCCCGACGTCCGCGTTTCGTAAGGATCCAAGGTCCGAAATGTCCATGCCGGATTCGTACGGTGATGAGGGTGACCAACTCGACTGCAGCCGACGTCGACGTCGTGCTCCCCTGTCTGGACGAAGCCGCTGCCCTCCCGTGGGTGCTGGAGCGCATCCCTGAGGGCTGGCGGGCCGTCGTGGTCGACAACGGCTCGACCGACGGCTCCGCCGAGATCGCGCGTGAGCTGGGCGCCACGGTGGTGCACGAGCCGCAGCGCGGCTTCGGATCCGCGTGCCACACCGGGCTCCTGGCATCCGACGCCGGGATCGTCTGCTTCTGCGACTGCGACGCCTCGCTGGACCCCGGGCTGCTGCCCGGTCTCGTACGGCGCGTGGAGGAGGGGTCCGCGGACCTGGTGCTGGGCCGCAGACGGCCGCAGTCCTGGAACGCGTGGCCGCTGCACGCGCGCGTGGGCAACCTGGCCCTCGCACGGATGCTCCGGCGCCGTACGGGTGTGACGCTCCGCGACCTCGGCCCGATGCGCGCCGCCCGGCGCGAGGCCCTGCTCGACCTCGACCTGACGGACCGGCGCAGCGGCTACCCGCTCCAGATGGTCGTACGGGCGGCGGACGCGGGCTGGCACATCGAGGAGCGGGACGTGCCGTACCTGCCACGCACCGGGACCTCGAAGGTCACCGGCACCTGGCGCGGCACATGGCACGCCGTCCACGACATGCGCGCCGTCCTCCACCAGCCACCACCCTCCCCGGCGCCCCGCGAACGGACGGCCACCGAATGACCGCCGGCGAACCCGCCCCCCGCGCGAAGAGCCATGCGCCGGACGCGGCCCCGCGGACTGCCCGTGGGGTCGCCGGGTGCGGCGGGGGTACCACGCTCCTCGTCATCGCCAAGGAACCGGTGCCCGGCCGGGTGAAGACGCGGCTCACGCCCGCGTACACCCCGGAGGAGGCCGCGGAGCTCGCTGCCGCCGCGCTCGCCGACACGCTCGACGCCGTGCTCGCCGCGCCCGCGCGGCGGCGCGTGCTCGTGCTCGAGGGCGGCACCGGGCCGTGGCTGCCGCCGGGTATCGAAGTGGTGCCGCAGGGCCGCGGCGGTCTCGACGAGCGGCTCGCGGCGGCATTCGGCGGCTGCGATGGACCGGCGCTGCTCATCGGGATGGACACTCCGCAGGTCACGCCCGCGCTGCTCGCCCCGGCGCTGGGCGAGCACGCCTGGCGGAGCTGCGACGCCTGGTTCGGACCGGCCGCTGACGGCGGCTTCTGGGCCCTGGGCCTGGCGGCTCCGGACCCCGAACTGCTGCGCGGCATACCGATGTCGGCCGCCGACACCGGCGCCGTACAGCGGCAGCGGCTCACCGGCGCCGGGCTGCTCGTGCGGGATCTGCCGCCGCTGCGCGACGTCGACACGCCGGCCGACGCCGCAGCGGTGGCGGCCGCGGCGCCGGGCAGCCGGTTCGCCGCGGCGGTCGCCCGCATGGCCGGGGCGGGAACGCGGTGACCCCGTACGCGTCCAGGGCGTCGGAAGTGCCGGAAGTGCCGGAAGTGCCGGAAGCGCCCGAAGCCTCGGAAGCGCCGAAGGCGGCGAAGGCCTCGACGACCGCCGCGACCGCCGCAGCATCCGCCGTGGCCGCCGCGGCGGCATCCGCGCCCGCGACCCCCTGGCGCGCCGACCCGTACGCCGCCGCCCTCCGCACCGGCCGCGGCCCGCTCTTCCTCCGCCGCGCCGACGGCTGGCTGCTCCCCCTCGAGGTCGAGCGCTGGTGCGCCGGCGCCGACACCTCCGACATGACCGTGCTGCGCCGCTGCGAAGGGACCGTGCTCGACATCGGCTGCGGCCCCGGCAGGCTGGTCGCGGCCCTGGTGGCGAAGGGACGCCCGGCCCTGGGCATCGATGTCAGCCCGGCGGCTGTCGCCCGTACGGTCCGCGAGGGCGGCTCCGCGCTGCGCCGCTCGGTGTTCGACCCGCTGCCGGGGGAGGGCCGCTGGGGTACGGCGCTGCTGATCGACGGCAACATCGGCATCGGCGGCGACCCGCGCGCCCTGCTCGAACGCGTCGCGGGGATCGTCGCCCCGGGCGGCCTGGCCCTGGTCGAGGCGGCCCCGGCGGACGTCGACGAGCGGGTCCGCGTCCGCATAGACGACGGCCGCGCCGCCCGTCCGGCCACAGGCCCGTGTACGCATAGGGGTTCCGGCCATGGACTGGATGCCCGTACGGGTCCTGGCCCGCGCTGCGACACGGACTTCCCCTGGGCCAGGGTGGGCATGACCGCCCTCCTCCGCGAAGCCGCGGCCGCGGGCTGGACACCGGTCGAGGAGTGGACCCACACGGGCCGCCACTTTGCGGCCCTCAGGCGGGACCGGCGGGACTGGCGCGACTGACGGCCCCCGGCCGCCCCCGGTTCTCGCCCCCGCTCAAGGCCCCCTGCTCACGCCCCGCCGCTCGAGCCCTCTGCCCAACGCCCCCGCTCACACCGCACGCACGGAGAGCCCCCGCACCCGCCCCGTGCAAGCGGCCAGGTGCGCCAGCTCCGACTCCAGCGCGTCCCTCGGGACCTCCGGGCTCTCCTCGAAGAGCTGGACGTCCACCGTGCCCTCGTCCGTGAGGTCCCACACCCCCGCCACCCGCCCCCGGTGCACCACAACCGGGGCGATCCAGCCCGCCGTGCGGCTGACGGCCTTGCGGCGCCCGGCCGCGATGACGCGCGCGTCGGCCGTTCCGGGTCCGAGGACGTACTGATCGAAGGCGGCCAGCAGGCGTACCTCCTTCGACGGCCGGACGCGGGCCACGGCCTCCGCGTCCTCCGCCAGGACGTACGCGTGCTCGCCGTCGACCTCGACCTCCGCCAGGCGGCCGCCGAGCGAGGCGAAGCGGGCCCGGAGGTCGGCCTTCCGCGTCATCCCGCGGATCAGCCAGGCGTCGAACGCCTCGGCGGTCGCCGGGTCGTGGGCCCGCAGGTAGGCGGGGATGGCGACCTGGGCCGCGGCCTCGGGCTCCGGGACGCCCTTCCAGCCGGGGACGTACGAGCGCGGCGAGACGAAGGTCGTACGGCCGCCCTCGCCCGGGCCGTGACACAGGCGACCGGTCCACGCCAGCGGCTTCAGGACCGTCCCCCACCCCGAGGTCAGCTGGTCCCGGAGCTCGCCGAAGCCGGGACGGGCGACGAGCGCCTCGGCCAGCTCCGCCCGGCTCAGCGAACGCCCGCCGTCCAGCAGCTCCTCGACGGCGTCGCCGAGCGCTTCCATCTGGCGCGGCGACACCCCGAAGTTGCGCTGCCAGACGGGCTTCTCCCACGTGCGGGCGGCGGCGAGCAGCGACCACGCATCGCCCAGGTCCTGGCGACCGTACGGGCCGCCAGGGCCTTGTCCACCGCGCCCGCCTTCGCCTGCGCTGCCGGGTGGCGACGGCCGGCTCGGCCGACGAGGCGACCTGTGCCTGGACCCCGGCGAGCCGCTCGACGAGCTGCTCGACGGTCGAGGCCGTACGCGGCGCGAGGCTCTGCTGCCGCAGCCGCCACGCCAGCACCTGGTCCTGGGTCACGTTGAGCACGCATCTCCCCGTTCGCCGCCGGTACGCGCGCACGCTCGCGCGTACCGAAGCAGTCTCCCTCCTGGCGGAGAGGCTATGGCAAGGTTGCCGGGGAACATATGAAAAGTCTGGATGACCCTAATCGAGCTGAATCGAGCCGAGCCGAGTCGAACGAGGAGTGGAGCGAGCAATGCGGGTGGCGCTGGCACAGACGGACTGCGTGCTGGGCGATGTCGACGCGAATCTCGACGTCGCCCGCGAGCAGATCGAACAGGCCGCCGCCCAGAGCGCCGACCTCGTCGTCTTCCCCGAGCTGAGCGTCAACGGCTACCACCTGGGCGCCCTGAGGCGCGATACGTCCGTCGAGGCGCGCGACCCCCGGCTGCTGGCGCTGAGCGAGCTCGGCGCGGACGTGGTCCTCGGCTTCCACGAGTACACCAGCCTGCGTGCGTACAACACGGCCGCCTACTACTCGAACGGCGGGCTGGTGCACGCCCACCGCAAGCTCTTCCTGCCCACCTATCTGGCCTGGGAGGAGCGCAAGCACGTCAGCCCGGGGCAGTCGATGCGCGCGTTCGAGGTGCCGGGCGGGCACGGCCGGGCGGCCATGCTGGTGTGCAACGACGCCTGGCAGCCCGTCGTACCGTGGCTGGCGGTGCAGGACGGGGCGGAGCTCATCGTCGTACCGACCAACAGTGCGGCGAGCCTGGACCCGGAGGCCATGGACACCGGGCTGTACTGGGAGACCCTGATCTCCTACACCGCCAAGATGCTTCAGTGCTGGGTCGTCTTCGTCAACCGGGTCGGGAACGAGAACGGCGCGTCCTTCTGGGGCGGTTCGCGGGTGGTCGACCCGCGCGGCGCGGTCGTCGCGCAGGCCCCGAAGTGGGAGCCGGGCATCGTCACGGTCGACATCGACCTGCACGAGGCGCGGCGCCAGCGGCGGGCGGTGCCGCTGGTCGCCGAGGCCCGGCTCGGGCTGATCGACCGGGAGGTGCGCCGCCTGATCGACGAGGGCGGCGACCACTGAGGTGCCAACCAACTGAGGCGGCGACCACTGAGGCGCCAACCGCTGAGGCAGCCACTGAGCGCTGTGGCCGCTGAGGGGCGGCGGGCACCGAGAGCGGCGGCCGCCGAGCGCGACGGCGCTGAGGGGGTGAGGCCGGTATGTGGCTGCGCGTGCTGAGGGAGACCGTACGTTCCGGGCTGACGGTCGAGCGGGCACGGCTCGAGCCGCTCGTCGCGCTGCGCGGGGCGGCCGGGATGGCGCTGGTCATCGGCCTCGCCCTGTGGCTGGTCTCGCCCGCCTTCGCCGCGTCCTCCGCCTTCGGCGCGTTCGCCGCCGGGGTCGCCACCTTCCAGCGCACCTGGCGCCCGCGCGCGTGGCTGGCCCTCGCCGCCGGTGCCGGACTCGCGGTCAGCACCTTCGTCGGCTTTCTCGCCGCCGACGGCCACTGGGGACTGTTCGTCGTGCTGCTCGCGGTGTGGGCGTTCCTCGCAGGACTCGCCTGGGCCATCGGGCCGACCTCGGGGATCGTCGCATCGCTGACGGTCGGCATCATGCTGGTGACCGTCACGATCCCGTCCACCGTGCCGGGCGCGCTCGGGCACGCCGCCGTGATCGCCTTCGGCGCGCTCGTACAGGCCGCGCTGATCGTGCTGTTCCCGGTCCGCAGATGGGGCGCTCAGCGGGATGCGCTCGCCGACGCCTTCGCGGCCGTTGCGGACTACGCGCGGCGGCTGCGGCACGACCCGGAGGCGCTGTTCGACCCGGAGCCGCTGATGACGGCGCGCGCCGCGGCCGCCGTGACGCCGTGGCAGGCGCGGCGGCGCCCGGCCGAACTCCACGGCAGCCGCGCCCTCGCGGAGCGCATCAGGCCCGTGCTCGGGTCGCTCGCCGACCCCGCGGTCGGTGCCGCGGCGGCGGGGCCCGAGCGCGACCGGGCACGTGAACTGCTCGACGCGGCGGCTTCGGTCCTCGACGCGGCGGCCCGCTCGATCCGGCACGGCGAGCCCGCCCGGGTGCCCGCGGCCGTGGTGGAGGTGCTGCGGGCGAGGGACGCCGATCGGCTGACGGGCGCGGCGAAGCGTGCGGAGGCGCGGCTCGTCGCGCTGCTGGGCGAGGCACTGGAGAGCGCGGAGCCCGGCGGCTCCTCGTCGTCCCGCGCCGTCTCGTTCGCCTCCGCCGACCGGCCGGACGCCGCGCCGCTGCTGCGCCCGGCGATGCCCGCCCTCGTGGCGTCCGCGGCCCGCGCCGCGCGGGGCGAACTCCGCCATGACTCCCCGGTCCTGCGCCACGCCGTACGCCTCTCCGCCGTCGCCTCGCTCGGCCAGCTGCTCGGCTCCGCGCTGTCCCTGAGCCACAGCTACTGGGCCCCGATGACCTCGGTCCTGGTGATGCGCCCGGACTTCCACCGGACGTACGCGCGCGTGGTGGCCCGACTCGCGGGAACTCTCGTCGGCGTGGGCGTGGCCACCGGCGTCGTGCAGCTGACCAGCCCCGGCGCCTATCTCTCGGGCGCGCTGGCGGTGATCTCCGTCGCGCTCATGTACCTGCTCATGCGCACCGGATACGTCGTCACGCAGGCGTGCGTGGCGGCGTACGTGGTCTTCCTGCTCGGCATGGGCGGTTCGGATTGGCAGCAGACCGTCCCCGACCGGGTGCTGCTCACCCTGCTCGGCGGCGCGCTCGCGATGATCGCGTACGCCGTCTTCCCGGCCTGGGAGACCCCCCGGCTGCTGGACCGGCTCGCGGACTGGCTGGCCGCGAACGGCCGTTACGCCGCCGCGGTGATGGACGGCTTCGCCGACCCGGCGGACCCGCGGCGCGCCCGTGCCGTGCGCGAGGCGCTGCTGGCCGCCCGTACGGCGCGGGCCGCCTGGGAAGAGGCCCTGGCCCGCGCCAAGCGGGAGCCCGTACGCCACCCCGGCCTGACACGTGCGACCGCGGACGCCGCCCATGACGCGATGGCGGCGCTGGGGCGGGCCGCGATGCTGCTGGAGGCGCATCCTCCGGAGCGGGGCGCCCAACCGGTGCCCGAGGCGGCGCGGTTCGCCGAGGCGCTGCGGGTGGCCACGGAGCGGGGTGCGCGGGAGCTGAGCGAGGGCCGCGCGCCGCGCTGGGACGAGGTGGAGACGGCCTTCGACGCCTGGGAGAAGCGGCCGGGCGGCCAGGACCGGCTCGTACGGCGCGGGGCCGAACTGCTCCTGGAGGCGCTGGAGGATGTGACGGAGACGGCAGGCACCTTCCCGCTGGACCAGGAGAGCGCGGGCCCGCCCGCGGGATGAGCCGGACGCGCGGACGTGCGGACGCGGAATCCGCGGCGCGGCTCCGTGCACAACTCTTCACCCACCAAAGGGGCGGGTGGGCGAAGAGTTGTGCAGGGCCGGAGGTGCGGCGGTGGCGGCGAGGCCCGCCGCACCAGCTCGGCAGGGGCGGCGGGCTACCAGCTCGACTTGCGTACGCCCGGCAGGAATCCGGCGTGCGCCTGCTCGCGCAGCCGGACCCGGGACAGGCCGAACGTACGGAAGTAGCCGCGGGGGCGCCCGTCCACCGAGTCCCGGTTGCGCACCCGCGTCGCGCTGGCGTCGCGCGGCTGGCGGCCGAGCTCCCGCCGGGAGGCGATCCGCTCGTCCTCCGGGGTGCGCGGGTTGCGGATGATCTCCTTCAACTCGGCGCGCCTGGCCGCGTACCGGGCGACGACCGCCCGCCGCCGCTCGTTCTTCGCGATCTTGCTCTTCTTCGCCATCAGACGCGCTCCCCTCGTGCCCGGATGCGGGCGACGGCCTTCTCGATGCCGATCGTGTCCACCGTCTTGACGCCCCTTGCGCTCAGCGTGAGCCGGACGTAGCGGCGCTGGCTGGGCAGCCAGTAGCGCTTGGACTGGATGTTGGGGTTGAAGCGCCGCCTGGTGCGGCGGTGCGAGTGGGAGATGGTGTTCCCGAAGCCCGGCTTGGCGCCGGTCAGCTGGCAGTGGGCCGACAAGGCTCAGAACCTCCTAATGAAAATGGAAACCATTTCTGTATAGTAGCCCCCATGGCCCGCAACGAACTACGCCCGATCATCAAGCTCCGGTCCCTGGCCGGAACGGGCTACACGTACGTGACCCGTAAGAACCGCCGCAATGACCCCGACCGGCTCCAGCTGCGCAAGTACGACCCGGTCGCACGCCGCCACGTGACGTTCCGCGAAGAGCGCTGAAGGAGGACCGACAGCCCATGAAGCCCGGAATCCACCCCCCGTACCACCCCGTCGCCTTCCGCGACACCGCGTCCGACTTCGCCATCCTCACCCGCTCGACGGCGACCAGCGACAAGACGATCGAGTGGGAGGACGCCAACACCTACCCGGTGATCGACGTCGAGATCTCCTCGGCGAGCCACCCCTTCTACACCGGCAGGACCCGCGTCCTGGACACCGCGGGGCGCGTCGAGCGCTTCGAGCGCCGCTACGGCAAGCGCGAGGCCCGCTGATGGAGAGCCGAGGTGATCACGGCCGAGGCGATCACAGCCGGGGCAGTCACGACAGAGGTAGTCACGATCGGGACCGTCGGGGGCCCGGCGGCCGCGACCGGCTCCCTGTGGCGCTGGTCGCGGGGCTGCACGCCGACGCCCGCAGGGCCGCCGTCGAGGGGCTGCTGCGCACGGTCCCCGGCAGCGTGGCGCTCCACCACGACCTGGCGACGGCAGGCGAGGGAACGGTGCTGCGCACGGTCCGCGACAGCGGCGGCGTGTTCGGCACCGGTGAGGCCCCGCTCATCAACGACTGCGCCTGCTGCGCGCTGCGCGAGGACCTCGTACCCGAGCTGGAGCGGCTCGCGGACGGCGGGCTGTGCCGCCTCGCCGTCGTCGAGCTGTGGGACTCCGTCGAGCCCAAGGCCATGGCGGAGGTGGTGGCCGCGCTCAGCGGCGAGGCGCTGGAGCTGACCGGTGTGATCACCGTCGTCGACCCCTCGCTCCTCGTCCCGTACCTGAGCTGCGGCGACGACCTGGCCGAGGCCGGCCTCGCGGCCGCAGCGAGCGACCGGCGCACCGTCGCCGACACCTGGGCCCGGCAGCTGGAGTACCCGCCGGTGCTCGCCATCGCCCCGCCGGAGGGCGGCGAGGAGCCGGACCCGGCCGACCTCGCGCTGCTGAGCCAGCTCCACCCGACCGCCCGTCAGGTGCCGACCGGCACGGGCGCGCTGGCGGCCGCGGCCCTCGAGGGCTTCGACGTCGAGGCCGCGGCGTCGCGCCTGCACCCCGCCTGCGCGCAGCTGCCCCAGGAGGCCGAGGAGCACGGCGTCACGACGACGGTCTGGCACCGCACCCGGCCGTTCCACCCGGAGCGGCTGTACGCGGCGCTGGAGGACCTGACGTGCGCAGCGGCCCGCAGCCGGGGCCGCTTCTGGCTCGCCGACCGGCCGGACACGCTGCTGTCGTGGGACGCGGCGGGCGGGGCGCTGTGCGTGGAGAACGCCGGGCCCTGGCTGGCCGCGCTGCCGGACGCGGCCTGGGAGATGGTCCCGCCGGTGCGCCGCGCGGCCGCGGCCCTGGACTGGGACCCCGAACACGGCGACCGCGCCCAGCACCTCGTCTTCACCTCGCCGGGCCTGGACCGCGAAGGACTGCTCGAGCTCCTCGAATCCTGCCTGCTCACGGACGCCGAATACGAGGCGGGGCGCGAGGCGTGGAAGCAACTGCCGCCCGCCTTCGACTCGCTCCTCGACCCCGTTTCCTGAATATCCCGCATACCCCAGCCCCCCGCCCCTCCCAACTCCCCGGAGAAAGGCTCCTCATGGCCCGACGCAGCGAAGCCCGCAGGAATTCCAGGCCCCGGCCCAACCCATTGGACGCTCTCGGCGTCACTCACATCGACTACAAGGACACCGATCTGCTGAGGAAGTTCATCTCCGACCGGGGCAAGATCCGCAGCAGGCGGGTCACGCGCGTGACGGAGCAGCAGCAGCGCGAGCTGGCCCGTGCCATCGAGAACGCCCGGGAAATGGCGCTACTGCCGTACTCCTCGAAGGCCAAGTAGCCCGGGGAACAACAGTGCGGAGCGATTCCGACACGGCCTGTGCACGTGCATTCGCCCATGCAACGGCACGTGAACGCAGCTATGATCCCAGGTCAGTTGATGCACACAACTACCTCGGGAGAGTCCTGTGCACCACCCGTACCGGAACGGCATGGCGGCTGCGGATCTCGGGGGTGTCGCATGGCAGAAAAGCCGGCGCAGTAACTCACAAGGCGCTTGCGTGGAGTTGGCCAAGCTGCCGGACGGCGGTGTGGCGGTGCGCAATTCGCGATTCCCCGATGGGCCTGCGCTCATCTACACCACGGCCGAGGTGGAGGCGCTGCTGCTCGCCGTCAAGGACGGGGAGTTCGACCACCTGGTCGACTAGGGCGGGTCACCGACCAGGGCGGGTCAGGGGATCACCGGGGGTTCAGGGGGAGAGCACGAGGGGTCCGACTGGTGCGTCACAGCGGGAATCTCGTGGGCGGGAGGCGGAAGAGGGCCCAGACGACCTTGCCTCTCAAGGTCCCGGCGAGGGGATGCCACCCCCAACTGTCGCTGACGGCCTCCACCAGATGGAGCCCGCGGCCGCATTCGGCCGCGAAGTCCAGGTCCCCGGGAGAGGTGTCCCGGGCGACCGGACACTCGTCGCTGGGGTCCCGCACGGCGCAGACCAGGCGCGAGGTCCAGTGCATCAGATGAAGGCGGACCGGGGGGTCCGGTGCGCCGTTGGAGCCCCGGGGGAGCGCGTGGCGGAGTGCATTGGTGACCAGTTCGGAAACGACCAGTGCCACATCGTCGAACTGTTCGTTCAGCTCCCACCGTTGAAGCGCGGACTTGGTGAACTCGCGCGCTCCTTTGACCGATTCGTAGCGAGCGGCGAGCGAGCAGGAGACGGAACTCGACACGCTCGTGGGGTCAACGGGAGGGAGGCCCTGCCTTAACGGCTCGAGCATGGTCGATCCTTCGGTCCCCATGCGTGGCACTCCTGGCCCTATAGGAATCGGTCAAGGCGGCGTGCTGTGCTCGTGGACCATGGTTCCCAATGCGTACGGCAGATGCAAGGGCAGATGCACGTGCACGCGCCGGACTTGAGTATACGCGTGTGGTTTCGGCCCCAATTCTTCCTGCGGCCGGTTTCGTAGCCTCACCCGACTACTTCAGGTCTGTGTAACCGCGCGGGCACGCAACGGAGCCCAGAGGTGGCACACTCGGCACGTCGACGGTCGCAGTGCATCACCAACGGAGACAGGCAGTCGGTCAATGAGCACAGTGCAGCCGGGAAACGGTATGGACGGGGCGGGTGGGTCGAGCGGCTCGATGGTGCGTCGCATCCTGCTCGGCTCCCAGCTCAGGCGCCTCCGTGAGGCCCGCGGTGTTACGCGTGAGGCCGCGGGCTACTCGATCCGCGCCTCAGAATCGAAGATCAGCCGTATGGAGCTGGGCCGGGTGAGCTTCAAGGCGCGGGACGTCGAGGACCTGTTGACGCTCTACGGCGTCACCGACGAGGCCGAGCGGGACGCGCTGCTCAGCCTGGTCCGGGAGGCCAACGTCGCCGGGTGGTGGCACAGCTACGGCGATGTGCTGCCCGGCTGGTTCCAGACATATGTGGGGCTGGAGGGTGCGGCCTCGCTCATCCGCAGCTACGAGGTGCAGTTCGTGCACGGGCTGCTGCAGACCGAGGACTACGTCCACGCCGTCGTGGTCCGCGGCCAGCCCGACGCCTCCCCGAGCGAGGTCGAGCGGCGCGTCGCGCTGCGTCTGGAGCGCCAGAAGCTGCTGGTCGCCGAGCGCGCGCCCGACTTCCACGTGGTGCTCGACGAGGCCGCGCTGCACCGCCCGTACGGTGACGGAACGGTTATGCGCGGGCAGCTCCGCCACCTCATCGAGATCTCGGAACGGCCCAATGTGACCCTGCAGATCATGCCGTTCCGCTTCGGTGGCCACGCGGGCGAGAGCGGTGCCTTCACACTGCTCCGCTTCCCCGAGTCCGACCTCCCCGACGTCGTCTACCTGGAGCAGCTCAGCAGCGCGCTCTACCTCGACAAGCGCGAGGACGTCAGCCAGTACGAGCAGGCGATGCACCGGCTGCACGAGGACAGCCTGAGCCCGAAGGAGAGCCGTGGCCTCCTGGCCAAGATCCTCCAACGCGCCTGACACATCACTACGATGACGTGCCATCAGGAGTACGCACTGTCGGCACACGCGTCCGCGGGCGCCCGCACGGACGCCCCGGCCTCCAGATAGGGATGGCATGTCCTACTTCACAGACCTGGCCCATCAGTACATCGACGGCGAGTGGCGGGCCGGCAGCGGCTCCTGGGACATCATCGACTTCAACCCCTACGACGGCGAGAAGCTGGCCTCGATCACCGTCGCCACGGTCGGCGAGGTGGACCAGGCGTACCGGGCCGCGGAACGCGCGCAGCGCGCCTGGGCCGACACCAACCCGTACACGCGCCGCCTCGTCTTCGAACGGGCCCTGCGGATCATCGAGGACCGCGATCAGGAGCTCACCGAGGCGATCATCGCCGAGCTGGGCGGCACCCGGCTGAAGGCGGCCTTCGAGCTGCACCTCGCCAAGGAGTTCCTGCGCGAGGCGATGCAGCTGGCGCTGCGGCCCGAAGGCCGGATCCTCCCCTCACCGGTCGATGGCAAGGAGAACCGCCTCTACCGCGTGCCGGTCGGTGTCGTCGGGGTCATCAGCCCCTTCAACTTCCCCTTCCTGCTGTCCATCAAGTCGATCGCCCCGGCGCTGGCGCTCGGCAACGCGGTGGTCCTCAAGCCGCACCAGAACACGCCGATCTGCGGCGGGACTCTGGTGGCCAAGGTCTTCGAGGACGCGGGCCTGCCCTCAGGCCTGCTCAATGTCGTGGTCACCGACATCGCGGAGATCGGCGACGCGCTGCTCGAGCACCCGGTGCCGAAGGTCATCTCCTTCACGGGCTCCGACAAGGTGGGGCGGCACGTCGCCACCGTCTGCGCGGCCAACTTCAAGCGCGTCGTCCTCGAGCTGGGCGGCAACAGCGCGCTCATCGTGCTCGACGACGCCGACGTCGACTACGCGGTGGACGCGGCGGTCTTCAGCCGGTTCGTGCACCAGGGGCAGGTCTGCATGGCGGCGAACCGGGTGCTCGTGGACCGCACGGTCGAGAAGGAGTTCACCGAGAAGTTCGTCGCCAAGGTGAAGGCCCTGAAGGTCGGCGACCCGGCGGACCCGGAGACCCACATCGGTCCGCTCATCAACTCCTCGCAGGCCGAGGCGGTTTCGGCGCTCGTCGAGACGACGGTCGAGGCGGGCGCGAGGGCCCTGGTGCGGGGCGGCACCGAGGGGAACCTGGTCGCCCCCACCGTGCTCACGGGGCTTCCGGCCGACTCGCCCGTCCTGTCGCAGGAGATCTTCGGGCCGGTGGCGCTCGTGGTGCCCTTCGACGGGGAGGAGGAGGCGATACGGATCGCCAACGACACCCCGTACGGCCTGAGCGGCGCGGTGCACACGGGCGACATCGAGCGGGGCGTCCGGATCGCCCAGCGGATCCAGACCGGCATGATCCACATCAACGACAGTACGGTCCACGACGAGCCGATCGTGCCCTTCGGGGGCGAGAAGCACTCCGGGATCGGGCGGCTGAACGGCGATTCCATGGTGGAGGCGTTCACCACCCAGAAGTGGATCTCCATCCAGCACGGGCGCAGCGGCTTCCCCTTCTGAGGCCGGCCTTGCCAGGCTTCCGAGGCGACGCATTCGTAGCGCAGTTCCTCGTAGCGGTTTGCGGTTCCTTGATCGCGCGGGTCCTTGGCGTACGGAATTTTCGCGCGCGGATTCTCTCCGGCGCGGGGATTGCGGACAGAGTCTGACCGCAAGGGCCCATAGCGTCGTGGGTGTCGAGAAGGACGGACGACACCAACGCGACGCAGCGCGAGGCTGCGTGACGAAAGGCGGACCCCATGCCCACGCACGTACTCCCCGAGGCCCACGGCGATGAGCGCGGCGCCCTCCTCGCCTTCCTCGAGGCCCAGCGCGGCGGCGTCCGCCGCACGCTCCTCGGCCTCACGGACGAGCAGGCGGCGCAGAAGCCGAGCGCCAGCGAACTCTCCCTGTCCGGGCTCCTCAAGCACGTCGCCGAGACCGAACTCGGCTGGCTCCGCCGCGCCCAGCAGCGGCCCAGCGAAGTCGCGCGGACCGAGGAGACCTGGGCCGACAGCTTCCGCCTCGTCGAGGGCGAGAGCGTCGCGGGCACGCTCGCCTTCTGGGACAAGACGGCGCGGGAGACCGAGGAGTGGATCCGCTCGGTGCCCAGCCTCGACGACACCTTCCCGCTGCCCGAGGCGCCCTGGTTCCCGCCGGCTTCGCGGGTCTCGATGCGCTGGCTGGTGCTGCACCTCATCGAGGAGACCGCGCGGCACGCGGGCCACGCCGACATCATCCGCGAGTCGCTGGACGGCAAGACCGCTTTCGCGCTGGTCGCCGAGGCTAGTCAAGGTTGAATAGCGCGCTGTCCCGGCTACTGTGGCGCCATAGGCATAGGCATAGGCGCAGGCCACACGCGGGGCCATCAGGGCCGACAGGCGAGACGGAGAGATACGGGCGATGTCAGCGATCCGGCTGCTGGTGCTGGGGGCGGTCCGCCAGCACGGGCGTGCGCACGGCTATCAGGTGCGCAACGACCTGGAGTACTGGGGCGCCCACGAGTGGTCCAACGCCAAGCCCGGATCGATCTATCACGCCCTCAAGCAGATGGCCAAGCAGGGGCTGCTGCTCGCCCACGAGACCGCGCCGAGCACGGCAGGCGGCCCTCCTCGTACGGAGTACGAGGTTACGGACGCGGGCCGGGAGGAGTACTTCAAGCTGTTGCGCGAGGCGGTGTCCCGGCACGACCAGAAGATCGACATGCTGTCGGCCGGGATCGGCTTCATCGTCGACCTTCCGCGTGAGGAGGCGGTGGCGCTCCTCAAGGAGCGGGTGCAGGGCCTGGAGCGGTGGCGTTCGTCGGTGACCGAGTACTACACGCCCGAGGAAGGGCCCGAATCGATCGGCCACATCGGCGAGATCATGAACATGTGGGTCCACTCGGCCGACAGCGGCGCCGAGTGGACCCGCGGCCTGATCGAGCGGATCGAGGCCGGAGCGTACGCCTTCGCGGGGGAGGGGGAGCCGTTCGTGGGCGTCCTGCCGGAGGGGGTCGAGAACCCGTACGCGACGGGGGCGGGGGCGGGAGATCCAGGGGCCGGTCGGGCCGGTGGAGCCGGCGGGCGGGCCGTGGCTGGGCGGGACCACGATTAATCAAGTTTGACTAATGGTCGAGCGGGCAGTAATTTCCAGGCTGTAGTCAAGTTTGACTACAAGCAGGAATCTGGAGGCGAGCGTTGTGACTGACTTCGATCTGCCGATCGTCGTCGAAGGACTACGGAAGACGTACGGGAGCAAGCAGGCCCTCGACGGCCTGGATCTGACCGTCCCCGCCGGCACCGTCCACGGGGTGCTCGGCCCGAACGGCGCCGGCAAGACCACGGCTGTCCGCATCCTCTCCACCCTGCTGCGGCACGACGGCGGCCGCGCCGAGGTGGCCGGTTTCGACGTGCTGCGCCGGCCCGACGAGGTCCGCTCCCGGATCGGCCTGCTCGGTCAGCACGCCGCAGTCGACGAGGAGTTGAGCGGTCGGCAGAACCTGGAGATGTTCGGGCGGCTCTACCACCTGGGCGCGCGCCGGGCGGGCACGCGCGCGGACGAGCTGCTGGGGCGGTTCGGTCTCGACGACGCCGGCCGGAAGGCCGTGAAGCAGTACAGCGGTGGCATGCGGCGGCGGCTCGACCTGGCCGCCGCCCTCATCACCGCCCCGCGGATCCTCTTTCTGGACGAGCCGACGACCGGGCTCGACCCGCGTGGCCGCACCGAGGTGTGGAACGCGGTCCGCTCGCTGGTCGGCGGCGGTACGACGGTGCTGCTCACGACCCAGTACCTGGAGGAGGCGGACCAGCTCGCGGACCGTATCTCGGTGATCGACCGGGGGCGGGCCATCGCCGAGGGCACGCCGGACGAGCTCAAGTCCAAGATCGGCGGAGACCGCATCGACGTCGTTCTGCACGACGCGGGTCAACTGGCGCGCGCCGCCGCGCTGATCGGCTCGGCGGCGGGCGGCTCGGCGGCGGGCGGCTCGGTGGTGAGCGGCTCAGTGGCGCGCGGCCCGGCTGCGGGTGGCTCGGCGGCGCGGGCCGGGGCCGTCGAGACGGATGTGGACGGCCGCCGGGTCAGCGCCCCGGTGACCGATCGGATGACCGCACTGACCGAGACCGTACGTGCCCTGGGCGCGGCCGGGATCGAGGCGGAGGACATCGCCCTGCGGCGGCCCACGCTCGATGAGGTGTTCCTGCACCTCACGGGGGGCCGTAGCGGCCCCGAGGGCAGTGGCGCGGGTGACGCCCGAGACGTACATGCCGCACATGACGGCCGTGGCGCCCCTGACGCCGGTGACCGGGACGACCAGGAGGCTGTCGTATGACCACCACAACCCCTCCCGCGGCCATGGGCGGCTCCACGCTGGGCTGGGCTCTCGCGGACTCCTGGACCATGACCCGGCGCGAACTCGCCCACTGGGCGCGGGAGCCCGTCCAGGTCGTCGTCGGCCTCGTCTTCCCGGTGATGATGCTGCTGATGTTCGCGTACTTCATCGGCGGCGGGATGACCGTCGCGGGCGGCGGCGGCTACAAGGAGTTCCTCGTCCCGGGCATGCTCGCCCTCACCATGGCCTTCGGGCTCGAAGCGACGATGATCGCGATCACGCAGGACCTGAACAAGGGGGTCGTGGACCGGTTCCGCTCGATGCCGATGACACCGTCGGCGGTGCTGGTGGGCCGCAGCGTCGCCGACATGCTCCAGTCCGCGGTCAGTCTGCTGATCATGGTCGGGGTAGGGCTCGCGATGGGCTGGCGCTGGCACGGCGGCCTCGGTGAGGCGCTCGCCGCCATGGGGCTGCTGCTTCTGCTGCGGTTCGCGATGCTGTGGATCGGCATCTTCCTCGGTCTGGTCGCGGGCAGGCCCGAGCTCGTCCAGGCCGTCCAGATCCTCGTCTGGCCGGTCGGGTTCCTGTCCAACACCTTCTCGTCACCGGAGGCGATGCCGGGCTGGCTGGGGGCGATCGCGGAGTGGAACCCGCTGTCGGCGACGGCAGCGGCGGTCCGTGAGCTGTTCGCCAACCCGGGCTGGGGCGGCGACTCGTGGATCGCGCAGCACTCCCTGCAGATGGCCGTGGTCTGGCCCCTGGTTCTGCTCGCGGTCTTCTTCCCGCTGGCGGTGGGGCGCTTCCGACGGCTCAGCAGGTGAGGCGGGCCGGGGTGGGAACCTCGCGGCGGGCTGCGGTGTACAGAAAGTGACGGCGCCCGTCGGGGGCGTCCGCACTGAGGGGGCATCGTGGCCGGTCGGTTTTATCCGTATGAGCTTGTTGAATCAGCGCGTGTCCGGCGGATTTTGGGCGCCTGCGGGGGTCTGTGGCTCCGTCCCGGACTGCCGTCACCAGGGGCGCTGTGTCCGACAGCGGCTGCGCCGCGGGCCCTGGTGACGGGGAGGGGTGGGATGGGAGAAAGGCCCGCCGGACATGCCTCAGTGGTGGAAGGCGGTCGCCTCGGACTCGGGACGGTCCAGGGGCGCGGACTGGCTTCGAAGTTCGGGCAGCAGCGTCCGGAGGTCTTCGACGAACATCTCGGCGAGGTCAGCCGTGAAGCCGTTGCGGCAGACCACCCGCAGGGCGCACAGGTCCTCGCGGTTGGGCGGGAAGGAGTATGCGGGCACGAGCCAGCCGTGCTCGCGCAGCCGCCGGGAGACGTCGAAGACGTCGTAGTTGGCGATCTCCGGCGCTGTGGTGAAGGCGAAGACCGGGAGCTCGTCGCCGTAGGTCAGCATGCGGAAGTCGCCCAGGGCTTCGATCCGTTCGGCCAGCGAGCGGGCCACGTTCCGCGCCGTCTGCTGGACGGCCCGGAAGCCGTCCCGGCCCAGCCGCAGAAAGGTGTAGTACTGGGCGGCGACCTGCGCGCCCGGACGGGAGAAGTTGAGCGCGAAGGTGGGCATGTCGCCGCCCAGGTAGTTGACCCGGAAGACGAGCTCCTCCGGCAGGGCGGCGACATCGCGCCACAGGGCCCAGCCCACGCCCGGGTACACCAGGCCGTACTTGTGACCGGAGGTGTTGATGGAGGCGACGCGCGGCAGCCGGAAGTCCCAGACCAGGTCCTCGTCGAGGAAGGGGGCGATCATCGCGCCGGACGCGCCGTCCACGTGGACCGGGATGTCGAGGCCGGTGCGCTCCTGAAGCGCGTCCAGGGCTTTGCACACTTCGGCCACCGGCTCGTAGGACCCGTCAAAGGTCGAGCCGAGTACGGCCACGACTCCGATGGTGTTCTCGTCGCAGAGGTCGGCCGCGGCCTGCGGATCGAGGTGGAACCGGTCGCCCTCCATGGGGACTTGGCGGGCGTCGACCTCCCAGAAGTTGCAGAACTTGTCCCAGCAGACCTGGACGTTCGTTCCCATGACGAGGTTCGGCCGCGCGCTCCCGGGATAGCGGCCGCCCTCGTCCCGCGTCGCGGCGCGCTTGGCCCAGCGGCGTTTGAGAGCCATCCCGGCGAGCATGCACGCCTCGCTGGACCCGGTGGTGGAACAGCCCACGGCGGTGGTCGGGTCGGGGGCATTCCAGAGATCGGCGAGCATGGCCACGCAGCGCCGCTCGAGCTCGGCGGTGCGCGGATACTCGTCCTTGTCGATCATGTTCTTGTCCCGGCAGACGGCCATGAGCCGACCGGCCTGCGGCTCCATCCACGTGGTCACGAAGGTGGCGAGGTTCAGCCGGGAGTTGCCGTCGAGCATGAGCTCGTCGTGGACGAGCTGGAAGGCGGCGTCGGGGGTCATCGGGCCGTTCGGCAGCCGGTGGCGGGGCGGCTCCGAGGCCATGCCGCCGACCGGATCGGCGGGGCCGATGAAGGGGTTGACCGACAGCCCGGCTCGTTCGGCCCCCGCGGGCCCCGGTCCCTTGTGCAGCGACATCGTGCTGGCGCCTCCTCTCGCCGTGACGATACGGGCATATCGCCCGCCCGGCCCGTCCGGTTGCTGCGCATGGCGTCGAGCGTCACCGCACCGACGTGCCGTCCTCGCGCAGCTGCATCAGCGGACGCCCGGTCACCAGCAGCCAGGCGGGGAGTGCGGCCAGGCACAGCAGCGGAAGGATGGTGATCTGGGGTGTCAGGACAGCCGCGGTGAACAGGCTCAGCCAGCCGTGCCGGGTGACCGCCATGAGGACGCCGAGCACCCCGCACACCACGGCGACGGTGGTGTGCGCCTCGGGCACGACCGCGTGGGCGAACAGCCCCAGTGCGACGCCGCCGAAGACCGAGGGGAAGATCCGGCCACCCCGGAAGCCGCAGGTGGAGGCGACCACCACCGCGGCGAGCTTGACCCCGGTCATCAGCGCGAGCCTGCCGGCCGACCAGTCGCCCGGATCCTCCGTCAGTTCCAGCATCTGATCGAGACCTTTGAAGAGGGTGAGATGTCCACCGAGCGCACCGAGCAGCCCCAGCACCACACCTCCGGCCGTGATCATCGCCACCGGGTGCCGCAGCACCCTGAAGGCCCGGTGGGCGTAAGGGAACGCGTACACCGCCGCCATGCCGACCACCGCTCCGGCTGCGGAGATCACCATGGCGGTCAGGATGTCCCCGTACCTCGGGCCGGAATAGTCGGGCAGGTTGACGGTGAACGACGGCTCGGCGATCAGGACCGTCGTGATCGAGCCCGCCCCGGCGGCTACCAGCGGCGCGAACAGCCGGTCCCACAGCGACGCCAGGCGCGGCGTCTGCACCGTGCCGCCGGCGAGTGTCTCGGTGAGCACGAGCGCGGCCGCGACCGGCGTCCCGAACAGCGCCCCGATCGTGCCCGCGGCGGCGAGGGACACCCACAGCTCGGCCGGGCTGCCGGGCGCCACCCGCCGCCCGAACCAGTACGCGAGCGCGACATTGGCCACGGTGACGGGGTTCTCGGGACCGAGGCTCACGCCGCCCGCGAGGGCCAGCGCGCTGGCGGCCAGCACGCTCGGCACGACGGAGGCGGGCATGGGGGGGCTCCACCAGCCCGGTGGTGGCCGGATCCGGGCCTGCGTGCCCCGGGACCTTCCAGGCCACGAGTCCCACGGCGAGACCGGTGTCCGTAAGGACGGCGAGCATCCAGCCGGCCGACCAGCGGCCGATGCCCAGGGTGCCGGGCAGCGTGGTCCACAGGACGTGCTCCAGCTGCCCGGCCAGCTTCTCCACCCCGATGAGCAGCAAGCTTGCCGCGACCCCGATCACGAGAGCGGGAACGGTCAGCCGGAGCAGCAGCCTCGGACCGCCGACGCTGGAGGGCTGGCGGGAGGCTTCCGTGACCACCGCCACACCATAGACGTACCAATAGGACGAAACTGCAGAGAAACTCAGGGGGTTGCACCTTACGTGGCGTGAGGACCCAGGCTGAGGAGCGCACGCAGAAAGGAGTGCGGAGACGATGAGCTACTCCGTGGGACAGGTCGCCGGTTTCGCCGGTGTCACGGTGCGCACCCTGCACCACTACGACGAGATCGGGCTGCTCTCCCCGAGCGCCCGCAGCCACGCGGGTCACCGGCGGTACGACGACGCCGACCTCGACCGGCTGCAGCAGATCCTGTTCTACCGGGAGCTCGGCTTTCCGCTCGAAGAGGTCGCGGCCCTGCTCGACGACCCGGACGCGGATCCGCAGGAGCACCTGCGGAGGCAGTACGACGTGCTCACCGTCCGGATCGAGAAGCTTCAGAAGATGGCCGCCGCCGTCCAACACGCCATGGAGGCACGGAAGATGGGCATCAACCTCACGCCCGAGGAGAAGTTCGAGGTCTTCGGCGAGCACGACCCGGACCAGTACGCGGAGGAGTCGCTGCAGCGCTGGGGAGACACCGAGCCCTATCGGGAGTCGGTGCGCAGGGCGTCCTCCTACACCAAGGAGGACTGGCTGCGCATCAAGGCCGAAGGTGCTCAGAACACCAGCGCCTTCACCGCCCTGATGGACGCCGGTGCCGCGCCGGACTCCGGGGAGGCGATGGACCTGGCCGAGGAGCACCGGCAGCAGATCAGCCGGAACTTCTACGAGTGCACGTACGAGATACACACCGGGCTCGCCGAGATGTACATGTCGGACGAGCGCTTCTCTGCCACGTTCGAGCAGATCAAGCCGGGCCTCGCCGGGTACCTGCGGGACGCGATCCTCGCCAACGCCGCCCGCGACGCCTGACGGCGCGTGGGGCCATGCCCCCGGGGCTGGGCCCGCTGGGCCCGGTCCGAGGCCGGGGCCCCGCGTCCGTCCGCAGGAGGCGGGGCCCCGGTGGATCGGCGGCACCCGTCAGGATTGCGGGGCCAGCACCACGGCCGTGCCGTACGCGCACACCTCGGTGCCCACGTCCGCAGCCTCCGTCACATCGAAGCGCATCATCAGTACGGCGTTCCCGCCGCGCGCCCTGGCCTGCTCCACCAGCCGGTCCATGGCCTGATTGCGGGTCTCGACCAGCGTCTTGGTCAGGCCCCTCAGCTCGCCGCCGACCATCGACTTCAGACCCGCGCCGATCTGGCTGCCGAGGTGGCGCGAGCGCACCGTCAGGCCGAAGACCTCTCCGATGACCTGCTGGACGTGGTAGCCCGGCACGTCGTTCGTCGTCACTACCAGGACGTCGGACGCGGTCCGCTGTCCGCCTCCGTACTCGTCGATGCCCATCACACATCCACCTCCTCCCGAAAGCGTCGCGTGGTGGCGGTGTGGGCGCACCTCGGGTGCCCGGTCCGGCCTCCGGAACCGGGGAACGCGCGTTCGCGTTGATAGCTTTGGGCGGTACACCCAGCGCCACACCCCCAGCCCCGAACCTGTGCCCGGGCCCTGCTTGTGCCTGCGCCCTCGACCCAGGAGCCTGTCAACCGTGACCACCCTCGCGCTCGGCCCAAGCTGGCTGGACCCGGACTACCTGATCAACACCTTCGGGCTCATCGGCATCCTCGCGATCGTCTTCGCCGAGTCCGGCCTGCTCATCGGCTTCTTCCTGCCGGGCGACTCGCTGCTGTTCACCACCGGTCTGCTGGTGGTCACGGACAAGCTGGACACCCCGCTCTGGCTCATCTGCACGCTGATCGCACTCGCGGCGATCGCCGGGGACCAGGCGGGCTATCTCTTCGGCCGCAAGGTGGGGCCCGCGCTCTTCAAGCGCCCGGACTCCAGGTTCTTCAAGCAGGAGAACGTCGAGAAGGCCCACGAGTTCTTCGAGAAGTACGGCCCGAAGTCCCTGGTCCTGGCCCGCTTCGTGCCCGTCGTGCGGACCTTCACGCCGATCATCGCGGGCGTGAGCCGGATGAACTACCGGTCCTTCATCACCTTCAACGTCATCGGCGGCGTGCTGTGGGGCGTCGGGGTCACGCTGCTCGGAGCAGCGCTCGGCCGGGTCGACTTCGTCCACAAGAACATCGAGGGGATCCTCGTCGGGATCGTCCTGCTCTCGGTGCTGCCGATCGTGATCGAGTACCTCCGCGCCCGCGGCAAGTCGAAGAAGGCCGCCGCGGCGGCCCCCGCCGAGCCGGGCGACACCCCGTCCCCGTCACCGGCCCAGCGCCGCCGCCACGCCAAGAGGTAACTCCGCCGGGGGACAGCCTCGCCGAGCCGGCGCCCCCGGGCGGCCTCCTGCAGGCACAACCCTGGGCACACCCCCGCCCCGTAAGCCTTGAGTCAGGGGGCCTAGAAGCCGCGGGTGCGCTTGGAGGCTCGGCGGGCCATGGCCTCGGCCGCGCCCGGGGCCTGGATGAAGAGCCGGGCGATCTCACCGCCCAGGTTCACACCGATCGCGATGGCGAGCGCCAGCGCGGCCGCCTTCGTCAGCGACGACATGCCCGCGTTCATGTTGCCCTGGGCCAGCCCCAGCAGTCCGAAGTACGTCGCGCTACCGGGCAGCAGCGGCCCGATCGCCGCCGTGACGTACGGCAGCGCGGACGCGTACCGGTAACGCGACAGCAGCTGGCCGAAGAGGCCGACCAGACCCGCCGCCACCGCCGTCGAGGCCACCGGGTTCATCCCGACCGGGTCGAAGTGCAGGGCTCCGAAGATGACCCATGCGACCCCGCCGTTGAGCGTTGCCATCAGCACGGTGTGACGTTCCTGCTGGAGCAGGACCGCGAAGGCCAGCGTCAGCAGCATCGCCGCGAGGATCTGCGTCACCGGCCGCTGGGCGACGCCGCCCAGCGCCTCCTCCGGCCGCAGCGTCGCGCCCAGCCGCACACCGCCGTACAGCACGATCAGCACGCCGCAGACGATGCCGACGATCAGATAGCAGACCTCCAGCAGGCGCGCGGACGCGGTGATGTAGTAGCCCGTCAGCCCGTCCTGGACGGCCGCGACCAGCGCCCGCCCCGGAATCAGGGCGAACAGCCCACCGGTGATCACCGCGGAGGCCTGCACATCCGCTTGGGCCAGGCTCACCGCGATCCCCACCGCGGCGGGCGGCATCGCCGCCACCACGAAGTGGTAGAACTCCGGCAGCCCGCGCTTGGACGCCATCCACGCCAGCCGGTCGCCGAGCATCGCGCCGATCGCCGCCGCGAAGAACACCAGCCAGGTGCCCCCCACCAGGGTGCTCGCCGCGCCCGCCAGCGCACCGCTGGCGACCGTGAGCGTCCACTTCGAGTACGGGTGCCGGTTGCGCCGGATCTCCACCAGCCGCCGGTAGGCCTCCTCCAGCGTGACCTCGACGTCTTCCGAGCAGATGTCGTCGACCAGGCGGAAGACCGCGGACAGCCGGTTGTAGTCCGTACCCCGCCGCCGTACGGTCCGGCTGGCCGTCAGCGGGTCGTCGACGAGCGACGGCTGGTACGACACCGACAGCAGGGTGAAGGTGACGGTCGGCTCGACGCGGTCCAGGCCGTACGCGTGGGCGACGCCGAACATCGCCGCCTCGACGTCCTCCGCGCCCTCACCGCCCGCCAGCAGCAGCTCGCCAATGCGGAGCGTCAGGTCCAGGACGCGCGGCGCCGCGGGGCCGGTCTCGTCCTCCTGTCGCTGCACCCGCTCCGGCACGGGCCGCTCGGCGATCGGCATACGCAGCATCGTGCGCATCCGGTCCTGCCACGGCGTGTCCTTGGTCAGCCGGACCATGGGGATGCCACTCGGCGGCGTGAAGGCCACGAAGCCGGGATGCTGCCCGGCCTGCGTCTGTGTCTGCGTCTGTGACTGCGGCTGCGCGATCTGCCCGCTGGGCGGGGCGAAGGCCGAACCCTCCGGCTCCGGCGGGGGCTCCGGCGCGAGCCCGCTCGGCACGGCGAACTCCGAAGTGGGCTGATCGTCCTCTGGCACTGGCGGCAGGGGCACGCCGGACGGAGGAGTAAAGGCGCTGTGCGCCTCGTCCGACTGCGGCTTGCGGTCCTCGGACTGCTCGGCCTCCGGACCGGCGCTGTTCCTCCCCCAGCCGCCGTTGTGCGGGGATCCTCCGGGCGAAGCCAGGGGGCGTGGCCCCTTCGGGTTCGCGACCACGTCGTTTCGTTCCTCCTCTCTCACGCCTTCGGGTGTTTCCTGCCACGGGCGTTGAGCCTGTGCTGTTCGGGTGCTTTTGGATAGCTATTTCCGGGACGTCACCGGACACCATGCCGCACGGTCGCCCCGATCGCCCCCCACAGGGCGCGGGGGGACCGCGCAACGGGCGGGCGACGCAAACCCTTCCTAGGGTGCGCCGCCCGCCCGCGGGAAAGAAAACCGCTGCTCAGCGACTCAGCGCCGACGGCAGCGACTCAGTGCTGGCCGCCCTGGGCCTCGAGCCGCTTCACGGAGGCCTCGATCTCGGCCTCGGCCTCGGACCGGCCCACCCAGGTCGCGCCCTCCACGGACTTACCGGGCTCCAGGTCCTTGTAGACCTCGAAGAAGTGCTGGATCTCCAGGCGGTCGAACTCCGACACGTGGTGAATGTCCCTCAGGTGCTCGACGCGCGGGTCGGACGCCGGCACGCACAGCACCTTGTCGTCGCCGCCCGCCTCGTCCGTCATCCGGAACATGCCGATTGCCCGGCACTTGATCAGGCACCCGGGGAACGTCGGTTCGTCGAGAATGACCAGCGCGTCCAGCGGGTCGCCGTCCTCACCCAGCGTGTTCTCCACGAAGCCGTAGTCGGCGGGGTAGCTGGTCGATGTGAAGAGTCGACGGTCCAGGCGGATGCGACCGCTCTCGTGGTCCACCTCGTACTTGTTCCGCGAACCCTTCGGGATCTCGATGGTGACGTCGAACTCCACGGGTGGCTCCTCCATGATCAGCACATACTTCGGGTGATTAAGTGTCCCTCACGCGTGTGTGTGGTGGCGAAAGGGGCTGGTCCGAGGTGCCCGAGGCCAGATCGTGGCAGTTCAGTTGGGCCGTCGAACGGTGGCGGGCGGTACCGGCGTTGCATCTGCCCGTCGTATCCGCCCTGGTCGGACTGGCCGTCGCGGGCGGTGCGGTGACGGCGGCGGGTCCCTGGGACTCAGGCCAGCGTACGGCCGAGCGGGAGCGGGCAGTGGCTTCGGGCCGGACGGGTGGCGAGGATCACGGCGAGGGGCGGGGCGGGCGCTCCGGCAGGGCGGCGGCGGGCGACGCGCCGCCCGCGACCGCGGTACTCGCCGCGCTCGGCGCCGCCGCCCCGGCGCGGTCCCCCGATCCCGTGCCGCCGCCCACCAGGGCCGGGCTCGCCGACGCCCTCGCGCCCCTCCTGAAGGACCCGGCGCTCGGCCCGCTCCGTACGGCGTCCGTCGTCGACGCCACGACCGGCAAGCAGCTCTACGGCTCGGGCGCGGGCACCGCCTCCGTACCGGCCTCCACCATCAAGATCGCCACCGCCGCGGCCGCCCTCGACGCGCTCGGTCCCGACCACCGCATCGAGACGACCGTCGTCGAAGGGGGCGGCGACGACGAGATCGTCCTGGTCGGCGGCGGCGACCCGACGCTCACGGCCCGCGAGGGGAAGGGCCCGGACGGGCCCGCCGGCCTGCGTACCCTCGCCGACGAGACCGCACGCGCCCTGAAGGACCGCGGCCGGCAGAAGGTCGAGCTCGCGTACGACACCTCCCGCTACGCCGGGCCTGCGATGCACGCCATCGGGCCCAACCCGAACATCGCGCCCGTCAGCCCGCTCATGGCCGACGAGGGCCGCCTCGACGACAGCGACAGCGGCCCCGCCCCGCGCTCCGCCGACCCGGCGGCGGACGCGGCCCGGACGTTCGCCGAGCTGCTGCGCGAGCGGGGCGTCGACACCGAGGGCGACCCGCACCTCACGGCCGCGCCCCCGCGGTCCGAGCGGCTCGCCGCCGTACGCTCGCAGCCCCTGTCGGCGCTGGTCGAGCGCATGCTCACGGTCAGCGACAACGACATCGCCGAGGCCCTGGCCCGGCAGACCGCGATCGCCGAGGGCGAACCGGTGACCTTCGAGGGCGCGGAGCGGGCCGTGACGGTCCGGCTGAAGAAGCTCGACGTGCCGCTCGACGGCGCACGCTTCGCGGACGGCAGCGGCCTCAGCCGCGACGACAGGGTCTCCGCGGGCCTCCTCGCCCAGCTGCTCGTACGGGCCGCGGACCCGGACCGGCCGGAACTGCGGCCCGTCCTTACGGGGCTGCCGGTGGCGGGCTTCAGCGGCACGCTGCGCAGCCGGTACGCGGACGCGCCGGCGGGCACGGGCATGGTCCGCGCCAAGACCGGCACGCTCACCGGTGTGAACACGCTCGCGGGGACGGTCGTCGACGCGGACGGCCGCCTGCTCGCCTTCGCGTTCATGACGTCGAAGTCCGGCGACGGCAGGGCGGCCCAGTCGGCTCTCGACCGCCTGGCGTCGGCGGTCGCCAACTGCGGCTGCCGCTGACCTCGCCGTCCGGGCCGCTCCGCGATCCCCCGCCCACCCGTTCCCTGGGACCCAGACCTCCCGCGGAGGACGGGGCCCACGGCCCGTCACCCGCCGTCCTGCCCCCGCCCCCGCCCTCACGGGCCGCCCCCGGGCCCCACGAACAGATGGGTGGGTGGGCACCGAACCCGCCCGTCCGAGGGTGGGGCTCCGGGGCCGGGCTAAGGGCAGGCCTCACCGGAAGGGCGTTTCAGCACGTACCGTGAATTCATGACGAGCATCGGTGGTGCGGAGATGGTCGACTGGAATCTCGCGGTGGCGACCGCGACCCGGCTCGTGCGGCCGGGTCCCGAGGTGAGCCGCGACGAGGCGCGGGCCGTCGTCGCCGAGCTGCGCCGGCACGCCAAGTCGTCCGAGGAGCACGTTCGGTCGTTCACCCGTCTGGCGGAGCCGGGAGCCGTCGGCGGCCATGACACGCCGGTCCTGGTCGTCGACAGAACCGGGTGGATCAAGGCCAACGTCGCCGGGTTCCGCGAGGTCCTCAGGCCGCTGCTCGAGAAGATGCAGGAGCGCCGCGGCAACACCCCCGGCGGAGCCGTCCTCGGTGCTGTCGGCGGCAAGGTCACCGGCGTCGAGCTGGGGATGCTGCTGTCCTTCCTCGCCTCCCGTGTCCTGGGCCAGTACGAGACGTTCGCCCCGGCCACCCGCGAACTCCCCGCAGGCGAGAACGGCGCCGGGCGGCTGCTCCTCGTGGCTCCCAACATCGTCCACGTCGAGCGCGAACTCGACGTCCAGCCGCACGACTTCCGGCTCTGGGTGTGCCTCCACGAGGAGACCCACCGCACCCAGTTCAGCGCCGTCCCCTGGCTGCGCGACCACATCGAGGGCGAGATCCAGTCTTTCCTCGACGAGACCGAGATCGACCCGTCCACCCTCCTCGAGCGGCTGCGCGAGGCCGCCCAGTCGCTCACCGGCAACCGCCCCGACAGCCCGGAGGACGGCGCAGGACGCAGCATCGTCGAGCTGGTCCAGACGCCCGTGCAGCGCGAGATCCTGGCCCGCCTCACCGCCGTGATGTCGCTGCTCGAAGGCCACGCGGACTACGTGATGGACGGCGTCGGCCCCCAGGTCGTACCGTCCGTCGCCGAGATCCGCGAGAAGTTCCAGAGGCGCCGGGCCAGCGGCGCGGGCCGGCTCGACCAGGCGCTGCGCAAGCTGCTCGGCCTCGACGCCAAGCTGCGGCAGTACCGGGACGGCGAGCGGTTCGTACGGGCCGTGGTGGACGAGGTCGGCATGGGCGGCTTCAACCGCGTCTGGACCTCTCCCAACACGCTCCCCACCAAGGCGGAGATCTCCAAACCGGCGGACTGGATCGCGCGGGTGCACCGCAAGACCGACGGGGCACCGTAGGGCAGGGTCGCGGAAGGGGCGCGTTCGAAGGCCGAAGATGGCAGAAGTACGCCCCACCAGTCACCCGTCCGAGGGACCCTGGGGCAAGGATTAGGCGTGCGATGCCCGGGGAACGGCTCGCCTCTGTCACCATCTATCTACTCAGTGTGATGAAAGCCGTGACTGACAAGTCGTCACCGACACGCCGTGGCTGAGCCCTTGCGGCCCGCCACCGGCCTCGAGGAAGTGAACCGGACATGGGTCCCCATCCAGCGGTCGCAGCGATACGCCTGGCAGTCCGCCGCGTCCTGCACGACGTGCTCAACGACGTTCTGAACGGCGTCGACACCCCACGAACTCCGCCCGCCGCCTCCCCGCGCCCGCTCGTCCTCGTCGCCTGCAGCGGTGGCGCCGACTCCATGGCGCTCGCCTCCGCCCTCGCCTTCGAAGCCCCCAAGCTGGACATCCGCGCCGGCGGCATCACCATCGACCACGGTCTGCAGCCCGGCTCCGCCCAGCGCGCGGCCGAGGTCGCCGAGCGCCTGCGCGCCATGAACCTCGACCCCGTGGAGACGACAGCAGTCCGCGTCGGACGTCAGGGCGGCCCCGAGGCCGCCGCCCGCGACGCCCGTTACGCCGCCCTCGACGAGGCCGCGGAGCGGCTCGGCGCCGCCGCCGTGCTGCTCGGCCACACCCGCGACGACCAAGCTGAAACCGTCCTGCTGGGCCTGGCCCGCGGCTCCGGAACCCGCTCCCTGTCCGGGATGGCCGCCGTTTCCGGCACCCGCGGCCGCTACCGCCGCCCCTTCCTCCACCTCGACCGCCAGACCGCCCGCAAGGCCTGCCTCGTCCAGTGCCTCCCGGTCTGGGACGACCCGCACAACTCCGACCCGGCCTACCTCCGCTCCCGGCTGCGCCACGAAGGCCTGCCCGCCCTGGAGAAGTCCCTGGGCAAGGGCGTCATCGAAGCCCTCGCCCGCACCGCCCAGCTCTCCCGCGACGACGCCGACGCGCTCGACGCCTGGGCCGCCGACGCCGAGCAGTTCGTACGGGCGGACGCCGCCGCGGGCGGTGAGAGCGGCAGCGCCGCCCTGGACGCCGCCAAGCTCCATGCCCTCCCGCCTGCCGTCCGGCGCCGCGTGCTCCGCCGTGCCGCCATCGCCGCGGGCTCTCCGCCCGGATCCCTCTTCGCCAAGCACATCGAGGAAGTCGACCGGCTGATCACCGGCTGGCGCGGCCAGGGGGTCATCAACCTCCCCGGCCGGGTCGAGGTGCACCGCCGGTGTGGCAGTCTGGTGATTCGGCGACGCGACGAGGCCGCCGCCGAGCACTGAGCCGAAACCTTCGGCCGCACCGGGCCCGTACGGACCTCCGAGCCGTGCGTCCGGCTGCACCGGAACAACCGAGAGTGGCGCGGGTGGACGACAAGGACATGGGCACCGACCTCCAGTCGGTGCTCATCACCAAGGAAGAGATCGACGCGAAGCTGGCCGAGCTGGCCGCGAAGATCGACGCGGAGTACGCGGGCAAGGACCTGCTCATCATCGGTGTCCTCAAGGGCGCGGTGATGGTGATGGCGGACCTGGCGCGCGCCCTGTCCAACCCCGTCACGATGGACTGGATGGCGGTGTCCTCGTACGGCGCGGGCACCAAGTCCTCCGGCGTCGTGCGGATCCTCAAGGACCTCGACACCGACATCGCCGGCAAGGACGTGCTGATCGTCGAGGACATCATCGACTCCGGCCTGACGCTGTCCTGGCTGCTGTCGAATCTCAGCTCGCGCGGACCGGCCTCGCTGAACGTCTGCACGCTGCTGCGCAAGCCCGAGGCCGCCAAGGTCGCCATCGATGTGAAATATGTCGGGTTCGACATCCCCAACGAGTTCGTGGTCGGCTACGGCCTCGACTACGCGGAGAAGTACCGGAACCTGCCCTTCGTGGGCACGCTCGCACCGCACGTCTACGGCGGCTGACCGGGCGTCCGGCCCCCCACCCCGGCGGCGGTCATGCGCGGGAACGTCTCGCGGTCTTCCGCCGTTGGAGCATGGGAAGACGGTTTTGTTAACCGTGCGGGGCGGCGTCGGGTGACAATGCTGGGGTACGGTCCGAAGGTCGGACTCGCAATAGGTCGGGTAATACACCGCACGCACAGACGGTTCCAGCCGGAGCTGTCGTGCCTCACTGTGGCAGGAGGGACGGGGTGCAAGGCACCCCGTATGGATGGACGTGAAGCGCTACTTCCGTGGGCCGGTCATGTGGATCGTGCTGGCCGTCCTCGCCGTGGTCGTGTTGATGCAGGTCGTCGGCTCGTCCGGCGGCTACAAGACGGTGGACACCGGCCAGGTCGTCAAGGCCATCGCCGACAACAAGGTCCAGTCCGCCGAGCTGACGACCGGCGACGAAAACAAGATCAAGGTCGAACTCAAGGACGGCACCAAGGTCGAGGGCAGCAACAAGCTGCAGGCCAGTTACATCGGTGACCAGGGCGCCCAGCTCGCCCAGGACCTGCAGGCCAAGACCAACGATGGAGACCGGGACACGCTGCCCGACGGCTACACGGTGTCGCCGTCCAAGCAGAACCCCTTCGTCGGCGTTCTGCTCTCACTGCTGCCGTTCGTCCTCATCGTCGTCGTCTTCCTGTTCCTGATGAACCAGATGCAGGGCGGCGGCTCCCGGGTGATGAACTTCGGGAAGTCCAAGGCCAAGCTCATCACCAAGGACACCCCGAAGACGACCTTCTCCGACGTGGCGGGCTCCGACGAGGCGGTGGAAGAGCTCCAGGAGATCAAGGAGTTCCTGCAGGAGCCCGCGAAGTTCCAGGCCGTCGGCGCCAAGATCCCCAAGGGTGTGCTGCTGTACGGCCCGCCCGGCACCGGCAAGACGCTGCTCGCGCGCGCCGTCGCAGGCGAGGCGGGCGTCCCGTTCTACTCGATCTCCGGCTCCGACTTCGTCGAGATGTTCGTCGGTGTCGGTGCGTCCCGGGTCCGCGACCTGTTCGAGCAGGCCAAGGCCAACGCCCCGGCGATCGTCTTCGTCGACGAGATCGACGCTGTCGGCCGGCACCGCGGTGCGGGTCTCGGCGGCGGCCACGACGAGCGCGAGCAGACGCTGAACCAGCTGCTCGTCGAGATGGACGGCTTCGACGTGAAGGGCGGGGTCATCCTGATCGCCGCCACCAACCGGCCCGACATCCTCGACCCCGCCCTGCTGCGCCCCGGCCGCTTCGACCGGCAGATCGCCGTCGACCGCCCGGACATGCAGGGCCGCCTGGAGATCCTCAAGGTCCACCAGAAGGGCAAGCCGGTCGCCCCCGACGTCGACCTCGGTGCGGTCGCCCGCCGTACCCCCGGCTTCACCGGTGCCGACCTCTCCAACGTCCTGAACGAGGCCGCGCTGCTCACGGCCCGCAGCGACAAGAAGCTGATCGACAACCACTTCCTGGACGAGGCGATCGACCGCGTCGTGGCCGGCCCGCAGAAGCGGACCCGGATCATGAGCGACAAGGAGAAGAAGATCACCGCGTATCACGAGGGCGGACACGCCCTGGTCGCGGCGGCCTCTCCGAACAGCGACCCGGTCCACAAGATCACCATCCTGTCCCGCGGCCGAGCGCTCGGTTACACGATGGTCCTGCCGGACGAGGACAAGTACTCCACCACGCGCAACGAGATGCTGGACCAGCTGGCGTACATGCTGGGCGGCCGAGCCGCGGAGGAGCTCGTGTTCCACGATCCGACCACGGGTGCGGCGAACGACATCGAGAAGGCGACCGCGACGGCTCGCGCGATGGTCACGCAGTACGGCATGACCGAGCGGCTCGGCGCGATCAAGTTCGGCTCCGACCAGTCCGAGCCCTTCCTCGGCCGTGAGATGGCTCACCAGCGCGACTACTCGGAGGAGGTCGCCGCGCTGGTCGACGAGGAGGTCAAGAAGCTCATCGAGGCGGCGCACAACGAGGCCTGGGAGATCCTGGTCGAGAACCGCGACGTTCTGGACAACCTGGTCCTCGCGCTGCTGGAGAAGGAGACCCTTGGCAAGGAGGAGATCGCCGAGGTCTTCTCGACGGTCGTGAAGCGCCCGCCGCGCCCGGCGTGGACCGGCTCCTCGCGCCGTACGCCCTCCACCCGCCCGCCGGTGCTCTCCCCGAAAGAGCTGACCATGGCCAACGGCGCTCAGCCGGGCTCGAGCTCGCCACCCGCCACGGTGCCGACCGAGAAGGCGGAGCGCCCGGAGGAGCCCAGCGCCGACAGCTGAGCCTGCTCAGAGCACCTGAGGCCCCACGGGGCCCGGAATGAAAGCCGCGCCCCCTCGGGTTCTAACCTGAGGAGGCGCGGCTTTCGGCCATGAGCGCCTGCACGGACGTACGAGGATCGAGGCACAGATGACCGACCCGGTGACGCTGGACGGCGAGGGCCACATCGGCGATTTCGATGAGAAGCGGGCCGAGAACGCCATTCGCGAGCTGCTCATCGCCGTCGGCGAGGACCCGGACCGGGAGGGGCTCCTCGAGACCCCGGCGCGCGTGGCGCGTGCCTACAAGGAGATGTTCAGCGGCCTCCGGCAGGCTCCGGAGGACGTCCTGACGACCACGTTCGACCTCGGGCACGACGAGATGGTGCTGGTCAAGGACATCGAGGTGTACAGCACCTGCGAGCACCACCTGGTGCCGTTCCACGGGGTCGCTCATGTCGGCTACATCCCGTCCACGGACGGCAAGATCACGGGACTGTCGAAGCTCGCCCGGCTCGTGGACGTCTACGCCCGCCGCCCCCAGGTGCAGGAGCGGATGACGACGCAGATCGCCGACTCGCTCATGCAGATCCTGGAGCCGCGTGGCGTGATCGTGGTGGTCGAGTGCGAGCACCTGTGCATGTCGATGCGCGGCATACGGAAGCCGGGTGCGAAGACCACGACCTCGGCCGTGCGGGGCCAGCTGCGTGACCCCGCCACGCGCTCCGAGGCCATGAGCCTCATCATGGCGCGCTGAGGCGCTTCGACAGCCAGTCCAGGGCCGGCGGGACCTCGCGGTTCCAGGTGTTGAGGTTGTGGCCGCCGCTGTCGAGGATGATCGACGAGACGCGCAGCGGGGGTTTCGCCTTGACGATGAAGGCGCGGGTGTCCCGGTAGTTGGTCTCGCCCTTCTTGCTGCTGGCCAGGAGAACGGACACCGGAGGCATGGGGCGGTGGTCGAGCCGCCACAGCATGTCGTTCTCCCGTTCGTACTGTGTGCTGCCGCCGAAGAGGTCGCCGGTGGTCGGGTCCTGCGGGGCCTTGTACGAGCCGGAGAGGCCGGCGCCGGCCGAGAACGCCCGGGGGTTGCGCATGGTCAGTTTGACCGCGCAGTAGCCGCCGGTGGAGTTGCCGATCACGCCCCAGCTGCGCGCCTGCTCGCCCACCCGGTAATGGGAGGCGACTGCGGCGCGCATGTCCCTGGTGAAGAAGGACTCGGCCTGCGGGCCGCCGGGAACGTCCACGCACTCCGTGTCGCGCGGCGGCGCGACTGTCGGCCGCATCATGATCAGGATGGTGGGGCGCATGGTTCCCGCGGCGATGTGGCGGGTCGCGGTCTGCGGGTACTGCAGGCGCGTGATCAGGTTCTCGGCCGTGCCGGGGTAGCCGGTGAGGACGAGGGCGGCCGGGAACCGCGTACGGGCGTACTGCTTCTGGAAGTACTGCGGCGGCAGGTAGACGTATGCGGGCGCCGCAATCCCCGTGCTCGCGCCGTTGATCTGGACCTTGTCGATCCGGCCCGCGCGCTTCGGGCTGCCGCCGCCCGGGGTGCCGACGCTCTGCGTCCCGACCACCCTGAGCTGCTTCGAGGAGCCCTCGCCGTGCTCCACGACGACGCCCATGTCCTGGTCGGTGCCGAGCAGATCGGCCCACGAGGCGTAGAAGCCGAAGTAGAAATTGGCCGAAAGACCCCCGGCGGCGAGGATCGAGAGCTGGGTCGCCAGCAGCACGCCGATCCGTCCGAGCACCGCGGGCGCGCTGCGGCGGGCCAGCCGCGGCCACAGCCACACGGTCATCGCGAACAGTAAAACCGCCGCCACGACGGCGAGCAGCAGGACTTTCTTGCTGGTAAGACCCATGGACGGCTTCCTGTGCGGGCGACCCGGCGTCGCCGGTGTCGCGGTGGAGGTGGTGCCACCGCTTCCCGGCTCATGGGCACATGGAGTCCGGCAGGCGCAACCCGGGCCCGGGAATCGGCGTCCTAGAGGGCGCAAATTTGTCCGGATGGCGCGAGCAGCCGCCGCAATATTTCCCGACGGAGCCACGCGAAGCGATGTCTGTCACGGTAGATGGTGAAAAGTCCGATGTGGTTCCGGTGCGGCAGGGGCGGCTGCGCCGCCCGCTGCGCGGACCGCGTCCCGAGAAGGTGCCGGGCCGGGTCGGCACCGCCTGCACCTTCATAGGCCTGCTGGACATCGCCGCCGGGGTCTTCCCGCGCTTCCGGCACAGCCGGATGCACGCCTTCGCCGAGGTGCTGCCCGGCGCGCTCGGCCCGTTCGCCGCCGCCCTCGCGATCTCCGCGGGCATGCTGCTCCTGCTCCTCGCGCACGGCCTCAAGCGTCGCAAGCGGCGCGCCTGGACGGCCGCCGTCGTACTGCTGCCCGCGGGCGCGGTGGCGCAGTTCCTCTACCGGCACTCCCTCGTCGGTGCGCTGCTCTCCCTCGCGCTCCTCGCGCTGCTGCTGCGCCACCGCGGCGAGTTCGCCGCCCTCCCCGACCCGCGCAGCCGCTGGAAGGCGCCGGCCAACTTCGTCCTGCTCGGCTCGGCAAGCATCGGCCTCGGCATGGTCATCGTCAGCTCGCACCCGCGCAGGGTCATCGGGGAACCCGGATTCGCCGACCGGCTGCAGCACGTGCTGTACGGGCTCGTGGGCCTGGAGGGCCCGGTCGGCTACACGGGCCGGGTGTCCTGGACCGTCGGCTACTCGCTCGGCGCGCTCGGTCTGCTGACTGCCATCACCACCATCTACCTCGCGCTGCGCCCCGAGACCCCGGCCGCGCGGCTCACGGACGACGACGAGGCCCGGCTGCGCGAGCTGCTGGCGCGGCACGGCGGGCGCGACTCGCTCGGCCACTTCGCGCTGCGCCGCGACAAGGGCGTCGTCTTCTCGCCGAGCGGCAAGGCCGCCGTCTGCTACCGCGTCGTATCCGGCGTCATGCTCGCCAGCGGCGACCCGATCGGCGACGTCGAGGCGTGGCCCGGGGCGATCGAGCGGTTCATGGAGCAGGCGCGGCTGCACTCCTGGACCCCGGCGGTCATGGGCTGCAGCGAGACCGGTGGCCAGGTATGGACCCGCGAGACCGGTCTGGACGCACTGGAGCTGGGCGACGAGGCCGTGGTGGACGTACCGGACTTCACGCTGTCAGGGCGCGCCATGCGGAACGTACGGCAGATGGTGAAGCGGATCGAGCGGAACGGCTACGAGACGCGGGTGCGGCGGGTGTCCGACCTGTGCGCCGAGGAGCTGGAGCGGGTCCGGCGGGCGGCGGCGGACTGGCGTGGGACCGACACCGAGCGGGGCTTCTCGATGGCGCTCGGGCGGATCGGGGACCCGGCGGACGGCGACTGCGTGATCGCCACGGCGCACAAGGCGGACGACGGCGGGGAGCAGTCCGGCGGGCTCTCCGGCGAGCACGCGGGCGTGCACGCCGGCGGACACGCGGGCGGGCACTCCCGCGGTCACTCCAGCCCGTACGGCGACCTGAAGGCCGTACTCCACTTCGTGCCGTGGGGGCCGGACGGGATGTCGCTGGACCTGATGCGGCGCGACCGCTCGGCGGATCCCGGCATGAACGAACTGCTGATCGTGGCCGCGCTGCAGGCGGCGCCGAAGCTCGGGGTGCAGCGGGTGTCGCTGAACTTCGCGATGTTCCGCGCTGCGCTGGCGCGCGGCGAGCGGCTCGGCGCGGGGCCGGTGCTGCGCGGGTGGCGCGGGCTGCTGGTCTTTCTCTCGCGCTGGTTCCAGATCGAGTCGCTCTACAAGTTCAACGCGAAGTTCCGGCCCCGGTGGGAGCCGCGGTTCCTGGTCTTCGGGAACACCCGTGACCTGCCGCGCATCGGCTTCGCCGCGATGCAGGCCGAGGGCTTCGTCACACTGGGCCTGCCGCGCCCGTTCGCCCGCGGTTCGGCCGCCCGCCCCTGCGCTCACGCGCACCTCGGCGCCGTGGCCCCGGCCCACAAGCCGGAACGAGAGCCTCAGGTGGCGTAGATCGACGTAGACCCGTCCGGCCCGCAACCCACTAGCCGAAGCCGCGTCGTCGCGGCCTAGGCTGGGGGCATGAGCACGTTGCGCGGGCGGGTGACCGGTCTTCCGGAGTGGGACCGCTGTGCGGTGATGGGCGTGGTCAATGTCACGCCCGATTCCTTCTCGGACGGCGGCCGCTGGTTCGACACCGGCGCGGCGGTCAAGCGCGGGCTGGATCTGGCCGCCACCGGGGCCGATCTGGTGGACGTCGGCGGTGAGTCGACGCGCCCGGGGGCCACGCGGGTGGACGAGGACGAGGAGCTGCGCCGGGTGATCCCGGTCGTGCGCGGCCTGGCCGCCGAGGGCGTCGTCGTGTCCGTGGACACCATGCGCGCCTCGGTCGCCGAGCAGGCGGTCGCGGCCGGGGCGGTGCTGGTCAACGATGTGAGCGGAGGGCTCGCGGACCCGGCGATGGTGCCGGTGGTGGCCGCGGCGGGGGTGCCGTTCGTGGTCATGCACTGGCGCGGGTTCAGCGAGGAGATGAACAGCCGGGCCGTCTACGGGGACGTGGTCGCGGAGGTCCTGGACGAGCTGCGGGCCCGTATGGACGCCGTGGTCGAGGGGGGCGTCGACCCGGAGCGGATCGTGGTCGACCCGGGACTCGGCTTCGCCAAGCAGGCCGAGCACGACCTGGCGCTGGTCGCCCACCTGCGGGAACTGCACGGCCTGGGCAGGCCGCTGCTGGTGGCCGCCTCGCGGAAGCGGTTCCTGGGGCGGGTGCTGGCCGGGGGCGACGGCAGCCCCCCGCCGGCCCGCGAGCGGGACGCGGCGACGGCCGCCGTCTCGGCCATCGCGGCGCGCGAGGGCGCCTGGGCGGTACGGGTGCACGAGGTACGGCCGACGGCGGATGCGGTGCGCGTGGCGCGCGCGGTGGAGGGGGCGCTGTGACTGCTGTTCGCTACGCGTACGAGGGGATGGCGTGAGCGCGGCCCGCACGGACCGCGAGCAGGTCGAGCTGGCCAACACGGCCCTCTACGAGGCCATGGAGCAGGGCGACTTCGAGGCCGTGTCCGGGATGTGGCTGGACGGCGACGTCAGCTGTGTGCACCCGGGGTGGCCGGTGCTGCGCGGTCACAGCGAGGTCCTGCGCTCGTACGCCCTGATCATGGCGAACACCGACTACATCCAGTTCTTCCTGACCGATGTCGAGGTCGCGGTCGAGGACGACACGGCGCTGGTGACCTGCACCGAGAACATCCTCAGCGGCGGGCCCGCGGAGGAGGACGGCGCCCTGGGCCCGCTCGTGGGGCAGCTGGTCGTCGCGACGAATGTGTTCCGGCGCACAGCGGATGGCTGGAAGGTGTGGTCTCATCACGGCTCACCCGTACTCGCTGACAACCAGGACGAGGAGGACGGCGAGAGCTGATCGTCAGCGTCGGCGGGGGCGTCAGCGCGGGCGTCAGCGCCGTGCCCGGGCCCACTCGTTCGAGCCGGGGGAGAGCCGGGTAGGGGTGGGGGGCAGGGCGGTGGGGTAAGCGCAGGCCGAGCCGCACGGCGGCCGGGGGGAACCCGTGTCCGCAGCCCCCGTACGTGAGCGTTGTCCGTGCTCGCAGGTAGATTCAAAGCGAGTGGCACCCGGGCGCGGCCCCGGTGCGCGCCCGAAGGCACCCGAAGACAAGACGACCAGCAGGAGTGATTCGCGTGGACCGTGTCGCGCTGCGCGGCCTGAAGGCCCGGGGTCACCACGGGGTGTTCCCGCGGGAGCGCGAGGAGGGTCAGACCTTCATCGTGGACCTGGTGCTGGGCCTGGACACCCGCCCCGCGGCGGCCGACGACGACCTCGCGAAGACCGTGCACTACGGGGTGGTGGCGGAGGAGGTCGTGGACCTCGTGCAGGGCGAGCCGGTGGATCTGATCGAGACGCTGGCGGAGCGGATCGCCCAGCAGTGTCTGAAGCACGAGGCGGTGCGGGAGGTCGAGGTCGTCGTGCACAAGCCGGACGCCCCGATCACCGTGCCGTTCGACGACGTGACCATCACCATCACCCGGAGCCGAGTATGAGCACCAGCAGCGACCCGACCGTGCAGCCCGTGCCCGCCTCGGTGGTCCAGCAGGTGGACGCGGCCGATGTCACGTTGAGCAACCCCAAACGGGCGGTGATCGCGCTGGGCAGCAACCTGGGCAACCGCCTGGAGACGCTGCAGGGTGCGGTCGACGCGCTGGAGGACACCCCGGGGCTGCGCGTCAAGGCGGTCTCGCCGGTCTACGAGACGCAGCCGTGGGGCGTGGAGCCGGGTTCGCAGCCGACGTATTTCAACGCCGTGGTGCTGGTCAAGACGACGCTGCCGCCGTCCGCGCTGCTGGAGCGGGGGCACGCGATCGAGGAGGCCTTCGAGCGGGTGCGGGACGAGCGCTGGGGGCCGCGGACCCTCGACGTCGACATCGTGGCGTACCAGGACGTGGTCTCCGACGATCCGGTGCTGACCCTGCCGCACCCACGGGCCCATGAGCGGGCCTTCGTGCTGGTGCCGTGGTACGACATCGACCCGGAGGCCGTGGTTCCGGGGCGCGGCGCGGTCACCGAGCTGCTGGCGGCGGTGGGGCGCACGGGCGTGGAACCGCGCGCGGACCTGGAACTCCGGCTGCCCGAGTAGTCGTTAGGCTCCCGGGTAGGGGGCCGCGGGCGGGCGGCGCCGTACGAGGACGGGCGGGCACGGTCGGGCTCTGTCGGGCTCAATTGGGCTCGGGCGCCATCGCGAGGAGAGAGAGCCAGTGAAGCAGCTGCGGGTCAGGGTCCTGTTCGGGCTGTTCGCCGTGGCCGGGGTGCTGTCCTGGGCCGGTGCGCGTCTTTGGGACACCTTCGGCACGCTGCCCAGGGTTCCGGTGGCGGCTCCGATCGTGCTGGGGGCGATCGCGGCCGTGCTGGCCGCGACCGCGCTGTCGCTGCGCGCGCGGCTGAACGCGCAGCGGGAGCGGCGGCCCGGCGCGAAGGGCGTGGATCCGCTGGTGGCCGCCCGGGCTGTGGTCTTCGGGCAGGCGAGCGCGCTGGTGGCGGCGCTGGTGGCGGGGATGTACGGCGGGGCGTTCGTCTTTCTGCTGCTCGACGGCCTGGACGCCGGGCCGCGGCGCGACCAGGCGATCTACGCGGGCCTGTCGGTGGTTGCGGGGATCGCGGTGGTGATCGCGGCGCTGTTCCTGGAGCGCGTCTGCAAACTCCCGGAGGACGAGGACGAGGACAAGCCGGAGGGCGCCGCGCCGGCATAGCCCTCGCCGGGCGGGCCGCTCCGCGATAGCCCTCGCCGGGCGGGCCGCTCCGCGCCTGCGACCCTCCTGTCGCCGCTGCGCGCCTGCGACCCTGCTGCCGACGCTGCGCGGCGGGCACCTACCCGCCCACCTGCCCGCCCTTTGAAGGGGCTCTGCCCCTTCAACCCCCCGCTGCCTGCCCCCTGCGCCGTAGGAGAACGGGCAGCGAGTCGGGCAGAAGACGGGGCGGCCGCGAAGAAATCCCGCCTCAGGCGACGGACGAGTCCCGCAGAGGCGACGCCTGTCCGGCGGGGGCGAGGTGGGCAGGTGCGGGACGATTTTCCTGCGCGTCAGCGGAGTACGCGGCGCTGGACCGCCAGCCCGGTGAGGGCGGACCCCGCGGCGTCGGCTGCCCGTCTGGTCGGCGGCCTGTCCGGTAGGCAGTGAAATGGGCAGTGGAGCTGGCGTGTCAGTGGAATACGCGGCGCGGGGGCGGCTTGCCCGGCAGGGGGAGTAGCCAGTGGGGGTGGATTTCCGGTGCGTCAGCGGAACACGTGGCGCTGAGCTGCCTGCCCGGCAGGGCGGACCGCGGCCTTGGTGGTCTGGCCGGTGGGGCGGGCCCGCAGCGTCGGCGGGCTGTCCGGTAGGGGTGGAATGGGCAGTTGAGGGTGGTTTTATGGCGCGTCGGCGGGATGCGTGGCGCGGAGTTGACCGCCCGGTGGGGGCGGAGGTCGCAGCGCGGAGTGGCCCGCCCAGCGAGGGTTACGCTCCGGCCACCGTCTCGAGGTCGACGTCCTCGCGGGCGATTGCGTTGGCGTCCGCGTCGATGGATCGGCGGAGGGCCTCGTGGAGGCGGGCCGGGGTGAGGACGCCGAGGAAGCGGTCGCCTTCGACGACCGCGATCCAGCCCGCGTCGTGCTGGAGCATCGTGCTGAACGCCTGCTTCAGGGTGGCGCCGAGCGGTAGCCAGGCCTCCATGCGGCGGGCGTGCCCCCGCACCGTGCCCGCTGCGCTGCCGGAGCTTCCGGAACTCCCCGAGCTTCCGGAACTCCCCGAGCTTCCGGAACCCCCCGAGCCTCCGGAACCCCCCGCGCTCCCCGACGTCACCGCGTCCAGCGAGATCCAGCCGTGCAGGTTCTCGGAGTCGTCCAGGACGACCGCCCAGCGTGCGCCCTCGTCGGTCAGCCGGGCAGCTGCCTTCGGGAGCGGGTCGTCGAGGTGGACGACCGGCGGCTGTTCGAGGTCGCTCCTCTCGATCGCGGTCACGGACAGCCGCTTGAGGCCGCGGTCCGCGCCGACGAAGTCGGCGACGTACGGCGTGGCGGGCGCGCCCAGGACGGCCGCGGGCGGGTCGAACTGCTCGATGCGCCCGTCCCCGTAGACGGCGATGCGGTCCCCGAGCCGTACCGCCTCCTCGATGTCGTGGGTGACGAAGAGGACGGTCTTGCGGACCTGGGACTGCAGCCGCAGGAACTCGCTCTGGAGGCGCTCGCGCACGACCGGGTCGACGGCGCCGAAGGGCTCGTCCATGAGCAGTACGGGCGGGTCGGCGGCGAGCGCGCGGGCGACGCCGACGCGCTGGCGCTGGCCGCCGGAGAGCTGGTCGGGGTAGCGGCCGCCGTATACGGACGGGTCGAGGCCGACCAGGTCGAGCAGTTCGGCCGCGCGGTCGCGGGCCTTCCTGCGGTGCCAGCCGAGGAGGTGCGGCACCGTGGCGGTGTTGTCGAGGACGGTCTTGTGCGGGAAGAGGCCGACCTGCTGGATGACATAGCCGATACGGCGCCGCAGCTCCACCGGGTCGATGGCCGAAATGTCCTCACCCTCCAGGAAAATCCGGCCGGAGGTGGGCTCGATGAGCCGGTTCACCATCTTCATCGTGGTGGTCTTGCCGCAGCCGGAGGGTCCGACGAGCGTGACCAACTCGCCTTCCGCGACCTCGAAGGACAGGTCGTCCACGGCGGTCGTGCCGTCGGCGTAGCGCTTGGTGACGTGGTCGAAGCGGATCATGGCACCCCATTGTGGCTGGTCCCGGGCCGGGATTTATGAAGAGCGTATTGCCGGGGTATGGCGATCTTCACCGATTGTCAGTCCTTGGGGATAGGGTCGCCAGGCATTGGAACGAGCAGGCCGGGGGAGGTGGAGGGGCATGAGTGAGCGGGGCTGCCTGAGGGCGAACGACTGGATCTGCGGCGAGTACGTCAGCAGCCGGAGCCAGGAGTTGGTGGACGCCACGGTCGAGCATGTCGGGATCACGTCCGCCTCGGTCGCCATCGGCCTGCTGGTCGCCTTCCCGCTGGCGCTGCTCGCCCGGCGGCGCGGCGCCTTCGCCGGGCCCGTGCTCGGCCTGACCTCCGTGCTCTACACCGTGCCGTCGCTCGCCATGTTCTCGCTGCTGATGCCCCTGTTCGGGGTCTCGGTCTCCGTGGTGGTCACAGGGCTCGTGCTCTACTCGCTGACGGTCCTGGTGCGGAACATCCTGGCCGGACTCGACGCGGTGCCCGAGGAGGCCAGGGAGGCGGCCCGCGGGATGGGTTACGGGCCGATACGCCTGTTGTTCGAAGTCGAACTGCCGCTCTCGCTGCCAGCGCTGCTCGGGGGCGTGCGCATCGCCGCGGTGTCCACGATCGCCCTCACCACGGTCGGCGCGATCGTCGGCTACGGCGGTCTGGGCACGCTCATCCTGGAAGGTCTCGACAGCAACTTCAAGGCGCAGGTGCTCACCGCCTCCGTCATCTGCGTGGTGCTCGCGGTGGCCGCGGACGTGATGCTGCTCGCCGTACAGCGGGTGCTCACGCCGTGGACCCGGGGCCGGGTGCGCGCGGGAAAGGGGCCCTGACGGATGGGCGCGATCGCGGATTCCTGGACCTGGCTGACCACGGGCGCCAACTGGGCGGGGGAGAACGGGGTGTGGCACCGGCTCGCCGAGCACCTGTACTTCAGCTCGGTGTGCCTGCTGCTGGCCTGCGCGATCGCGCTGCCGAACGCGCTGTATCTGGGACACATCGGGCGGGGCGGCGCGCTTGCCGTCAACCTCTCCAACGTGGGGCGGGCCGTTCCGACTCTGGCCGTGCTGGTGCTGCTGACACTCACCCCGCTCGGTAAACAGGGCGACCTGCCGACGATCATCGCGCTGGTGCTGTTCGCCGTGCCACCGTTGCTGACCAACGCCTACATCGGGATGCGCGAGGTGGACGCGGCGGTGGTGGAGGCGGCCCGCGGGATGGGCATGTCGGGGCGCCAGCTGTTCCTCCGGGTCGAACTCCCCCTCGCCTACCCGCTGATCATGACCGGTCTGCGGTCCGCCGCCGTCCAGGTCGTCGCGACCGCGACGCTCGCCGCGATGGCCGGAGAGGGCGGCCTCGGCCGGATCATCACGAACGGCTTCAACACGTACAACACCCCGCAGGTGGTGGCCGGAGCGGTGCTCGTGGCCGCACTGGCGCTGCTCGTCGAAGCCGTGCTCGTCGCCGCCGGGCGACTCCTGGACCCCATGCGGCGGCGTACTGCCGCGGCAGCCCCTGCCAGGGCAGTGACCACGGCAGTGTGAGAAACGATCGGTTGGATGGTGATTCCCATGAGCAGGACCCCGCGCGCGAGGCGTGGAGTACGGGCGGCGGGCGCGGCCCTGGCCGCCGTCGCGCTGGCGGCCACGGCTGCCGGGTGCGGTGGCGAGAGCCTGGAGGAGAAGGACAGCGGCTCGGACACGGGCAGCGGTGGGGGCAAGAAGGGCTCCTTGGTGATCGGTTCGGCCGGCTTCACCGAGTCCGCGCTCCTGGCCGAGCTGTACTCCCAACTGCTGGAGGACGATGGCTACGGCACGGAGATCAAGACCCTGAAGAACCGTGAGCTGTACGAACCGGCCCTGGAGAAGGGCCAGATCGACGTCGTACCGGAATACGCCGCCACGCTCGCCGAATTCCTCAACACGAAGAAGAACGGGCCGGAGGCGGAGCCGGTCGCGTCCAGCGATGTGGACAAGACCGTCGAGGCGCTGAAGAAGCTCGCCGAGCCGAAGGGACTGAAGGTCCTCCCCGCCGGTGAGGCCGTCGATCAGAACGCCTTTGCCGTGACCAAGGAATTCGCCGCCGAGCACAACGTCAAAACCCTCTCGGACCTGGGGAAGTCGAAGCAGAAGATCAAAATCGCGGCGGGCGACGAGTGCGACCTCCGGCCGTTCTGCCGGCCGGGGCTCGAGAAGACGTACGGCATCGACATCACCGAGATCGACCCCAAGGGCGTCGGCACGCCGCAGGCCAAGCAGGCGGTCAAGGACGGCACCGACCAGCTGGTGCTCACCACCACGACCGACGCGACGCTCGAGGACTTCGGCCTGGTTCTCCTCGAGGACGACAAGGGCCTGCAGAACGCCGACAACGTACTGCCCGTGGTGAATGCGAAGGACGCGGGAGACAAGGGCGTCGAGGCGGCTCTCGGCAAGCTCACGAAGGTCCTGACGACCGACGACCTGATCCAGCTGAACCGGAAGATCGACGCGGAGCGGCAGAAGCCCGCGGATGTGGCGAAGGAGTACTTGGAGTCCAAGCGATTGCTGAAGGGGTAGCGGCAACGCAACCGGCGGAAAACAGATTGGCTGCTGCCTCCCCACGCGTACCGCACGCACGGTAAGTTTCTGGCCATGCCACGTGGACGTCACCGCCATTCGCCGCCCCTGCACAGGCTTCTTCCCCCTTCGGCGGTCGCCGGCGCGTCAGTCGCCTGCGCCTCCGGTGCCTGGCTGCTCGGCGATCCCGTGGCGCTCCGTGTGCTGGTGGCGGCCGCTGCCGCCGCCGCTGTCACCGGCGCGGTCCTGATGCGTTCCTGGGACCGCGCCGCGGGCAAGCGCGTCGCCGAGCTCACCCGGGCCCGCCGCAGCGACGAGTGGCGCGCCGAGGAGCGGATAGCCGAAGTCGAGGGCGACCTCGAGGAGTCGCGCGAGATGCGTGCCGCCCTCGAGGCCAAGCTGCGCGCCAAGCGCACCGAGCTCTCCCGGCTGCGCAACGAGCACGCCGAACTGCTGCGCCGGTACGCGACCGCCGAGACCGAGCGGGCGAGCGCGCTGGAAGGCCGCAGGCTGCTCGCGCTGGAGGCGGCGGCCCCGGCCAAGGAGCTGACCGCGGCGTCGGCCAACGGCCTCCTCGACGCCAACGGCGCCCCGACTCCCGGCGCGTACGCCAGGGCCGACCGGGCGCTCACCGAACTGATCCGCAACGGCGCCCGCCAGCACGCGAAGCGGACGGTCGAAGCCGCCCGCCGCCGCGACCTCGCCGAGCGGGAGCGGGAGCGGGAACGGGAGCAGGAGCAGGAGCGCGCGGGGGAGGAGCAGTCACAGGGGAAGCACGCGGCGGCCACCGGGGAGGGCACCGGGTCCCGTTCGGCCGCCAACTCCGCCGACTCGGCCCATTCCCCCAATTCCGCTGACTCCGTCGACACCGCTGACGCCGCTGCCCACTCCGCCGACGCCCCTGCCGGCTCCGCCGGGGCCGGGGCCGATGGCGGGACCGAAACCGACGACGCGGCGGGGTCGGACGACGACGGCCACAAAGTGCCGGTGGCCGCCGCGGTCGTGCCGTACGCGCCGCTGCGCCGCCCGACGTCCCGCGTCGAAGGGGGCTTCGACTTCTTCGGCGCCAAGTCCGGGGGCCGCAAGCGCCCGGAGCGGCCAGCCCTGGCCTCGGCACAGCGGCCCGAGCTGGCGGCGGCCCCGTCGCCGTCGCCGGTCCCGGCGGAATCCGGCGAGGACTTGGGGGCCGGAGACGTGGCGGCCGGGGACGTGGCGGCCGAGAACGTGGCGGCCGGGGACGTGGTAGCCGAGGACCTGGCGGGGGAGGACCTGGCGGACGTCGTCGGTGCCGAGGCGCTGGCCGCCGCCCGCGAGGAGGAAGCCGACGGGGGCGAGGTCATCGACCTCACCGAGCACGACGAGACCGAGCAGATCGACGTACGGGAGCTGCGCGCCCACTCGTCCTGAAGGGCGGTGGCTGTCCGGCTGTCCGGCTATCGGGCTGTTCGGTGAACAGCGTGAATGCCCCCGCTATTTGGTGAAGGGTCCGGTTACTTGTCGATGTCACCCACGACGAAGAACATCGAGCCGAGGATCGCGACCATGTCCGCGACCAGCGTGCCCGGCAGCAGCACCGTCAGCGCCTGGATGTTGTTGTACGACGCCGAGCGCAGCTTCAGCCGGTACGGCGTCTTCTCGCCCTTCGACACCAGGTAGTAGCCGTTGAGCCCGAGCGGGTTCTCGGTCCACGCGTACGTGTGCCCCTCCGGCGCCTTCAGCACCTTTGGCAGCCGCTGGTTGACCGGCCCCTGCGGCAGTCCCTCGAGCCGGTCGAGGCACGCGTCCGCCAGCTCGAGTGAGTTGTGCGTCTGGTCCAGCAGGCACTCGAAGCGGGCCAGGCAGTCGCCCTCGGTCCTGGTGACCACTTTCAGGACGTCCCGCAGCTCCCCGTACGCCAGATACGGCTCGTCGCGCCGCAGGTCGAAGTCGACGCCCGAGGCGCGGGCGATCGGCCCGCTCACGCCGTACGCGTGCACCGCCCCGGCCGCCAGCACGCCGACGCCGCGCGTGCGGCCGCGGAAGATCTCGTTGCCGAGCACCAGCCGGTCGTACACGTCCATCCGCGAGCGCACCTCCGCCACCGCGGCCCGCGCCCGGCCGAGCCAGCCCGCGGGGAGGTCCTCCTTCAGCCCGCCGACCCGGTTGAACATGTAGTGCATCCGGCCGCCGGAGATCTCCTCCATGACGTGCTGGAGATCCTCGCGCTCCCGGAACGAGTGGAAAATCGGGGTGATTCCGCCCAGTTCGAGGGGGTACGAGCCGAGGAACATCAGGTGGTTGAGCACCCGGTTCAGCTCGGCGAGCAGCGTCCGCATCCAGACGGCGCGCTCGGGCACCTCCATGCCCAGCATCCGCTCGACGGCGAGCACGACGCCCAGTTCGTTGGAGAAGGCCGACAGCCAGTCGTGGCGGTTGGCGAGCACGATGATCTGGCGGTAGTCGCGGGCCTCGAAGAGCTTCTCCGCGCCCCGGTGCATATAGCCGACCACCGGCTCCGCGTGCTGGATCCGCTCGCCGTCCAGCACGATCCGCAGCCGCAGCACGCCGTGCGTGGACGGGTGCTGGGGCCCGATGTTGAGCACCATGTCCGTGCTCTCCGCCGCACCGCCGATCCCGACTGTCGTCTCCGTCATGAGGACAGTCTCGCAGCTCCTTCTCCCGCTTACGCTGGTGGCATGGACACGGGGATGGGACAGGACGCCGGGGCGGGACGACAAGAGGCCGCTGAATCGGGGCCGGATGCCGCTGAACCGGACCCGGGAGCGGACGCCGCTACCGTCTGGACGGGGCTGCCGGGGGGACTGCTGCGAATGCGGCGGCTGCTGCTCGTGAGTACGCTGCCACCGCTCGCCGCGGCAGCGGCGGCCGTGCTGTGGCCGCTCGCCGGTCCCGGCCGGGCCGCGGCGGCCGCGCTCCCGCTGCTCGCGCTCACCGGCTGGGGCTGGTGGATGACCGGCCGCAACTGGCGCTCCTGGCGGTACGCCGAGCGCGCCGACGACCTGCTGCTCAGCCGCGGAGTGCTGTGGCAGGAGCTGACGGTGGTGCCGTACGGGCGGATGCAGCTCGTCGAGGTGACCTCGGGGCCGCTCGAGCGGCGCTTCGGCCTCGCGAGCGTCCAGCTGCACACGGCGGCCGCCGCGAGCGACGCCCGTATCCCCGGCCTGCTGCCGGAGGAGGCGGCGCGGCTGCGCGAACGGCTCACCGAGCTCGGCCAGGCGCGATCGGCGGGGCTGTGACGGGGCCGGAGCCGGCGGCCATACCGTCGGACGTACCTTCGGCCGTTCCGGGGAGCGCACCGGGTGGCGTATCGGGGGAGCCGCCGGACGCGGGGGTGGAGCGGCGGCTGCATCCGGTGACCCCGCTGCGCCGCGCCTGGGCACCGATCGCCGTGGCCGTCGGCGTCATCGTCCACGACCTCGGCCAGGCGCAGAAGTGGATCGCCGAACTGACCGTCGGCCTCGCGCTGCTGGGCCTCGCCGTGCTGATACCCGTCGCGGGCGCGTACGGCTTCCTGTCCTGGTGGTTCACGCACTTCTCGGTCACTGGCACCGAGCTGCGGATCCGTACGGGGCTGGTCTTCCGGCGCACCGCGCACATCCGCCTCGACCGGCTCCAGGCCGTGGACGTCACCCAGCCGCTGCTCGCCCGCTTCCTCGGCGTCGCCAAGCTCAAGCTCGACGTCATCGGCACGGAGGACAAGGACGAGCTGGCCTTCCTGAGCGAGAAGGAGGCGCGGACGCTGCGCGCGGAGCTGCTGGCGCGGGCGGCGGGCATCGCGCCCGAGGCGGTACGGGAGGCGGGCGAGGCGCCCGTACGGCGGCTGGTGCGCGTCGAGCCGCGGGTCCTTGCGGTGTCGCTGCTGCTGATGGCGAGCACCTGGACGGCGCTGGCCGCGGCGGTCGTGGGACCGCCGGTGGTGTGGCTGGTGAGCGGCAGTCCGTGGGCCGCGATCGCGACCGCGCTGCCCTTCCTGGGCGGGGTGTGGGCGAGCAGCGGGGGCCGGTTCGTCGCCGAGTACGACTGGACGGTCGGCGAATCCCCGGACGGGCTGCGGCTCGATCACGGGCTGCTCGACCGCGAGCACGAGACCGTGCCGCCGGGGCGGGTGCAGACCGTACGGATCGTGGAGCCGCTGCTGTGGCGGCGGCGCGGGTGGGTCCGGGTGGAGCTGGACGTGGCGGGCTCCAAGAACGACGTCCTGCTGCCGGTCGCCGAGCGGGCCGTCGCGGAACGGGTCATCGGCCGCGTCCTGCCCGGCGTCGACCTGTGCGCCGTGACGGAGGCGCTGGAGCCGCCGCCGCGGCGGGCGCGGTGGCGGGTGCCGGTGTGGTGGCGCGGGTACGGGTTCGCGGCGGACGGGCTGGTGTTCGCGGCCCGGCATGGGCTGCTGGGGCGCTCGCTGTCCCTGGTCCCGCACGCGAAGGTGCAGAGCGTGCGGCGGACGCAGGGGCCGTGGGAGCGGCGGCTCGGGCTGGCGGGGGTCCACGTGGACACGGGCGCGAACAAGACGGTCACGGCGCGGCTGCGCGACGCGGCGGATGCGGCGCGCATCACCGCGTCCCAGGCGGACCACTCACGCACGGGCCGCCGCAACTCCATCCCGGACCGCTGGCTCACCTCGGACTGACGAACCCGACGGCGGGCCTCGGGCGGGAGTCTTCCCACCCACCACCGACCCGTGGACGGCACGGGGTCCGGACGGAGTCCGGGGCACGGCTGCTGTTCCGGGCGAGCGGGCCGGGTCAGCCCGGTCGGCCGGTGGCCGCGCGGGCGAGGCCCGTCGCGGTCAGGAACTCCGGTGCCAGGCCCATCGGCTGAATGAGCCAGGTGAAGGCTCCCAGGCCCGCCGGGTCGGTGAGCTCGGCGGCCTCGCCCGCCGAGCTCAGCGCGCGCACGTACGCGGCGGGGTCACTCGACGCGAGCGCGAGGGGCGGCCGGCCGCCGGCGACGCCCAGCGCGCGCAGCGCGTGGCGCTGGGGCAGCAGGACCGGGTCACGGGCTCCGCCGGGGACGGCTTCCGCACCTGCCGACGCACAGGCGTCCAGCGCCACGTGGGCCGTGATGTCGCACGAGCCGTCCGGCACCGGCTGGACCTCGCGGCCGTCGCGGAAGCCCGTCAGCGATCCGAAGGGCGGGCGGGCGGTCCGGGTGTGCCCGTAGTCGACGGCGACCGCGAGACCGCGGGCCAGACACCGCACGGCCCGCGCCCACGCCGCGTCCCGCGGCCTCCCAACCTCCGCCCGCAGCCCCGCCACCGGGCTCGGCGCGGCGTCGCGTGCCTCGCCGCTCTGCGCGTCCGCCTCTACGGCGTACGCCGCGTCCCGCGGCCCGTTGATCCCAGCCCCGAGCCCCGGATCGCCCGACGACCCCGGCTCGCCTGCCAGCGGATCCACCGGCGGCTCCGGCGGCCACCATCGCCGCAGCCAGGCCGCGTCCGCGCCCGTCACCTGAGCGCCCAGCCGCTCCGAGCCGTCCGGGGCGACCAGGACCGTTCGCGGGGTGCCCGACGCGTCCCACTCCGCGACGTCCACCGGTACGTCGTCGAGCCACTCGTTGGCGAAGAGGAGCCCCGTGACGGATTCCGGTTCCGGGAGTTCGCGGAGCCACTCGATGCGCTCGTCGAGGTCTTCCGGCCGCTCCGCCCGTTCCACCGCGCGGAGCCGCAGCCGCGCGCCCAGCTCGCGCGGCACCGCGCCCAGCACCCCCGCAAGCAGCTCCCCGCGCCCGGCCCCCACGTCCACCACCGCCAGCGCGTCCGGCCGCCCCAGCGCCTCGTCCACCCGCGCCAGCAGCTCGGCGACGGCACCCGCGAAGAGCGGTGATGCGTGCACGGACGTGCGGAAGTGGCCCGCGGGGTGCTCCCGTACGAAGAAGCCGTCCGGCCCGTACAGCGCCTCCTCGGTCGCCTCGCGCCATCCCCGCCACAGCGCCCTATCGCTCACCACGCCCCCACCGTAAGCGCGAGCGGGCGCGGCGGCCTCGACCACCTCCCACCCGCTCCCACCCGCCCCCGCCCGCTTCCCATCCGCCACCCATCCACCTTGGGGAGTACGTGCCCGGCACAGGGATCGGCCCTCCGGTTGACCCCGGCACGTACGCGGTCTGCATACGCTGGGTTACGTGCAGCGCCTCTATGACTTCCTCCGCAGGCACCCGACAGGGGTCGACAGCTTCTGGGCTGTCATCCTGCTCGGGTTCAGCGGCCTGTGGCTCGTCGAGGACACGCTCCTCGGCAGTGCGGAGCGGCCTGCGGCGGTCTTCGTGGCGCTCGCGCTGTGCACCGTGATCGCGCTGCGCCGCCGCGCGCCGGAGAAGATGCTGGTGCTGGCTGCCGCCATGGGCGTCGTGCAGCTCGTCACGGACGTTCAGGTCAACCCGGCCGACTTCGCGATGCTGGTGATCATCTACACCAACGCCGCCAACGGCGCCCGCTGGGCCTCCCGGTTCGCCCTGGTCGGCGGCCTGGCCGCGCCCACCATCGCCAACACCCGGTGGTCGAGCGACTACTCGAGCGGCTTCGAGAACGTCGTCGCCACCGTCTTCATGACCGTCCCCTTCGCCCTCGCCTGGGTCCTCGGCGACTCGCTCCGCACCCGCCGCGCGTACTACGCGCAGCTCGAGGAGCGGGCCGCCCGCCTGGAGAAGGAGCGCGAGGCGCAGGCCAAGGTGGCCGTGGCCGCCGAGCGGGCGCGGATCGCGCGCGAGCTGCACGATGTCGTCGCGCACAACGTGTCCGTGATGGTGGTGCAGGCGGACGGCGCCGCGTACGTCCTGGACACCGCGCCCGATCAGGCCAGGCAGGCGCTGGAGACGATCTCCGGCACAGGGCGTCAGGCGCTCGCCGAGATGCGCCGGCTGCTCGGCGTGCTGCGCACCGGGGAGCCGGGCGAGTCCGGCGACTACGTGCCGCAGCCCGACGTCGGCCAGCTCGACGACCTCATCGAGCAGGTGCGCGGCGCCGGCCTGCCCGTGGACTTCCGGGTCGAGGGCAGACCGCGCCCGCTGCCCAGCGGCGTGGAGCTGACCGCGTACCGCATCGTGCAGGAGGCGCTCACCAACACCCGCAAGCACGGCGGCCCGGACGTCGGCGCAACCGTCCGCCTCATGTACGGCGACGCCGAGCTTGACCTGCTCGTCGAGGACGACGGGCGCGGCGCGCAGCACGAGCTGTACGAGGACGGCGGGGCGGACGGCCTCGGGCAGGGGCTGATCGGAATGCGGGAGCGGGTCGGGATGGTCGGCGGCCGCCTCGACGCCGGGCCGCGGCCGGGGGGCGGCTTCCGGATCAGCGCGGTGCTGCCCCTGAAGGCGGCCGGCTGAGGGCCAGCGCTTCGTTAGCGGTGCGTTAAGGGAACGGCAGCCGCTGTCGGCAAGCTCAGTGGCACACCGAGCGAAAGCCTCGCCGGGGTCACCTCTCCACTGAAGACGAAAAAGGTTTTCCACATGCGTGCCATCCGCTCCCGAGTCCGTACGTTCGCCGGTGCCGGTCTGCTGGTGAGCGCCGCCCTGCTGGCCACCGCCTGTCAGCCGTTCGGCGCCGAGAGTGCGGGGTCCGGTGACTCGTCGTCCCCGTCATCCGCCCCGGTCGTGTCCGGCAAGGACACCGAGTCCGGCTCGTCCGCCACGGACAAGAGCCGGAGCCCCGCCAACGCCTCCACCACGAAGGGCAAGGGAACCGAGGACGGCGCCGGCTCCGGCTACGACACCGGCAACGGCGAGAGGGAGCAGGTCGGGCAGACCTGCGGTGCCAACGACATTTCCTGGAGCACCAGGGAGGAGTCGCAGGCCGGCGGCTACATCCTGATCATCGCGAAGGCCAAGCCGGGCATCACCTGCGAACTGCCCGCCGGGCTTCCCACGGTGGCCTTCGGATCCGACGGCACCCAGGCGGGCAACGCTGAGCAGGCCGTAGGCGAGCAGATCACGCTGAGCGAGGGAACCACCGCCTATGCCGGGGTGAACCCGAAGACCACCAAGGGAAACGGTGGCAAGGAACTGGACAGCATCATCGTGGCCGTCGGCAACGACGACCCGAACCCGGTCTCCCTGCCGGTCGGCACCATGACCGTCGACGCGCCGATCGTCACCAACTGGCACACCTCCGCAGCGGATGCGGTTCCCTTCGACGGCGGAACGGACGAGTAGCACGCCGGCCTGCTACCAGCCCCGCCCGGACCGTGGGACCCGGGCGGGGCTTTCCGCTGCGTACGCTGGCTGCATGACTGAGCCTGAGCCCAACGCAGAGCAGCAGCAGGTGAGATGTGTACGAGTCATGCTCGTCGACGACCAGGTGCTGCTCCGCACCGGGTTCCGCATGGTGCTGCAGGCGCAGCCCGACATGGAGGTCGTCGCCGAGGCGGGGGACGGCGTGGAGGCCCTGGATGCGGTGCGCGCGACGGAAGTCGACGTGGTCCTCATGGATGTCCGGATGCCGCGGATGGACGGGGTTGAGGCGACCCGCCGCATCTGTGAGGGAGACGGGGCTCCCCGGGTGCTGATACTGACGACCTTCGACCTCGACGAGTACGCTTTCTCGGCGCTGAAGGCGGGCGCGAGCGGCTTCATGCTCAAGGATGTGCCGCCTGGCGAGCTGCTGGCGGCGATCCGGGCGGTGCACAGCGGCGACGCGGTCGTCGCGCCGAGCACCACCCGGCGGCTGCTCGACCGCTTCGCGCCGATGCTGCCGAGCAGCGCCGCCGACTCCTCGCACGCCGAGCTGAAGCGGCTGACGGACCGCGAGCGCGAGGTACTGCTGCTGGTCGCGCAGGGCCTGTCGAACGGCGAGATCGCGGCGAGGCTCTTCCTCTCCGAGGCCACGGTCAAGACGCATGTGGGCCGCATCCTCACCAAGCTGGACCTGCGGGACCGGGTCCAGGCGGTGGTGCTGGCGTACGAGACGGGGCTCGTGCGGGCGGGGAGCGGCGGGGGCGGAGCGCAGTAGCGTTCCGCAACGCGGACCCGGCTCAGCCGCGGGGATCCGACTCCGCTACGCGCGCGTGGCAGCCGGATCGAGCTCCTCCTCCTACGGGTCCGGCCCGTCCGACCGGCCCAGCCCTTCCGACCGGCCGAGCCCGTCCAGTCAGCCCTGCCCGTCCAGCCCGTTCAGCCCGTCCAGTCGGCCCAGCCGGTCGAGGAAGTCCCCCACCGCCGCGGCCACTTCCGCTTCCGTCCACTCCAGCCCCGGCGCCGCCACCGTCACCTCGGTCATCGCGAGGCCCGGCGCGCCCGCGTCCCGCCAGGCCCGGAACAGCGTCGTCCGGGTCTCCTCAGCCTGCCGCACCCCCGCCTCGGTGAGCAGCTCCGCCGGATACGGCAGCCACACCTGGAACTGGTGGGTGTGCGGCACCTCCGGGTGGATCCGGTGCCAGGGGCGACCGGCCGCCGCCAGTGCCTCCCGCAGCGCCTTCGCGACGACCTTCGCGTGCGCCACGTACTCCGGCAGGCGCGGCAGTTCCCGGTCGAGGCCGGCCAGGGCCGCGAGTGCGGCGGGCTACTGCTGGAAGACCTGCCCGCCGTACCGGTGCCGCCAGGCCTTCGACTCGTCGATCAGGGTCCGCGGCCCCCGGCGTCCGTCTCCGTCATGACGCCGATGATGTCCTACGCCCCCGGCAGGCGGTCGCGGGGTTTTCGCGCGGGGGCTGATTGCCGGGGACGCGGGGCGGCGGGGCCGACTCAGTGCGGTTGTCCACAGCGTCTGTTCGTCCACAGCCCGTGGACGGCCCGTATACCCCCCGAAACACTCGCGTAGCATGGCGGGGATACGTCCGGTACCCCTGGCGGACTGGAACGGAAGGCCGTCCCGCGTGAACGCACCACATCACCCAGAGCCCAAGGACCGCCCCGCGGACCGCCCGGCCCGGCTCACCGTCGGCGTCGTCGGCGCCGGCCGCGTCGGCCCGGCCCTCGCGGCGGCGCTGCAGCTCGCCGGGCACCGCCCGGTCGCCGTCTCCGGCATCTCCGACGCCTCCGTGCGGCGGGCCGCGGACCTGCTCCCCGACGTGCCGGTCGTGCAGCCCGCCGAAGTGCTGAAGGACGCCGAGCTGGTCCTGCTCACCGTGCCCGACGACGCCCTCCCCGGCCTGGTGGAGGGCCTCGCCGAGACCGGCGCCGTACGCCCAGGTCAGCTGCTGGTGCACACCTCGGGCCGGTACGGAACCGGCGTCCTCGAACCGGCCACGCGCGCGGGGGGCCTGCCGCTCGCCCTGCACCCCGTCATGACCTTCACCGGCACGGCCGTCGACGTGCAGCGCCTCGCGGGCTGCTCGTTCGGTGTCACCGCGCCCGAGGAGCTGCGGCTGGCGGCGGAGGCGCTGGTCATCGAGATGGGCGGGGAGCCGGAGTGGATCGAGGAGTCGGCCCGCCCGCTTTACCACGCGGCGCTCGCGCTCGGCGCCAACCACCTCGTCACGCTGGTCGCGCAGTCCATGGAGCTGCTGCGCTCCGCCGGGGTCGAGTCCCCGGACCGGATGCTCGGCCCGCTGCTGGGCGCCGCGCTGGACAACGCCTTGCGCTCCGGCGACGCGGCGCTCACCGGGCCGGTCGCCCGAGGCGACGCGGGCACGGTCGCGGCCCACGTCGCCGAGCTGCGCGCACACGCGCCGCAGGCCGTCGCCGGTTACCTGGCCATGGCCCGCGCGACGGCGGACCGCGCGCTCGCACACGGGATGCTGAGGCCGGAGCTTGCGGAGGACCTGCTGGGTGTCCTCGCGGACGGAGGGAACGCATGACGGTCCAGGTGGTGCACACCGCGGACGGGCTGCGGGCGCTCACGCGCGCGGGGGAGCGCGCCGTGGTGATGACGATGGGCGCCCTGCACGAGGGGCACGCGGCGCTGATCCGTACGGCCCGCGACCGGGTGGGCCCTGACGGCCAGGTCGTGGTCACCGTCTTCGTCAACCCGCTGCAGTTCGGTGCGGGCGAGGATCTCGACCGCTACCCGCGCACCCTGGACGCGGACCTTGTGATCGCGGAGAAGGCGGGGGCGGACGCCGTCTTCGCCCCGTCGGTCGACGAGGTATACCCGGGCGGCGAGCCGGAGGTCCGGATCAGCGCGGGACCGATGGGTGAGCGGCTCGAAGGGGCGTACCGCCCGGGCCACTTCGACGGCGTGCTCACGGTCGTGGCCAAGCTGCTCCACCTCACGGCCCCCGACGTGGCCTTCTACGGCCAGAAGGACGCCCAGCAGCTCGCACTGATCACGCGCATGGCGCGGGACCTCAACTTCCCCGCCGAGATCGTCGGCGTCCCGACCGTCCGCGAGGACGACGGCCTGGCGCTGTCCAGCCGCAACCGCTACCTCTCGGCGGACGAGCGCCGAACCGCCCTCGCGCTCTCCCGCGCGCTCTTCGCGGGCCGTGAAGCGGGCCGCCGCGTGGCCGGGTCCGCTGCAGTGGAGAGAAGCGGGGGCGCGCCGAGCGGACCCGACGCGCCTGCGGCGGAGGGGCAGGGGGCGGCTGCCTCCGAGGCCGCGGCGCCCGCCGAGGCCGCCGGCCCCGAGGCCGTACGGGCCGCCGCGCGGCAGGTCCTCGACGCCGCCGCCGGGCTCGAACCACCGCTCAGCCTCGATTACTTGGCGCTCGTGGACCCCGCCGACTTCACCGACGTCCCCCCCGACTTCCGCGGCGAAGCCGTCCTCGCCGTCGCCGCCAGGGTCGGCACGACGCGCCTGATCGACAACATCCGCCTGGAGTTCGGAGCCCCGCGATGACCCCGGTGAGGCAGCACGTCCTCCAGCACGGAGCCCTGGCGGTGGCCGCCGGGGCGAGCGCCCTGCTGTTCGCCGTGAGCGGCGCGTACTCCTGGGCCTGGGCGCCGCTCGCCCTCGGCCTCGCGCTCGTTCTCGCGCGCGTGCCGCTCGCCCGCGGATCCGGGACCCGCCCCGTGGCGATACGGGCCGCCCGAACCCCGTATCCGCATCACGCATCCGTGACCCGTCCCGGCCACAGGAGCCCGCGATGACCGACGCCGCTCCCATAACAGACGGCGCCCGCCGAACCGCCCCCACGCCGGAGTCGAACACCCTGCGCGCCCCCGCCCCCGGCTGGGCCGTCGAGGCGGACGTGGTCGTCGTCGGGTCCGGTGTCGCCGGGCTGACCGCCGCGCTGCGCTGCGCCGCCGCAGGCCGGAAGACCGTCGTCGTCACCAAGGCGCAGCTCGACGACGGGTCAACCCGCTGGGCGCAGGGCGGTATAGCCGCCGCGCTCGGCGAGGGTGACACTCCCGAGCAGCACCTCGACGACACGCTCGTCGCCGGCGCCGGGCTGTGCGACGAGCAGGCCGTGCGCACGCTCGTCACCGAGGGCCCGGACGCCGTACGCCGGCTCATCGCCACCGGCGCCCAATTCGACACCTCCACCGCGACCGGCGAGATCGAGCTGACCCGCGAGGGCGGCCACCACCGGCGCCGGATCGCGCACGCGGGCGGCGACGCGACCGGCGCGGAGATCTCCCGCGCGCTCGTCGCGGCCGTACGCGGCCAGGGCATCGAGACCGTCGAGAACGCCCTGGTCCTCGACCTGCTCACCGACGCCGAAGGCCGCACCGCGGGCGTCACCCTGCACGTCATGGGGGAGGGGCAGCGCGACGGCGTCGGCGCCGTGCACGCCCCCGCCGTCGTCCTCGCCACCGGCGGCATGGGCCAGGTCTTCTCCGCGACGACCAACCCCGCCGTCTCCACCGGCGACGGCGTCGCGCTCGCGCTCCGCGCAGGCGCCGAGGTGAGCGACCTCGAGTTCGTCCAGTTCCACCCCACGGTCCTCTACCTGGGCCGGGACGCGGAGGGCCAGCAGCCGCTCGTCTCCGAGGCCGTACGCGGCGAGGGCGCGTACCTCGTGGACGCCGACGGGGTCCGCTTCATGCAGGGGCAGCATGAGCTGGCCGAGCTCGCACCGCGCGACATCGTCGCCAAGGGGATCATGCGGCGCATGCAGGAGCAGGACGCCGAGCACATGTACCTCGACGCCCGCCACTTCGGCGCGGAGATGTGGAGTTCCCGCTTCCCCACGATCCTCGCGGCCTGCCGCGCGCACGGCATCGACCCGGTGACCGAGCCGATCCCGGTGGCGCCCGCCGCGCACTACGCGTCCGGTGGCGTACGGACCGACCTGTCGGGCCGTACGACCGTCCCGGGCCTGTACGCGTGCGGCGAGGTCGCCTGCACCGGCGTCCACGGCGCGAACCGGCTCGCCTCCAACTCCCTCCTCGAGGGGCTGGTCTTCGCCGAGCGCATCGCCGCCGACATCGTCGCCGGCGCGGGAGCGGACAGGGCCGCACCGCCCACGCCTGGGCCGGCGCCCGCCACGAGCCGGGAAGACGCCGCCGGCCCGCGGCCGGGCGGCTCAGGGGCGGCGACACCCCTGCTGGCCCCCGAGTCCCGCTTCGTCATCCAGCGCACCATGACCAAGGGTGCCGGCGTGCTGCGCAGCGCGGAGAGCCTCGCGGCCGCGGCGCTCGCGCTGGAGGCTCTGCACACCGAGGCCGTCGCCGCCCTGGCCCGGGACGGGAAGACCGCCGAGCCGTGCGTCGAGACGTGGGAGGCCACGAACCTCCTCCTGGTCTCGCGCGTGCTGGTCGCGATGGCGCGCGAGCGCGAGGAGACCCGCGGCTGCCACTGGCGTGAGGACCGCCCCTCGCGGGACGACGAGCACTGGCGGCGGCACCTTGTGGCGCGGCTCCGGCCCGGGGCCGAGCTGGTGATCAGCGTCACGGACACGGCAGACTTCCCGCCGGTGAGCCCGGTGAGCCCGGTGAGCCCGGTGAGCCCGGTGAGCCCGGTGAGCCCGGCGAACAGCGCCGCGCCCGGCCGCAGTTCCGGAGCCGCAGGCGCGCACGCCGCCGCCGGCCCCGCCGCGCCCTTCCAGGAAGACGCCGACCGAAAAACCCATCCCGAAGGGGACTCACGTGAACACGCCTGACCGTCCACAGCCTGTGGACCTTCCGCTGCTCCAGATCGGAGGCCCCGCCGCGGGGAGCGGCCTCCCCGGCGAGGGGGCCGGCGCCGAAGCAGGAGGGTGCGGCGACGCGTGCGGCTGCGGAGGCGGCGACGACGAGGCGTACGAGCTCGACCCGATGGAGTGCGGTCTCGACCCGGACCTCGCCGAGCTGCTCGCGGCCGCGGGCCTCGACCCGGTCCAGGTCGAGGACATCGCCCACATGGCCATCGAGGAGGACCTCGACCACGGCGTGGACGTGACGACCGTCGCGACCATCCCCGAAAGCGCCGTCGCCACCGGCGACTTCACCGCCCGCGAGTCCGGCGTCGTCGCGGGCCTGCGCATCGCCGAGGCCATCCTCTCCGTCGTCTGCACCGACGACTTCGAGGTCGAGCGGCACGTCGAGGACGGCGACCGCGTCGGGCCGGGCCAGAAGCTGCTGTCCGTCCGCACCCGCACCCGCGACCTCCTCACCGCCGAGCGCAGCGCCCTGAACCTCATGTGCCGTCTGTCCGGCATCGCCACCGCCACGCGCGCGTGGACCGACGCCCTGGAGGGCACGGGCGCCGCGGTCCGCGACACCCGCAAGACGACACCGGGGCTGCGCTCCCTGGAGAAGTACGCGGTGCGCTGCGGCGGCGGGGTCAACCACCGCATGTCGCTGTCCGACGCCGCGCTCATCAAGGACAACCACGTCGTCGCCGCGGGCGGTGTCGCGGCCGCCTTCAAGGCCGTACGGACCGAGTTCCCGGACGTGCCGATCGAGGTCGAGGTGGACCGGCTCGACCAGATCGAGCCGGTGCTCGCCGAGGGCGCGGACCTGATCCTGCTGGACAACTTCACGCCCGGGCAGACCCGCGAGGCCGTCGTCCTCGTCGCGGGCCGGGCCCGGCTGGAGTCCTCCGGCCGCCTCAGCCTGGACAACGCCCGTACGTACGCGGAGACGGGCGTCGACTACCTGGCCGTCGGCGCGCTCACCCACTCCTCCCCGATCCTCGACATCGGCCTCGACCTCCGCGAGAGCCCCGGGGAGGAGCAGAGCTGATGCTGCTCACCATCGACGTCGGCAACACCCACACCGTCCTCGGCCTGTTCGACGGCGGGGACATCGTCGAGCACTGGCGGATCTCCACCGACGCCCGCCGCACGGCCGACGAACTCGCCGTGCTGCTCCAGGGCCTGATGGGCATGCACCCGCTGCTCGGAGAGGAGCTCGGGGACGGCATCGACGGCATCTCCATCTGCTCCACCGTCCCCTCCGTCCTGCACGAGCTGCGCGAGGTCACCCGCCGCTACTACGGCGACGTGCCCGCCGTCCTGGTCGAACCGGGCGTCAAGACGGGCGTCCCGATCCTCATGGACAACCCGAAGGAGGTCGGCGCCGACCGGATCATCAACGCCCTGGCGGCCGTCGAGCTCTACGGCGGCCCGTGCATCGTCGTCGACTTCGGTACGGCCACGACCTTCGACGCCGTGTCGGCGCGCGGCGAGTACGTGGGCGGCGTGATCGCCCCCGGTATCGAGATCTCCGTGGACGCGCTGGGTGTGCGCGGCGCGCAGCTGCGCAAGATCGAACTGGCCCGCCCGCGCAGCGTGATCGGCAAGAACACCGTCGAGGCGATGCAGTCCGGCATCCTCTACGGCTTCGCGGGCCAGGTCGACGGGGTCGTCGAGCGCATGGCGCGCGAGCTCGCCGACGACCCGGACGACGTCACCGTCATCGCGACCGGCGGCCTGGCCCCGATGGTGCTCGGCGAGTCCTCGGTCATCGACGAGCACGAGCCGTGGCTGACCCTGATCGGCCTCCGCCTGGTCTACGACCGCAACGTCTCGCGGAGTTAACTCCCGCACAACCTTCCGTCCACCCCACGAGTCCTGGCACTGAAAGGACTTAGGGCTCCTATGGGGATGGGCGTGGGACGTATGAGGCGCAAAGGGACTCTGGCGAGGGCCGCGGCGGCCGCGGCCGTCCTCGCGGCGGCGACCGGCCTCGGAGCCGGGCAGGCCCAGGCGGCCGATCCCACGCTGCTGATCCAAGTCCCCGCACGCTACTACGCCTACGCGGCGGACGAGGGCCCCGAAGACGGCGACCTGTTCCTCCTGCACCTGAACCTCGAAGCACCGGAAGGCGAGGACCCGGTCGCCGAGGACGTGAAGCTGACCATCGACGCGTCCTCGCTCAAGGACAAGGCCGTCCTGAAGGCGACGAACGGCAGCTGCGCGGACCCCGAGAAGGACCTGGTCTTCACCTGCGAGTACGCCTCGATCGACGGCAGGACGAGCGTGCAGCCCTTCTCCATCAAGGGCGCGGACGGCGTGAAGCCGGGATACGCGGGCATGATCGCCTACACCGCCACAGCCTCCAACGCCCCTGCCGCCGAAGCGAAGACGAAGGTCTTCATCGACGGCCCCAAGCTCGCCGAGCGCAGGCACCAGCCGCTGAAGGACGTGGCCCCGGGCTCCACCGTCGAGCTCACCCCGGGCGTCGCCAACCACGGTCAGCTGCCGGCCGACCAGGGCGCCGGCCTCAAGCTCTACGGGGCCGACGGCATCAAGGTCGCCCGCGAGCACAGCAACTGCCACTACAAGAGCGGGTCCGACACCTCCGCGTACTGCACCTTCGACACCCCGCTCGAGCCGGGAGCGGCGTACGAGGTCAGCGCGCCCTTCCGGTTCACGGTCTCGGACGAGCTGATGTACGGGAACATCGGCTACGACACCTGGGCCCTCGGCAGCGGCGACCCGTGGGAGTACGACGAGCCGGAGGACTACGACCAGCAGGGCAGCGGCGCACCCCTCACCCTGAACCTCGTCGACGACATCGGCTTCGAGGACTTCGGCGGCCACACCGAACTCGTCACGACCCAGCGCGCCGACTTCCGGGCCGTCACCGGCACGATCGAGGGCAGGGTCGGCGACACCGTCCCCATCACCCTGGGCGCGCAGAACGCGGGCCCCGGCTCGATGGACCTGACCGGCTACAGCGGCCACGGCAGCGGCACGTACGAGGTCACGCCGCCAGAGGGCACCACGATCACCTCGATCCCCTTCCCGGGCGAGGAGGACGACTGGGCCTGCTCGCCGGCGAAGGCGGGCGCCAGGTCGTACGTGTGCGGTATAGACGAGCGCTTCGCCCGCGGCGAGAAGGACACCCTCGTCTTCAACGTCCGCATCGACAAGAAGGTCGAGGGCGCGGCGGGGAAGATCACGGTCCTCGACCGCGACGACTACCCGGCGCGGGACCCGGAGCCGGAGAACGACACGGCCGCGATCCCGCTCAAGATCACCGGCGGGAGCGGCGCGGGCAGCGGCAGCGGGGGCGGGCCCGGCGACGCCGCTTCTCCCGCCGCGACCGACGGTTCGTCGCCCACAGGCTCCTCCGGCACGCCAGGTGGTTCCATGGCGAGCACGGGGGCAGGCGGTATCGCCCTGATCGCGGCCGCTTCGGCAACGGTCCTGGCCGCAGGCACCGCGGCGGTCGTCTTCGCCTCCCGCCGCCGCGACCGCGGATAACCAGCCCCGGGCCACGGCCCGTAGCGCCCGACCGCGGACGCGGGCCGGTGGGGTGTCGGCCCCGGTGGGCCGACACCCCCGGCAGGTCCGGCTCAGCAAAAATTGTCCGCTTAGCACTTAAAGTCGGTTCATGCCCACGCCATACGGTTCCCGCGGCGCCATGGCGTTCAGCGCCGATGAGCTGCGCGTCCTGCGCCGCGCCCTCGCCATCGCCCTGCGGCCATCTCCCGCACCTCCCGCAGCACACCGGGAGGAGGAAGTCCAGGAGCTGTGCCGTCTCACCGAAGCCGTGGAGGAGGCGGTCCGCGAAGGCGGCAGGCTGCGCGCCTTCCTCCTCGCCGACCTCGCCCGGTACCGAGCCGCTCTCCCCGGCGCCGCCCACGGCTATCTGGAGCGCCTCGTGGACGCGCTCTCCGCCGGTTACACCCCCGGCGCCGACGACCTCGCCGCGCTCCGCTCGCTCTGCGCGGCCCCCGCCGCCAAGGCCAAGCCCGAGGCCGAGCGCCGGCGTGTGCTGCTTCGCCGCTGCGAAGCGCTGGCCGAGCAGGCCCTGCGCAACCGCCTCGCGTGCCGCACCCAGCCCCCGGCCCCTACCGCAGCGCCCCGGGCGTCCACGGCCCCCGCCGCATCCACGGAGGCCACCGCGCCCCCGGCCGGCCGACTGGTCGCCCTGCCCGGCGGCCGCGCCGCCGACGAGCCCGCCAAACCCGCGCCCAAGCCCGCCCCCAAGCCGAAGGCCAAGCCCGGGCCCGAGTCCAAGCCCGAACCGAAGCCCGAGCAGAAGCCCGCGGCCAAGCCCGAGCAGAAGCCCGCGGCCAAGCCCGAGCCGGAGCCGGACCGCAGCCCGCCGTCCCCATCCGAGCAGCCGGGCCGTCACGTGCCCACCCCGGCCGAGGTCTTCCCGCCGCGCCGGCGCCGTACCCCGCCCCCGGGGGAGCCATCCCGCCCCGAGCAATTGGTCGCGGTCTGACTGGCTACCCTTGACGCATGGATTACGTCTCCGCGCTGCTGCCCCCCGTGGTGATGGCCGTCGCCTTCATCGCTTTGGTCAGGACCATCGTGAAGAGCCAGGGCGGCGCCAATAAGGCCAAGGAGGACGCCGCGGTCGACGCGGCGCTGTCCCGCGCCGAGGCCGTCGGCAGGCAGGCACAGGACCGGTCCCCGCAGCCGCCGACGACCGGCGAATCACGGGCCTGACCAGCCGAATATCAGCAGCGCGTACGACAGCCCGTACGGCAGAAAGACCACAGGGCCTAGTACGGCAGGAAGACCGCAGGGCGTACGACCGGGAACACGTGTCCCGGCCGTACGCCCTTTTTCGTTGCGGGAAATGATCCGATGCGGACCGGCATTCAGGACATCTCCCACTATTATTCCAATGTGGTTCGACGATTGGGTGACCTCGAGGACGCCGTGATGACGCGCGTCTGGGAGTGGAACCGGCCGGTCACCGTTCGAGAAGTCCTGGAAGACCTTCAGCAGGAACGCTCCATCGCGTACACCACGGTCATGACCGTAATGGACAACCTGCATCAGAAGGGCTGGGTGCGCAGGGAAGCCGAAGGCCGCGCCTATCGATATGAGGCGGTCTCCACCCGCGCCGCGTACTCCGCCGCACTCATGCACGAGGCATGGCAGACCAGTGACAACCTCGCGGCCGCGCTCGTCGCCTTCTTCGGCATGATGTCCCAGGAACAGCGGGAAGCCCTCCGGGACGCCATGCGCGTCGTACAACTCGGCGATCCCGATGAGAGCCCGGGAGAGGCGGGGCGATAGCGTCCGCCCATGTCCCCAGTATCAAAAGAGGTCACTGTACGCCGGGCCCGGACGAGCGATGTGCCAGTCGTGCGCCGTCTCATCGACGCGTACGTGCGCGACGGCATCCTGCTCGACAAAGCGACGGTGACCCTTTACGAGGACATCCAGGAGTTCTGGGTCGCGGAGCGCGACGAGGACGGACAGGTCGTCGGGTGCGGGGCACTCCACGTGATGTGGGAAGACCTCGCCGAGGTCCGCACGCTGGCCGTTGACCCGCGGTTGAAGGGCACCGGGGTGGGGCACCAGATCCTCACGAAGTTGTTGCAGACGGCACGCTGGCTCGGCGTGCGGCGCATTTTCTGTCTCACCTTCGAACTCGACTTCTTCGCCAAGCACGGCTTCGTGGAGATCGGGGAGACGCCGGTCGACGGCGATGTCTACAGCGAGCTGCTGCGTTCCTATGACGAGGGTGTGGCCGAGTTCCTGGGCCTCGAACGGGTGAAGCCGAACACCCTCGGCAACAGCCGGATGCTTCTGCACCTGTGATCCCCCGATGCTTCTGCAACCGGATCTGCAACCGGATCTGCAACCGGATCTGCAACGAGTGAAGCACGCCCCCGCGCAGATGCCTATGCCGCTGCTATGAGGGCCTATGGCGATCCCTATGTCCGAATCGCGCATGTTTACCGTACTGACGGGCTGCTGAACCTCACCCAGGGGTTTGTGTTTTTCCGAGAAAGGCGGTTTCCTTTCCGTCGTACTGCTTTTTCGATGAAAGGGAATCCGGTGGCACAGAAGGTTCAGGTCCTTCTTGTCGACGACCTCGACGGTGGCGAGGCCGACGAGACCGTGACGTTCGCGCTGGACGGCAAGACCTACGAGATCGACCTCACCGCCGCCAACGCGGACAAGCTGCGTGGTCTGCTCGAGCCCTACACGAAGGGCGGCCGCCGCACCGGTGGCCGTTCCGGGGCCGGCCGCAAGGCCCGTGCCGCGGCGTCCGGCGGCACCCAGGACACCGCGAAGATCCGCGCCTGGGCGAAGGAGAACGGTTACAGCGTCAACGACCGCGGCCGCGTCCCCGCGGAGATCCGCGAGGCGTACGAGAAGGCGAACGCCTGAGCGCGCGAGGCGCTCAGTAGCCGGGCCCGGTGGCACTCCGTAGCCGCCGCGCCCACGAGCCGCACGAGATCGGGGGCGCATTCGCTGTCGCCCCCGTGACCCCCCGGGGCACCCCCGAGGGCTGCCGCGGGCAGCGTCGGCTCGACCTCGCACCCCGGCTCGGGAGGCCGCAGCCACACCGGCTGCGGCCCGGAGCCCGCGGCCGCCCGCGAGCCCGCAGGCCGGGGCGCGGGCATCCGGTCGCCCGGTCCGAGTGCGACCAGATCGAGGGCGACTCCGCTCCACTCCAGCCAGTCGAGCAGCTCCGGCAGCTGCTCCGCGCTGCCCGCAGCCACCAGGAACCTCATTCTGAGGCCGTCCAGCGCCACAGGGCCGGTTCGCGGCACGCGCCGCAGCACTGCCGACCCGGCCTCGGCCGGCAGCTCCAGGACGTCGAAGCGCAGCCCGGTGAGCAATTCCACGGTCGGCCCGTCCGGCCGCCCGCACGCCGTGGCCCAGCCCAGCTCGCGCTCGTACCACTGCCGTACGCCGCGGGTGTCGTCGGTTGCCATGTCCGAAGCAACTGCCAATCCCCCTGGGAGTTACGCACAGTTGGCGAGCGGGTACGCACTGTGGTAAGGGCGGGGGCGCGCGGGAGGGTTCCCAGGGCGCAAGGTTGTTCGCCCATAGCGGATGGCAGCGGCTCGCGCCGCATGGAGTGTCCGTGCGAGCGGGTAAGAAATTCCTAGTGGGAGGGGCGACGCGCGCGCGTTGGCCGGGATGGCGTTCGCCATCGGCGTAGTGGTATCGAGGGTATACGCCTGGCCTGCGGGAACATCGTCTCGCACCATCGGGTTGGAGCTGTTGTCGGCTGTTCGGGGCAGGAGGCCAAGGACGGGTGTCGGCAGTTGGAATGAGCTGTCCCCCATAGCGGGACTAGCATGCGGAAGGACAGGGAGGGGATCGTCCCCGATCTTTCTGACCGCTCTGAGGAGCGATTAACGATGTTCGAGAGGTTCACCGACCGTGCGCGGCGGGTTGTCGTCCTGGCTCAGGAAGAAGCCCGGATGCTCAACCACAACTACATCGGCACCGAGCACATCCTCCTGGGCCTGATCCACGAGGGTGAGGGTGTCGCCGCTAAGGCCCTGGAGAGCCTCGGGATTTCGCTCGAGGCGGTCCGCCAGCAGGTGGAGGAGATCATCGGCCAGGGCCAGCAGGCCCCTTCCGGCCACATCCCCTTCACCCCCCGTGCCAAGAAGGTCCTGGAGCTGTCGCTCCGCGAGGCCCTTCAGCTCGGCCACAACTACATCGGTACGGAGCACATCCTGCTCGGCCTGATCCGCGAGGGCGAGGGCGTCGCCGCCCAGGTCCTCGTGAAGCTGGGCGCCGATCTGAACCGGGTGCGGCAGCAGGTCATCCAGCTGCTCTCCGGCTACCAGGGCAAGGAGGCCGCCACCGCAGGCGGCCCGGCCGAGGGCACGCCCTCGACCTCCCTCGTCCTGGACCAGTTCGGCCGCAACCTCACGCAGGCCGCCCGCGAATCCAAGCTCGACCCGGTCATCGGGCGCGAGAAGGAGATCGAGCGGGTCATGCAGGTGCTGTCGCGCCGTACGAAGAACAACCCGGTGCTCATCGGCGAGCCCGGCGTCGGCAAGACCGCGGTCGTCGAGGGCCTGGCCCAGGCGATCGTCAAGGGCGAGGTGCCCGAGACCCTCAAGGACAAGCACCTCTACACCCTCGACCTGGGTGCCCTGGTCGCCGGCTCCCGCTACCGCGGTGACTTCGAGGAGCGCCTGAAGAAGGTGCTCAAGGAGATCCGCACCCGCGGCGACATCATCCTGTTCATCGACGAGCTCCACACCCTGGTGGGTGCGGGTGCCGCCGAGGGCGCGATCGACGCCGCCAGCATCCTCAAGCCCATGCTGGCGCGCGGTGAGCTGCAGACCATCGGTGCGACGACGCTCGACGAGTACCGCAAGCACCTGGAGAAGGACGCGGCCCTGGAGCGCCGCTTCCAGCCCATCCAGGTGGCGGAGCCGTCGCTGCCGCACACCATCGAGATCCTCAAGGGCCTCCGGGACCGCTACGAGGCGCACCACCGCGTCTCGATCACGGACTCTGCTCTCGTGGCGGCCGCCACCCTGGCCGACCGCTACATCTCCGACCGCTTCCTGCCGGACAAGGCGATCGACCTGATCGACGAGGCCGGCTCCCGGATGCGTATCCGCCGGATGACCGCTCCGCCGGACCTGCGCGAGTTCGACGAGAAGATCGCGGGCGTGCGCCGGGACAAGGAGTCGGCCATCGACTCCCAGGACTTCGAGAAGGCGGCCTCTCTCCGCGACAAGGAGAAGCAGCTGCTGGCGGCGAAGACCAAGCGGGAGAAGGAGTGGAAGGCCGGCGACATGGACGTCGTCGCCGAGGTCGACGAGGAGCTGATCGCCGAGGTCCTGGCCACGGCCACCGGCATCCCGGTCTTCAAGCTCACCGAGGAGGAGTCCTCGAGGCTGCTGCGCATGGAGGACGAGCTCCACAAGCGCGTCATCGGCCAGAAGGACGCCATCAAGGCCCTGTCGCAGGCGATCCGCCGTACGCGTGCGGGCCTGAAGGACCCGAAGCGCCCGGGTGGCTCGTTCATCTTCGCCGGCCCGTCCGGCGTCGGTAAGACCGAGCTGTCCAAGACGCTGGCGGAGTTCCTCTTCGGCGACGAGGACGCGCTGATCCAGCTCGACATGTCCGAGTTCAGCGAGAAGCACACCGTCTCGCGGCTCTTCGGCTCCCCGCCCGGATACGTCGGCTACGAGGAAGGCGGCCAGCTCACCGAGAAGGTGCGCCGCAAGCCGTTCTCCGTGGTCCTCTTCGACGAGGTCGAGAAGGCCCACCCGGATATCTTCAACTCGCTGCTGCAGATCCTGGAGGACGGTCGCCTGACCGACTCCCAGGGCCGGGTCGTGGACTTCAAGAACACGGTCATCATCATGACCACCAACCTCGGCACCCGGGACATCTCCAAGGGCTTCAACCTCGGCTTCGCCGCCGGGGGCGACGTCCGGACCGGCTACGAGCGGATGAAGGCCAAGGTCAACGAAGAGCTGAAGCAGCACTTCCGGCCCGAGTTCCTGAACCGTGTCGACGACACCGTGGTCTTCCACCAGCTGTCGCAGGACGACATCATCCAGATCGTCGACCTGATGCTGGCCAAGGTGGACGAGCGGCTGAAGGACCGCGACATGGGCATCGAGCTCAGCGGCGAGGCCAAGAAGCTGCTCGCGAAGAAGGGTTACGACCCGATCCTGGGCGCCCGGCCGCTGCGCCGGACGATCCAGCGGGAGATCGAGGACATGCTCTCGGAGAAGATCCTCTTCGGTGAGCTGCGCCCCGGTCACATCGTGGTCGTCGACACCGAGGGCGAGGGCGAGGAGAAGACCTTCTCCTTCCGCGGCGAGGAGAAGTCGGCGCTGCCCGACGTCCCCCCGATCGAGTCCGCGGCGGGCGGCGGTTCGGGTCCGAACCTGACCAAGGACGTCTGATCGGCCTCGTCGTCGACGGATCGCTCCTCTGAACCCGGCCTGGCCCGGAACCGTAATGCGGTTCCGGGCCAGGCTTTTCGCTGTCTGCGGTTGGCTGCCGCGCGGCTCAGGGATGCCGGCGCGGGCGAATGCGGCCGCGGCTGCCGTCTGATCCAAGTCCCGAAAGGGACATCCGAAGGACACCGCAAAATCCCTTTTGATCTTATGCGTCAGTGACTTGCCGCACGTGGCCCACTTCACTTACTAGGTGCAATAGGGGATAGCTGTCCCGGAATGCCCGATATGCACCTCATAGCTCCGAGGTGGCCGCCTATGCCCCCCGCCGTTCACCCTTTCCCAGGGATCAGGCCCCTCAGCTTGTGGGAACAAGGTGATGCCTTTCCGGAGTGAACGTTTTCGAGGGTTTTCCACCCGTTGTGGGGGCTCGGTCAGGGCTGGCGAATAGCCCGACTTCCTACGGTATCAGCTAGTAGAAAGGCCGCTTGGCCCCTCGGAAATCGCGGGTTACCAAGGATGAGCGATCCCGGACGCACCCCGGGATCCATTCACTTCTTGGAGGAAAGCCCGTATGACGAAGCACGCCCAGAAGACCAGCACCCCGAGCAAGAACGTCCTTCGCCGCCGCGCCGGAGTCCTGGCCGTGGGTATGGGAGCTTCGGTCGTGCTGGGGACCGGGGTTGCGCTCGCCGCGGCGGGTGGCTCGGCTCCTCAGGGCGGCGAGGTGTTCGCCCTGAACACCGCCACTTCCCTCTCCCACGTCGTGAAGGCCCAGGCCGAGGGTCAGAAGAAGGCCGCCGACACCAAGGCCGCCGTCGCGAAGAAGGCCGCAGCCGCGAAGGCCGCCGCGGCGAAGCGCGCCGCCGACAAGGCCGCCGCCGACCGCAAGAAGCGCGCCGCGCTCAAGCCGGTCGTCACCCCGGCCTCCTGGGTGAAGCCGGTCGACAAGTACGTCAAGGGCTCGACGTTCGGCCTCGGCGGCAACATGTGGTCCAACAAGCACTCCGGCCAGGACCTGGTCGTGCCGACGGGCACCTCCGTCAAGGCCGTCCACACCGGCACCGTGGTCGACGCCGGCTGGGGCGGGGCGTACGGCAACAACGTCGTGATCAAGCACGCCGACCGTACGTACACCCAGTACGCGCACCTCTCGAAGCTCAATGTTCACGTCGGCCAGGCCGTGACGACCGGCCAGGAGATAGGCAAGTCCGGCAGCACCGGCAACTCGACCGGTCCCCACCTGCACTTCGAGACCCGTACCGCCCCGGTCTACGGCCACGCGATCGAGCCCATGAAGTTCATGCGGGACAAGGGCGTCGCGCTCTGACGCGAATGGCGCCCGGCGCTCACGGGTGATGCGCTGACGTGAGGCCCCTCCGGTGTGTGCACCGGAGGGGCCTCGTGTCAGTGGGGGGTGCCAGCATCGCTACGTGACCACGCCTTCAGGCAGTACGCCTCCGGGCACGGCGCACCTCGCCCATCTGCGGCAGCTGCGCCGTGCCAAGGACGCCATGGACCGCGACTGGGCCGAGCCGCTCGACCTGGACGCGGTCGCCGCGCACGCGGGGTACTCGCGCTATCACTTCGTCCGCGCCTTCAAGGCGGTGTACGGGCAGACGCCGGGGCAGTACCTCAGCCGTCGCCGGACAGAGCGCGCCGAGGAGCTGCTGCGCACCGCCGACCTGTCGGTCACGGAGATCTGCACGCTGGTCGGCTTCACCAGCCTCGGCACGTTCTCGGCGAGCTTCAAGAAGCAGACCGGGCTGACCCCGAGCGAGTACCGCGCCAAGCATGTGGGGCGCGGGGCGGCGCTCATACCGGGGTGCTACGCACTGCTGTGGTCGGGCGGCTTCAAAGGGCTCGAGGACCCCGGGGCCGGCAGGGGCTCAGGGAGCGGCGGAGGCCCGACGGGCGGCGGGGGCCCCGGAAAGCGTGGCGGGCAGGACCGCAATTCTGGAGAAGCGCCCTGAGGCCCGTACTGCCTACGTTGGCGGGACGCACGGCGGGAAAGCCCCGCAGCACGGCGGGACAGCCCCGACGGACACCTCGACAGCACGTGGAGCGCGCCATGATCAAGGGAATCGCCATCACCACGGTCTGGGTCCTCGACCAGGACCGGGCCAAGGAGTTCTACACCGAGAAGCTGGGCTTCGAGGTCCGCACCGACATGACCATGGGCGAGGGCGGTATGCGCTGGCTCACGGTCGGCGCCAAGGACCAGCCGGACGTCGAGATCACGCTGATGGTGCCGGGACCGCCCGGACTCGACCCGGAGTCCGCCGAGGCCATGAAGACGTTGATCTCCAAGGGCGTTCTGGGCGCGGGCGTGCTCGCGACCGACGACATCCACGCCGACTACGAGGCGCTGAAGGCGCGCGGCGTGGAGTTCCTTCAGGGACCGCAGGAGCGCCCGTACGGCACGGAGGCGATCTTCCGTGACGACTCGGGCAACTGGTTCTCGTTCACCCAGCGCCGCGAGCAGCTCGACCTCGACCAGGACTGGGCCTGTTAGGACCCGGTCGGGACCCGCTCAGGCCCCGGCCGCTTCGGTCGGGTGAGGCTCGGTGATGATCGGGATGCTGCCGGTGTCGGTCGGTGCGGACTCCGGCAGCCACAGCACGGCGATGGCGCCCGTGCCCGCCTGGTCCGTGCCCGCGCACGAGCCCGCCGTGCCCGCGCCTGAGCCCGCCTCGCCCGCACCCGCCGGTCCCGCCTCCGCCTGGCCCGTGCCTGCCGCACCCGTATCCGTACAGGAACCGGGCTCCTCGGCTCCGGTGTCCCCTTCGCCCTCCGCCGTTCCGTTGTGGAAGGTCAGCCGCGCCCCCAGCACCCGCGCCTGCCCCGCGGCGATGGTCAGCCCCAGGCCGTGGCCGATCCCGGCCCGGTCGTCGCTGCCCGTGCGGAACCTGCTCGGCCCGTCGGCCAGCAGCTCGGCCGGGAAGCCGGGCCCGTGGTCGCGGACGCGCAGCACGCGGCCGTCGACCGTGACCTCCACCGGCGGCCTGCCGTGCCGGGCGGCGTTCGCGAGCAGGTTGCCGAGTATCCGCTCGAGCCGCCGCGGGTCGGTGTGCGCGTGCGCGTCCCGTACGACCCGCACGGCGGCGTCCGGCGCCAGGACCTTCACCCGGCGGGCGACGAACTCGCCGAGCGCGATCTCCTGCAGCTCCGCCCGCTCGGCCGCGCTGTCGAGCCGGGCCACCTCCAGCACGTCCTCGACGAGCGTGCGCATGGCCTGTGCCCGGTCCCGTACGAGTTCGGTCGGGCGGCCGGGCGGCAGCAGCTCGGCAGCCGTGAGCAGCCCGGTCACCGGGGTGCGGAGCTCGTGGGCGATGTCGGCCGTCACCCGCCGCTCCGCCTCGAGCCGCCGCTGCAGCGCGTCCGCCATGGCGTCCACGGCCCGCGCCAGGTCGTCCGTCTCGTCCCGGACCCGGCCGCCGATCGCGTCCCGGATGCGGACGCCCGTGTCGCCCTCGGTGATCTTGCCGGCCGCGGTGGCCGCCTTCCGCAGCCGGCGCGACAGCTGCACGCCGATGAGCACACCCAGTGCGCAGCCCCCGAAGACGACCGAGGCCGAGCCCATGACCAGCGTCCGGTCGAGGTCGGTGAGGACGGCGTACCGGTCCTCGAAGCGGGAGTGCAGCGAGAGCACCTTGCCGTTCGAGAGCGGGACGGCGGCCCAGACCTCGGGCGCGCCGTCGCCGTCGTCATCGAGGTAGGTGGCACGCTGCCCGCTCAGCACCACGGCCTTGAGCGACGGCGGCAGGCCCCGGTCGTCGATCTTGGAGTCGAAGGGCGGCCGCCCGGTGGACTCGAAGATCCGCTGCGCGTACTTGATCCGCTCGTCCTGGACGTCCCGGCTGCTGTCGAGCATCGAGACGCGGGCGGCGTTGTGCACCACCAGGCTGAGCACGATCGCGACGAACGTGCTCACGGCGGCGATGGCGATGCTGAGCTTCCACCGGATGCCGGTGCGCAGCACGAGTTTTCTCAACGAAGGCCCCGGATCCGCTCAGCTCTTGAGCTTGTAGCCGAAGCCGCGGACCGTCTCGAGCCGGTCCTGGCCGATCTTCGCGCGCAGCCGCTGCACATGGACGTCCACGACCCGGGTGTCGCCGCCCCAGCCGTAGTCCCACACCCGCTCCAGCAGCCGGTCCCTGGACAGTACGGTGCCGGGCGCGGCCGAGAACTCCAGCAGCAGCCGCATCTCCGTCGGGGTCAGCGCGACCGGTTCGCCGCCCTTGCGGACCTCCATCCCCTCCGTGTCGACCTCGAGGTCGCCGAAGCGCAGCGGCTCGCCGTCGCCGCGCGCGTCGCCCCCGTCGCCGGGGTGCGCCCCGTACGCCCCGCCTGCGTTCCCGAAGCGGCGCAGCACGGCCCGGATCCGGGCCATCAGCACGGCTCCGTCGAAGGGCTTGGTCACGTAGTCGTCCGCGCCGGCCTCCAGGCCCAGCACGACGTCGATCGAGTCGGCGCGCGCCGACAGCATGATCACGGGCACGGTCGACTCGTCACGGATCCTGCGGCACAGGCTCACGCCGTCCATGCCGGGCACCATGACGTCCAGCAGGGCGATGTCCGGCGGGTCGGTGCGGAACCTCTCGAGCCCGGTCAGCCCGTCCGGCACGGCCGTGACGGCGAATCCGTCCCGCTCCAGGGCCAGTTGGGTCGCCTCGCGGATGACATCGTCGTCCTCGACGAAGAGCACATGGGTGTCGGCCATCTGCCTCTCTCAGCCCCCCTCCGGTGCCGGCGACGGGTCGGCGCCCTCCACAGTCTTGCTGTAGTCGCTGTGCGTCCGCTCGTGCTCGGTGAACCTGCCGTCGGCCCAGCGGTACGTGATGACGTCCTCGCCGGACGGGAAGCTCACCGGGTCCCCGGGCCCGTAGACCTGCCGGGTGACCTCCAGGTCGCCTCTGGATATCTCGGCGTAGACGGGCGGCTGCTCGTTCACGAACACATTCTCGTATCTCTTGGCGGCCGCCTCCTCCCGGTAGACATACGTCCCGATGCCGATGGCGTCGCCGCAGGTCAGGACATTGATGACGACGTCGGGCGCGGTGCTGCCGGTGAGGTTGCCGTACGAGACGTCGACCGGGTACTCGTCGCCCACGCACGGCTCGAGGTCCCTGCGGATCGCGGCGCTGACGTTCCGGTCCTTCTTCAGGAGGGCGACCGCGTCGACCTTGGTGGGCGCGGTCGGGGAGGAGGGGGCGGAGGTGGCTGTTCCGGCCGCCGTGCCCGTCCGGGCGGGACCCTCGATCCGCACGCCCTCGGCGCCTGCGGCGCACCCGGAGAGAAACAGGCCGGCGGCGGCCGCGCCCGCGGCCGCCGTACCGGCTCTTGTGAGGGCCGGGCGCCTCGTGAGCGCCCGGCCGGTCTTGGTGAGGGGTGAACCTGCCCCCCGGAAATCAGCCCGCGTCAGGCCGCGCACTGCTGAGGCCCCCGTTCCTCGTCACGTTCCAGCTCCCGGGCGCCCAGCTCACGCCTCTCCAGCTCCTGGCGCAGCCGGGCGAGCGCCCGGTGCAGCGTGCTCTTCACGGTGCCGGTGGACATGCCCAGGGCCGCCGCCGTCTCCTCCGTGCTCATCTGCTCCCAGTGTCGCAGGATGACGACGCTGCGCTGCTTGGGGGCGAGAACACCGAGTATGTCGATCAGCAGGGCGCGGTCGGCGCGCTGCTCCGTGCCGTCGTCGACGGCGGCTTCGGGCAGTTGCTCGGTGGGTACCTCGTCCAGCTTCCTGGCCCGCCACCACTCGGTGCGGGTGTTGATCATGACCCGCCGGAGGTAGGCGTCCGCGAGGGACTTGTCGGCGATGCCGTCCCAGCGGCCGTAGGTCCTGGCGAGAGCGGTCTGGAGCAGATCCTGGGCCTCGACCGGGTCCGGGACCAGCCGCCGGGCGCTACGCAGCAGTGCCTCCTGCCGGGTCCTCACGTACTCCTCGAACTCCAGGACCTCGCCGACCTCGCTGCTCGCCATCTCGACCGCCTCCGTTCCGCTCTTCCGCCCCGTGGGTCGCCGGGGACCCCGTTGGTCGCCGGTGTCCCCGGCACGGACATGAAGCTACGGAGGAGCTGTAACGGAGCGGTCCGCTCCGATGCTCGGGCGGCGCACGGCTATCCGTCGGTTGTGTAACAGCGGTCGGGTGGTGGGCTGGTTTGGTGGGGCGAATCGGGATGTATGGGGCGTAGGGTCACGCGGAGTGTGTGACGAATGGCGGCTGCTGTGACGCTTGTTGGTGCGGTGGCGCGGAAGGCTGGCACATCGATCGGTGTGGTGTGTCGTGTGGGCGTCGTCAGGTCAGCGGGAGCCGGTACACACCGCCGTCGAGCGGCTCGACGAGGCCGTCGGCCACCAGGCCGTCCAGCGCGCGGGCGCGCTGCACCGGCTCGTCCCACACCGCGTCCAGAACCGCCTGCGGCACCGGCTCGACCGCCTCGCGCAGCACGGCCAGCAGCCTGCCGCGCACCTGGCGGTCCGTACCCGCGTACGTCTGGCCGCGGCGCGGTGGCCCGTCGTGCGCGGGCGAGCCCGCGAGCCGCCAGGCGCACTGCGTGGCGATCGGGCAGCGCCCGCAGCCGGGCGTGCGCGCGGTGCACACCAGCGCGCCGAGCTCCATCGTGGCCGCGGCCCAGACGGCGGCCGTCGGCTCGTCCTCCGGGAGGAGGGCGCGGGCGAGGCGGCGCTCGGCCGCGGTGGTCGCGGTCGGCGGGTACTGGGTGCCGGTGACCGCGCGGGCGAGGACCCGGCGGACGTTGGTGTCCAGTACGGCGTGGCGCCGGCCGTACGCGAAGGAGGCGACGGCCGCCGCGGTGTACTCGCCGATGCCGGGGAGCGCGAGGAGCTTCGCGTGGTCGCGCGGAACCTCGCCGCCGTGCCGCTCCGTTATCGCGGCCGCGGCGGCGTGCAGGCGCAGCGCGCGGCGGGGGTAGCCCAGGCGGCCCCAGGCGCGGACCGCCTCGCCCGGCGCCTCGGCGGCGAGATCGGCGGGCCGCGGCCAGCGCGCGAGCCACTGCTCGTAGACGGGCAGGACGCGGCTGACCGGCGTCTGCTGAAGCATGAACTCGCTGACCATCACGCCCCAGGCGCCGGCCTCGGGGCGGCGCCAGGGGAGGTCGCGGGCGTGCGTCCGGAACCAGTCGATGACCGGGGTGTGGAGCGCGGCGGGGGCGGACTCGGGCAGGGCCTCGTCCGGTGTGCGGGTTGTGGTCGTCGTAGTCATGGCAGAACCGATCCTGGCACGAGTCCGCTCGCCGCGGGGGCCGCTGCCGCGATGGGGCGGATTGGTGTCGGCCCGGGGGGCGGCTGTCTGCCCGGCCTTCGGCCGGGGTTGGTTGTGCCCACCCACCCGTTGCTGGGGGTGCCCAGGGCTGGGGCACATGCAGCGGTTCGGCGCTTGCGGCGTGGGCTGATTGTGCGGGCCGCTGCTCTGGTGGCGTGTGGGGCGGGCTGCGGGGTCGCTGGCTGCCCGGATTCAGGCCGGGGTTTGTGTGTCCACCTGCACGTTGCTGGGGGTGGGGCACGTGCAGTGGTTTGGGGGTTGTGGTGTCGGCTGTTTGTGCGAGGTCGCTGCTGCGGTGGTGGCAGTGTGTGTCGGGCTCCCGGGGGCGTCTCCGCGGCCTTCGGCGGGGGTTTGTGCGTCGGCCCCGCCCGGTGGTGGGGGACGGGTGGGGTTGTCGGCTCGGGGTGGGAGCGTCTGCCCGGTCGCGATCGTCCCATCCGCACGCCGCGAACACCCGGCCGGAGGCATGACTTTCGGCAGGGGTATGGGGGGACTGGCGCTTGTAGCGTCGGGCGGGTGAGACATCGGGAAGTTCTGGCCGACGCCGTGTTGTGGGTAGCCCTCGCCGTGCCCGTCGCGTTCGGCGACTCGCTCGGGCGGAACCAGCCCCTCCCGTGGTGGCAGACCATCGTCGGCGTCCTCCTGCTCGCGGTGGCCGTAGCCCTCGCCCGTACGCGGCCCGCCCTCGCCCTGCTCGTCGTCGCGGCCCTCGGACTCGCCGCCACGCCCGGCCTGTTCACGGTCAGCTACGGTCCCGCGCTCTCGGCCGTCGCCTATCTCCTCGGCCGCCGGGCCGACGCGGCGCGCCCCGCGCTGTCCGCCTTCGCCGCCGTGGGCCTGACGGCCACCGCCCTGATCGTCGTGGAGGCGCCGCCCGACCCCGTCGTCGTCTGGCTCGTGATGTTCGCGACGCTGCTCTTCGGCGCGGTCTTCCCCTGGCTGACGGGCCGTTACCGGCGCCAGGACCGTGCACTCGTCGCCGCCGGGTGGAGCCGCGCCGAGCAGCTGGAGCGCGAGCAGGAGATCGTCGCGGACCGTACGCGGCTGCGGGAGCGGGCCCGTATCGCACAGGACATGCACGACTCGCTCGGCCACGAGCTGAGCCTGATCGCCTTGCGCGCGGGCGCGTTGCAGGTGGCGCCCGGGCTGGCCGCCGAGCACCGGGCCGCGGCGGGCGAGCTGCGCGAGGCCGCGGCCGACGCGACCGACCGACTGCACGAGATCATCGGCGTCCTCCGCGAAGGGGAAGGCCGGCGGGAGGCCCCGCTCGTGCCCCCGGCGGAGGCCGTCGAGGCCCTCGTCGAGCGGGCGAGGGACTCGGGCCTCGACGTACGGCTGTCGGTCGCCGGGGACGGCGAACTGACGGGTATGGGGGAGCAGACGGTGCACCGCGTGGTTCAGGAGTCGCTGACGAACGCGGCCAAACACGCTCCCGGCGCCTCCGTGACCGTGGAGCTCGAACGGTCGCGGGCCGGCGTCCTGTTGACCGTACGCAATGCGTCCGCGGACGGTGGCAGTGCCGGTCGTCCGGACCCGGCCGGTACACCGGGCAGCACACCCGGCACCCGGGGCTCCGGTGACCGGCTCGCGCGCAGCGGTTCCGACGGTGTGGACCCCGGGGAGTCCGGCCCCCGACTCCCCGTGAGCGCCCGGCGTCTGGCCGGGCCCGCCTCCAGCGGAACCGGCCTCGCCGCGCTCGCCGAGCGCGTGCGGCTCGTGGGCGGTGAGCTCTCGGCGGGGCCGTACGAGCGCGGCTTCCGCCTCGTGGCGCGCGTCCCATGTCCTCCGGGAACTGCGGGAACAGACGGGGAAGCGCCCGCGTCGGGGCCCGCGGCGGGGCCCCCGCCCGGGCCCGAACCACGGACCACGTCAGAGCCCGCATGCGGGACCGCCCTCGGACCCGGCGGCGGAGCCCGTCCCACCCCGGCGGGCCGAGCCCGCTCCCTTCCCGCCGCAAACCCCTCCCCCAGCCGTCCCGGAATGACCGCCGGAGCACGGCAGTTCGTGCTGGTGCGGCGGGGTGCGCGGCGCAGGGTGCTGGTCGGCTTTGCTGCCGCGGGGGGCGCTGCGGTGGTCCTCGTGGGCGGAGTGTTCGGCTGGTACGCGTATGTCATGACGCACTCGGTCCTGCCGCCCGCCGCCTACGACCGGCTGGCGGTCGGCGACAGCTACGCGGACGTGGCGCGGCTGCTGCCCGACCGCGAGGTCACCGACACGCCGACCGAGCGCGCCCCCGCGGCGCCCCCCGGCGCCGACTGCCACTACTACCGGTCCAGCGACCGGCTCTTCCACAGCGTGGACGACTACCGGCTCTGCTTCCGGGACGGCCGCCTCGTGGCCAAGACCCTGGTGCCCGAGCCGACCGGAGAGGAGACGGTGCGTTGATTCGCGTGCTGCTGGCCGACGACGAGGCGATGATCCGCGCGGGTGTACGCGCCATCCTCGCCGCCGCGCCGGACATCGAGGTCGTCGCCGAGGCCGGGGACGGGCGCGAGGCGGTCGAGCTCGTCCGCGCCCACCGCCCCGACGTCGCCCTCCTGGACATCCGGATGCCGAAGCTCGACGGGCTCGCCGCCTGCGAGGAGAGCAGAAGGGCCGTGCCGGAGACGGCCGTCGCCATCCTGACGACCTTCTCCGAGGACGCGTACGTAGCGCGGGCACTGGGCGGCGGTGCGACCGGATTCCTGCTGAAGTCCGGCGATCCGTACGAACTCATCGCGGGGGTACGGGCGGTGGCGGACGGCGGCGCGTTCCTGTCGCCGCGCATCGCCCGGCACGTCATCGACGAGCTGGGCGGGGAGCGGCTGGCGCGCGGCGCGTCCGCCCGCACCCGTACGGAGGCGCTGACCGCGCGGGAGAGGGAGGTTCTCGGCCTGGTCGGGGCCGGCCTGTCCAACGCGGAGATCGCCCGGCGGCTGCATCTGGTGGAGGGCACGGTCAAGGCCTATGTGAGCGCCATCCTCGACCGGTTGGAGGTCAGGAACCGCGTCCAGGCGGCGATCGTCGCCCACGAGGCGGGCCTCGTCGAGGCCGGGCCCCAAGGCCCGTAGGCCCCCACAACCCGCAGGCCCCACCACCCGTAGAGCTGAAGTGGCCTTGCCTCGGGGTCTGTCCGGCGGATCTTCCGCCACCGCGGCCATGATCCGCTGGGACATGCGCCTTACGCATCGCGGGCGAAGAGCGGCCGCAACGGGCCCGTGCGCAGCCGCACCACCGCCCCGGTCGCGGGCCGTACGAGCAGCCGCGCCGTCACCGTCACGACCAGCGCGCCCAGCGCGAAGCCCGCCGCCACGTCGTGGGGATAGTGCACGCCCAGGACCACCCGGGAGCAGGCCGTGAGGACGGCCGCCGGGACGACGAGAAGCCAGGCGCGGCGGTACGCGATGACCGCACCGACCGCGAGCGCCGCGGCGATGGTGGCGTGGTTGCTCGGGAAGGACCAGTCGCCGGGCGGCGGGCACGCGGCCAGCGGGCGGGCCGCCCCCGCGACGGCCCGGCACGGGCGCTCCTCCGCGAAGGCGGCCTTCGCGAGCTCGCTGCAGACGTACGCGACGGCAGAGGCGAGTGGGCCGAGGAGTGCGAGCGCCACCTCGCGCGCGTGCCCGCGACGGGACCGCCACCACACGGCGACGGAGACAGCCGCCAGGAGCAACAGCCCCGCCTCCGTGCCGAATTCGGTCAAGGAGTGGAACCAACTGGGCGTGTCCTGGGCGAAGTCGGTGATGTCGCGATAGAGCTCTGTGTCGTCCATGGTCACGGACTGTATGAATCAGGCCCGTCCGGTCACAGTGAGCGATCGTCAGGACGCGGGCCCGACGAAAGTGAGTGCCCGCCGCACGCCGCGTGATGATGATCGTCAAAAGATGCCCAGGATGGCGGCGGGTACTGGCCTGAACCGCGGTCGTTCTCTCGTACAGTTTGCGCGTGGGATCTCTGCGCAATCCGGTCGGGCCGCTTCCCTCCTCCATCTACTGGCGTCGGAGGGCAGTTGTGCTGTCCGTGGTTGCGCTGCTAGCCCTGCTGGGCGTCTGGGCGCTCAACTCCACCGGCTCCGGCGGTGACGGCGGCCGCGGCAACGGCGCGGACGGAACGGGGCCCGCCGAGTCCATCACGCCCGGGCCGTCCTCTTCGGGTCCCGCCATCAGCCAACGGCCGGGCGGCCGCGACGAGTCGGAGGGCGGGGACGGCGGCGGAAGCGGCACCGGCGGCGCCGGTGACGACGGCGCGGGCGGCGGCGACAGCGCCGGAGGCGACGGCGCGTCCGGCGCGGGAGGCGGCTCGGGAAGCGGGGGTGGGGCGGGCATCCCGGCCGGTGCGAGCCTGCCCGACTGCAGGGCCGGATCGGTGCAGTTGAGCGTGCGCAGCGTCAAGAACTCCTACGGCCCCAGCGAGAAGCCGAAGTTCGAGATCGTCGCGAAGAACTCCTCCGGCAAGGCCTGCAAGGTGGACTTCGGGGCGAAGTCTGCCGTCATGACCATCACCTTCGCGGACGACGACGACCCGTTCTGGGCCTCGGACGACTGCCCGGCGGACGACGGCAGGGTCCTGCTCCAGGTTCCGGCGGGCGGCGAGACGAGCCGCAGTGTGGTGTGGGACCGGAAGCCGAGTGAGCCGAAGTGCGCGACGCCGTCCGCGGGTTCGGCGAAGCCGGGCACGTATCTGGTCGAGGTGCAGGCCACGGGCCTGTCGACGGCGCGGGTGTCGTTCTCACTGCGGAAGGACTGAGCCGAGCGGCGTGGTGCCGCCGCCGGGTGCGGGCAGCCCGCGCGCGACGGTGCGGCAGGCGCTACGGCAGGAGATCTGCCGGTGGGTGACCGCGAGGTGGGCTGCGTACCGCCGGTGCGAGTGGCAGGCCGACGAGCTGCTCGTATCGCTGAGGACCGGTGAACTGCCGGTGGGTGACCGCGAAGAGGGCGCGCGCCGTCGGCGCGGAGCGGCTTCAGCGGCGAGCTACACGTACCGCTCGAGGATCGAGGACTCCGCCAGCCGCGACAGGCCCTCGCGTACGGACCGGGCCCGGGCCTCGCCCACGCCCTCGACCGTCTGCAGGTCGTCCACGCTCGCCGCGAGCAGCTTCTGCAGGCCGCCGAAGTAGTCGACCAGCCGCTCGATGACGGTGTTCGGCAGCCGCGGAACCTTGGCGAGCAGCCGGTAACCCCGCGGGGAGACCGCCGAGTCGAGGGCCTCGGGCGAGCCGCTGTAGCCCAGCGCGCGCGCCACGGTGGGCAGTTCGAGCAGCTCGGCGTGGCTGAGCGAGTCGAGTTCCGCGAGCGCGTCCGGGACCGTACGCGACCGCTTGGCGGTGGGCTCCGGAACGTAGTCCCGGGCCACCAGCTCGCGCTCCGGCTCGACACCCGCGATCAGCTCGTCCAGCTGCAGCGAGAGCAGCCGTCCGTCGGTGCCCAGCTCGACCACGTACTCGGCGATCTCGGTGGCGATGCGGCGGACCATCTCCAGGCGCTGGGCCACGGCGGACACGTCGCGGACGGTCACCAGGTCCTCGATCTCCAGGGCGGAGAGGGTGCCCGCGACCTCGTCGAGCCGCAGCTTGTAGCGCTCCAGGGTCGCAAGGGCCTGGTTGGCGCGGGAGAGGATCGCCGCGGAGTCCTCCAGGACGCGCCGCTGCCCGTCCACGTAGAGAGCGATCAGCCGCATGGACTGGCTGACGGAGACGACGGGGAAGCCCGCCTGGATGGAGACACGCTGGGCGGTGCGGTGCCGGGTGCCGGTCTCCTCGGTGGGGATCGCCGCGTCGGGCACAAGCTGCACGCCCGCCCGTACGATCTTGGTGATGTCCTTGTCGAGGATCAGCGCGCCGTCGAGCTTGCACAGCTCGCGCAGCCGGGTCGCGGTGAACTCGACGTCGAGCACGAATCCGCCGGTACACATCGTTTCGACCGTCTTGTCCATGCCGAGGACGATGAGACCGCCGGTGTTGCCCCGCAGCACCCTCTCGAGGCCGTCACGGAGGGCCGTACCCGGCGCGACCGCGCTCAGCGAGGCACGCATCAGGCCATCGGAGCTCCCGGACTTGCCGGGACCTGCCGTCCGATCGCTGGCTGCCACTGCACTCCTCCGGTCGCTGATGTGGGGGCCCGGGTGCGTACGTACGGGCGAGACCAGGGCAAAGTCTACCGGCGGCCGGACTCCTTATGTGGGGCGTCCGGATTGCGACGCTTCACGGCCCGCACGCCGGGGCAGTACCCGCAGCGCGTCTCCTATGTCGGCGACCTCGGTGACCTTCATGCCGGACGGCACCTTGCCGGGGTCCACGGGCACGAGCGCGTGCGTGAAGCCGAGCCGGGCCGCCTCCGCAAGGCGCCGCTGCACGCCCGTGACCCGGCGCACCTCGCCCGCCAGGCCCACCTCGCCTATGGCGACCAGGTTCTTCGGCAGCGGGGTGTCGCTCGCGGCGCTGGCCAGGGCGAGGGCCACGGCCAGGTCGGCGGCGGGCTCGGACAACTTCACGCCGCCGACCGTGGCGCTGTAGATGTCCCGCTTGCCGAGCTGCGAGATCTTCCCGCGCTGCTCCAGCACCGCCAGCATCATCGACACCCGGGAGGTCTCCAGGCCCGAGGTCGTACGGCGCGGGGAGGGGATCTGCGAGTCGACGGTCAGCGCCTGGACCTCGGCCACGAGCGGACGGCGGCCCTCCAGGGTGACGGTCAGGCAGGTGCCGGGGACGGGCTCGTCGCGGCGGGTGAGGAACAGCCCTGAGGGGTCGGCCAGTCCCGTGATGCCTTCGTCGTGCAGCTCGAAGCAGCCGACCTCGTCCGTCGCGCCATAGCGGTTCTTCACGCCGCGGACGAGGCGGAGGCGGGCGTGCCGGTCGCCCTCGAAGTGCAGGACGACGTCCACGAGGTGCTCCAGCAGGCGGGGGCCTGCGATGGCGCCGTCCTTCGTGACATGGCCGACGAGGAGCGTGGACATCCCGCGCTCCTTGGACGCGCGGATGAGGGCTCCGGCGACCTCGCGGACCTGGGCCATGCCGCCCGGTGCGCCGTCGATCTCGGGCGAGGCGACGGTCTGCACGGAGTCCAGGACCAGCAGCGACGGCTTGACCGTGTCGAGGTGGCCGAGGACCGCGGACAGGTCGGTCTCGGCGGCCAGATAGAGGTGCTCGGAGAGCGCGCCGATGCGGTCGGCGCGCAGCCTGACCTGGCCCGCCGACTCCTCACCCGTGACGTAGAGGGTCCGCTCCTGGTCGGACGACGCCTTCGCCGCGACGTCGAGCAGGAGCGTGGACTTGCCGACGCCCGGCTCCCCGGCGAGCAGCACGACGGCGCCCGGTACGACGCCCCCGCCGAGCACCCGGTCCAGCTCGGCGACGCCCGTCGAACGGGCGGTTGCCCGCCGCCCGTCCACCTGGCCGATGGGCAGCGCCGCCGAGGTGACCCGGCCCGGCGCCGTCGTACGGACCGCGGGCGCGCCGAACTCCTCGACGGTGCCCCACGCGTGGCACTCGGGGCAGCGGCCGAGCCACTTGGCCGTGGTCCAGCCGCACTCCGTGCAGCGGTAGGAGGGACGGTCTTTGGCGGACGAGCGGGACGTACGGGCAGCAGCCATGCGGGTCACCGTAGCGGTGGGCTCTGACAGCGCCGGGGCGGGCCGGGCCCTCGGGGGGAGCGACCCGGGGGCGGGCGCGGTCCCCGGGAGGGGCGGGCGGTGTCGGCTTGCGCTGTCACGCGCCGGAGTACGCCGCGCACGCGCGCGACGGCTCCATAGCAGAACGCTCCGCTGAGAAGAGGAACGCGTGTCCTCTTTTGAGGGTGATGGTCACCCGTAAGGGTTAAACCTGCGCAAGTAGGGCGAGAGGCACGGCATCATCCGCCTACCTTCGGCCAGATGAGCAGCAGGCAGGAGCATCCAACGCACACCACCGGCGCACACCGGGCGCACCGCAGTGCGCAGGGCTCCGCCCGGAGCGCCGCCAAGTCCGCGTCCCGGTCCGCCTCCCCGCGCACAGAACAGGAGCGGCGGGGCGCGCGCTACGAGCCGTATCTGGACGGCCTGTTCACGTACTGCTTGTCCGTCCTCTGCGAGCACGACGCCGCCACCTCGGTGCTCGGCGAGGTCCTCGCCATCGCCGAGCGGCAGTACGGCCGCCGCCCCGCCGACGAGGCACAGCGCCGGTCCTGGCTCTACGCCCTGGCCCGCTGGGCCTGCCTCCAGCAGCTGGCCGAGAATCACCGCGCCCACGACGCCCAGCCCGCCGCGCGGCCCGCGGAGCCCGGCCTCTCCGAGGCCGCGGCCGTCCAGCGCCGCCGCGAACTCGGCGCGCTCGCCTGGCCGGAGGCCGCGGGCATCACACCCGAGCAGCGCGAAGCCCTCGAACTCGCGGTCCGGCACCGGCTGGTGGCCGACGAGGTCGCCGCCGTCCTCGGCATGGAGCACGACGCGGCCTGCGCGCTGCTCTCCACCGCCGCCTGCGAGGTGGAACGGACCCGTGCCGCGCTCGTCGTCGTCGAGCGCGGCAGCTGTCCGGTCGTCGCCCGGCTCACCGGTGACAGCCAGGTGCTGCTGGGCACCGCGCTGCGCCGCGAGCTCGTACGGCACGTCGACGACTGTCCCGAGTGCCGCAGGACCGCCGAGCGCGCCACGGCGGGCGGGCCGTGGCCCGGCAGTACGGCACTGCCCGGCACGCTGCCGGTGCTCGAGGCACCGCGGCCCGCCCTCTACGCGGCGATGACCCGTGCCCTACGCGCGCGTGGCCGGGCGCGCGGCGCCGCTGCGCGGAGCGGGCCGCGCTACGACCGCAGCGGGTTCCCGGTCGACCCCAAGGACCGGGTGGCGCGCCGTCGGCGGATGCGCAGCCGGGCCATGACGACCACCGTGGTCGCGACCGTGGTGGCCGCGCCGTTGCTCGCACTCTGGGGGGCATACCGGGGGGCGCCGCTGCTCGGCGAGGCGCAGGCCAGCAGCCCGGTGACCGCCGCAGGGGCCGAGACCCCCGACGGCCTCGCCGGGCACCCGTACGAGAAGGCGGGCAACGCGCAGACCGGGCCCCACCCGCGCTTCACGCCGGGCAGCAGCCACTCCCCTGACGTGTCGGTCGAGGTCGTCTACGGAGACGGGGACGGCGACCGGCGCCGGCACGACGGTGACCGCGGCCGTCACCGCGATCGCGACGGCGCGGGCCGGACGACGCCGCCCGGCCCCTCCTCCCCGCCGGGCGGCGGCTCGTCCTGGCCCGGCCGGCCGACCCCGACCCACTCGCCGGGGCGGCTGACCGTCGAGGCGCAGCCGAGCGGCGACACGACGCTCATCACGCTGCGAGCGTCGGGCGGAGCGCCGGTGCGGTGGAGGGCGTACGCGGACGCGCCGTGGCTGCAACTGAGCCGTACGGCGGGGGAGCTGCGGCCGGGGGAGTCGGTGACGATCACGGTGTCGGTGGACGAGGCGCGGGAGCCGGAGGGGGCGTGGACGGCGCGGGTCGCGATCGATCCGGCGCGGACGGTGGTCACGATCCAGGGCCGCGGCGCGACCCCGGAACCCACCCCGAGCCCCACGGACCCGGAGCCGACGCCAACCCCGTCGGGTACCACGAGCTCCCTGCCGCCGAGCGGCTCCGACTCCCCCAGCCCGACGAACTGACACGCCCCAGGCCCTGGCCGGGGGGTTCGTCTTCCACCCGCGCGGATACTGCCCAAGGTTGCGGCACCCACAGCCGCCAGGCGGCGCCGCCGACCCGCGGCGGGCCACCGGCGGGAGGGGACGGGACGCAGCGGTCAAGCATCTGCCGAGCTGCGGCAGCCACCTGCGGGACGGGACGCGGTGGGACGACGACGTTCGCGTCCACAGCCGCCAAGCCCCGCTGCTGAGCCGCGGCGGGCCACCGGTGGGAGGGGACGGGGTGGGGCGGCCCCCTCCAGGCACTAAAGCGTGATTTGTGGGCCGGCCTGCAGCCGGGCCGCAGATGTACGACGACCCGTGCCGGCCCGTAAATCATGCCGCCGGGAGGGGGCCGCCCCACCCCGTCCCCGGCACCAGAACACACAGCCCCTCCAGCCGCCGGGCCCTATCTACCGCGCCGGGCCCCGTCTACCGCGCCGGGTCCGGATCCGCCGGATGCGGAGCCATCGGCAGCAGCGACGCCATCCGCTCCTCGCACAGATCCGCGAGGCGGTGATAGGCCGCCTTGCCCATGAGCTCCGTGAGCTCCGCCCGGTACGAGACGTACACCGGCTCCCCGCCCCCGTGCGCGGAGCGCGCACTCGTGCACCACCAGTGCAGGTCGTGCCCGCCCGGCCCCCACCCCCGCCGGTCGTACTCGCCGATCGAGATGACGAGCGCCCGGCTGTCGTCCGGCCGGTCCACCCACTCGTACGTCCGCCGGATCGGCAGCTGCCAGCACACGTCCGGCTTCGTCTCCAGCGGCTCGCGCCCCTCCCGCAGCGCGAGGATGTGCAGCGCGCAGCCCGCGCCGCCCTCGAAGCCGGGGCGGTTCTGGAAGATGCAGGAGCCCTTCCAGCGCCGGGTCTGCCGCTCGCCGTCGTCGTCGACCTCGACCCACCCCGTCCTGGTCCCCACACCGTGGTGCTGCCAGATCTCGGGCGTGAGCCGCGCCGCGTGCTCGGCGACCCGCCGCTCGTCGTCCTCGTCGGAGAAGTGCGCGCCGAGCGTGCAGCAGCCGTCGTCGGCGCGGCCCGCCTGGATGCCCTGGCAGCCGCTGCCGAAGATGCACGTCCAGCGGGAGGTCAGCCAGGTCAGGTCGCAGCGGAAGACCTGTTCCTCGTCCGCGGGGTCGGGGAACTCGACCCAGGCCCGCGCGTAGTCGAGCCCCACCTCGTCCGGCTCGGATTCCGGGGAGAGCGGGGACTGCACGGGCTGAGGGGGCTGAGGAGGCTGAGGCACACGCCGCTTCTGGGCTGCTTTGCCCTGCTTGGCCTTTTTGGTCTTTGCCACGCCCCCAGGGTAAGCGGGTCCGGCCGCGTACAAGGGCGCTCACCCGCCGCAGTAGCGTGCACCGTATGAGACTCGGTGTCCTCGACGTGGGTTCGAATACGGTTCATCTGCTGGTCGTGGATGCGCACCCCGGTGCGCGCCCGCTGCCCGCCCACTCCCACAAGGCGGAGCTGCGGCTCGCCGAACTCCTCGAGGGGGACGGTGCGATCGGCCCGGACGGGATCGCGACGCTGATCGCCACCCTTCACGACGCTCTCCAGGCGGCCGAGGACAAGGGCGTCGAGGAAGTGCTCCCGTTCGCGACCTCCGCGGTCCGCGAAGCCTCCAACGCCGACGCCGTACTGGCCCAGGTCGCCGAGGAGACCGGCGTCGACCTGACCGTGCTGGAGGGCGAGGAGGAAGCCCGGCTGACCTTCCTCGCGGCCCGCCGCTGGTTCGGCTGGTCGGCGGGGCGGCTGCTCGTCGTGGACATCGGCGGCGGCTCGCTGGAGATCGCGTACGGGCTCGACGAGGACCCGGACAAGGCGGTGTCGCTGCCGCTCGGCGCGGGCCGGCTGACCACCGGCTGGCTGCCCGGCGACCCGCCGGACCCGGCGGACGTACGGGCGCTGCGCCGCCATGTGCGGACGGAGATCGCGCGGATTGTGGGCGAGTTCACACGGCTCGGCGAGCCGGACCACGTGGTCGCCACCTCGAAGACCTTCCGGCAGCTGGCCAGGATCGCGGGCGCGGCCCGTTCGGCCGAGGGTCTGTACGTGCAGCGGACCCTGACCCGCAAGGCGCTGGAGGAGTGGGTGCCGAAGCTGGCCACGATGCCCGCCGACAAGCGCGCTGAGCTGCCAGGAGTCTCCGAGGGGCGGGCGCCGCAGCTGGTCGCGGGAGCGCTGGTCGCGGAGGCCGCGATGGACCTGTTCGGGGTGGAGGAGCTGGAGATCTGCCCCTGGGCGCTGCGCGAGGGCGTCATCCTCCGCCGCCTGGACCACCTGCCGTCGTCCTGACCGGCGGCCGGGGGCAGATGGCGGGCTTGGCCCTCTTTTGCCCCGCGCGGCACGCCGTACCCTGTCTCCCGTGGCTCAACCAGTGGTGCGCATCCCGGACGCGAAGGTCGCGTTGTCCACCGCCTCCGTGTACCCGGAGTCGACGGCGGCGGCCTTCGAGGTCGCCGGGCGCCTGGGCTACGACGGCGTCGAGGTCATGGTGTGGACCGACCCGGTGAGCCAGGACATCGTCGCGCTGCGCCGCCTCTCCGACTACCACGGGGTGCCGATCCTGGCCGTGCACGCGCCCTGTCTGCTGGTCACGCAGCGGGTGTGGTCCACCGACCCGTGGACGAAGCTGCAGCGGGCGAAGTCGGCCGCGGAGAAGCTGGGCGCCTCCGCGGTCGTCGTACACCCGCCCTTTCGGTGGCAGCGCAATTACGCCAGGGACTTCGTACGCGGAATCTGGCGGATGGCCGGTGAGACCGATGTGCGGTTCGCGGTCGAGAACATGTACCCGTGGCGTTACCGGGACCGCGAGATGCTCGCGTACGCGCCCGACTGGGACGTCACCAAGGACGACTACCGGCACTTCACGATCGACCTGTCGCACACGGCGACGGCCCGCTGCGACGCGCTGTCCATGGCCGACCGGATGGGCGACCGGCTCGCTCACATCCACCTCGCCGACGGCAGCGGCTCGGGCAAGGACGAGCACCTGGTGCCCGGGCGCGGCGTCCAGCCCTGCGCCGAGCTGCTGGAGCGGCTGGCGGTCGGCGGGTTCCGCGGCCATGTGGTCGTCGAGGTCAACACCCGGCGTGCGATGTCGGCCGCCGAGCGCGAGGCCGACCTGGCGGAGGCGCTGGCCTTCACCCGGCTGCATCTCGCGTCCCCGACGGGCGCGGGAAGGCCGTGACGGGAGGGCCGGGGAAGGCCGTGACGGGGAAGGCCAGGGACGGTCGTGATGGGGAACGCCAGGGAAGGCCGTGACAGGGAAGGCCGTGAGGGGAAGGCCGTGACAGGGAAGGCCGTGACGCCGTGACCACCCACCCTCCGCGCAGACGCGGCCGCCCGGCCCGTACGGACGCCGCGGCGGGACCCGTCGCGCGGGACCGCATCCTCTCCGCCGCCCGCGCAGAGTTCGCCGCCCGCGGTTACGACAAGACGTCGATCCGGGGCATCGCCAAGGCCGCGGAGGTCGACCCGGCCCTCGTCCACCACTACTTCGGCACGAAGGAGCAGGTCTTCGCGGCGGCCATCGAGGTCTCCTTCGAGCCCGCGCTGAGCGTGCCCGACGTGCTGGCGCAGGGCCCCGAGGGGATCGGCGAGCGGCTGGCCCGCCACTTCTTCGGCATCTGGGAGAACCCGGTGACCCGGGCCCCGCTGCTGGCGGTCATCCGCTCCGCGGTGACGCACGAGGCGGCCGCGGGCGCGCTGCGGAGCTTCGTGCTGCGCAGGCTGCTGGGGCGGGTGGCGGGGGAGCTGAAGGTGCCGGACCCGAAGTTCCGGGCCGAGCTCGCCGCCTCGCAGTTGGTCGGGATCGCGATGCTGCGGTACGTGGTCAAGGTCGAGCCGCTCGCGACGGCGGACATGGAGGACATCGTCGCGATGGTGGCGCCCACGCTGCAGCGGTACCTGACCGAGGCCTGAGAGTCCTGAGAGGCCTGAGAGACTTGAAGGGAAGAGGCTCAAAGAGGGCGGAAGCCGCCTCGACGGAGCCCGCCCGAAGGGCGCCCCGGCCGATTCCGGAATTCGGACAGACTGTCCAGATCTTGGAGCTGAGGCGTAGGCTCGAAAAACCATCCACATCACGAGGGAGTGGAGCCCAATGCCCGAGCTGAGGTCCCGCACCGTTACCCATGGCCGCAACATGGCGGGGGCTCGCGCCCTGCTCAGGGCCGCTGGCGTAGAGCGCGAGGACTTCGGCAAGCCGATCATCGCGGTGGCCAACAGCTTCACCGAGTTCGTGCCGGGCCACACCCACCTCCAGCCGGTCGGCCGGATCGTCTCCGACGCGATCAAGGCCGCAGGCGGCATCCCGCGCGAGTTCAACACCATCGCGGTCGACGACGGCATCGCCATGGGCCACGGCGGGATGCTCTACTCGCTGCCCTCCCGCGATCTGATCGCGGACTCCGTCGAGTACATGACCGAGGCGCACTGCGCCGACGCCCTGATCTGCATCTCCAACTGCGACAAGATCACCCCGGGCATGCTGATGGCCGCCATGCGCCTCAACATCCCGGCCGTCTTCGTCTCCGGCGGCCCGATGGAGGCCGGCAAGGCGACCCTCGTCAATGGCACGGTCCGCACCGGCCTCGACCTGATCAGCGCCATGTCCGACGCGGTCAGCGAGTCCGTCTCCGACGAGGACCTGGCCCGTATCGAAGAGGCCGCCTGCCCGACCTGCGGCTCCTGCTCCGGCATGTTCACCGCCAACTCGATGAACTGCCTCACCGAGGCGATCGGCCTCTCCCTCCCCGGCAACGGCTCGGTCCTCGCCACGCACACCGCGCGCAAGGAGCTGTACGAGGCCGCGGGCCGCACCGTCGTCGAGATCACCCGGCGCTACTACGAGCAGGACGACGAGACCGTCCTGCCGCGCTCCGTCGGCACCCGCGCCGCCTTCGAGAACGCCATGGCCCTCGATATCGCGATGGGCGGCTCCACCAACACGATCCTGCACCTGCTCGCGGCCGCCCAGGAGGCCGGGCTCGACTTCACCATGCAGGACATCGACGCCCTGTCCCGGCGCCTGCCCTGCCTGTCCAAGGTCGCGCCCAACGGCACTTACCACATGGAGGACGTGCACCGGGCCGGCGGCATCCCCGCCATCCTCGGCGAGCTCTACCGCGCGGGCCTGCTCCGCGAGGACGTGCACACCGTTCACAGCCCCACGCTCGCCGACTGGCTGAAGCAGTGGGACATCCGCGGCGGCTCCCCCTCGGCCGAGGCCGTCGAACTCTTCCACGCCGCGCCCGGATGCCGCCGCTCGGCCGAGGCCTTCTCCCAGTCCGAGCGCTGGGAGTCCCTCGACACCGACGCCGCGGGCGGCTGCATCCGCGACGTCGAGCACGCGTACTCCAAGGAGGGCGGCCTCGCCATCCTCTACGGCAACCTGGCCGAGGACGGCTGCGTGGTGAAGACGGCGGGCGTGGACGAGTCGATCTGGACCTTCGAGGGCCCGGCCGTCGTCGTCGAGTCACAGGAGGAGGCCGTCGAGGCGATCCTCTCCAAGCGGGTCAAGGAGGGCGACGTGGTCGTCGTCCGCTACGAGGGCCCCAAGGGCGGCCCCGGCATGCAGGAGATGCTCTACCCGACCTCCTTCCTCAAGGGCCGCGGCCTGGGCAAGAAGTGCGCCCTGATCACCGATGGCCGCTTCTCGGGCGGCACGTCCGGCCTGTCCCTGGGCCACGCCTCGCCCGAGGCGGCGTCCGGCGGCACGATCGCGCTCGTCGAGGACGGCGACACGATCCGGATCGACATCCCGAACCGCGCGATCGAGCTGAAGGTCTCCGACGAGGAACTGGCGGCGCGGCGCGAGGCGCTGGGCGGCGTGTACGCGCCGAAGAACCGCGACCGCAAGGTCTCGCAGGCGCTGCGGGCGTACGCGGCGATGGCGACCAGCGCGGACAAGGGCGCGGTGCGGGACGTCAGCAAACTGGGCTGATGCTCCGGCGATTGAGCCAGTGAGCCAGTGAGCCAGTGAGCGAGTGAGCGAGTGAGCGATCGGGTGGCGGGCCTGCGGGCCGCCACCCGATCGCTGTCCTGTGTGTGGCGCGCTGCTGGGGCGTAGCGCGCCGGCCCGTCCGGAAGTCCCGTACGACTGCGACTTCGTTGCCCTCTACCGGGTCCAGGCCTGGTGGATGGCGAGCAGGAGCTGCCAGACCTGGCGGGCGATGGCCTGCGGGTCCGCGTCGATCAAGCCGTGCAGCCAGTCGGCGAGGACGCCGGTGAAGGCCGTGGCCACGGCGGAAGCGGCGAGGGCGGCATGGGGCGCGCCCGTCCGTTCCCGTTCTCTCAAGGACCGCTCGCGCAGCTCCTGATGGAGCAGTTCGCCGAGCGGGCCGCTGCCGCCGGGCCGCAGCAGGGTGCGGTAGAGGTCGCGGCGGTCGGCCGCGGTGGCGAAGAACTCGGTGAGTGCCCGGGGCGGCCGCGCCGGGACCGCCGCCGGGACGGTGGCGCCGCGTTGCCAGGCGTGGAGCGCGTCCACGGCGTTGCGTACGACCTCGGCGCAGGCGTCCGTCGCAAGGGCCTGCATGTCGTCGTAGTGCAGGTAGAAGGTGGCCCGGCCGATACCCGCCCGGCGGGCCAGGGCGGAGACGCTGACCTTCTCCAGCGGGCGGGTGGCGCATTCGGCCAGCAGGGCTTCTCGTAGGCGTGCCCTGGTGCGGACGGTGCGTGGATCCTCTGCGGACATGGCGGCGGTCAACAGGCAGTCATCAGGCGGTCAACGGGCGGTCAACGGGCGGTCAACGGGCGGTCGGCGGGCGCCGGCCGTCAGCCGGCGAGCAGGACGGCGGCGAGCGCGAGTGCGCCGGGCAGGGCCTGGGCGATCAGGATGCGGCGGTTTGCGGTGGCCGCTCCGTAGATGCCCGCGATCACCACGCAGCCCAGGAAGAAGACCTGCGCGCGGAAGCCGGTCGGATCACCGGCGGCGAGCCCCCAGACGAGGCCCGCGGCCAGAAACCCGTTGTAGAGCCCCTGGTTGGCCGCCAGCGGCGCGGTGGCCCTGGCCGTCCCTGCGTCCATCCCGGAGAGCCGCAGCCCCGGCGCGCGCTGCCACAGGAACATCTCCAGCACCAGGAAGTACGCGTGGAGTGCGGCCACGACGCCGACCAGGACCTGCGCGACCGTTTGCATGGTTCGGATCCCCTTGAATGACCTGACGTGACGTGACGTCCTCTGACTTCCTGGACAACTGTACAGGAAGTCGGGGGACGCTCAGGTCGCCAGGTCTCCACACTGACCCTGGGTACGCGGCCGGGGCGCGGCCCGCCGTCACCAGTGGCCGGGCCTGCTGCCGTCTACCGCGAAGACCGTGCCGTCCGGCGCCGCGCCGAAGACCCTTCCGCCCGCCACGACCGGCGCGGGCACCGCGGCCGCGTAACCGCGGTTCTCCGGGTTCATGCGGGGCGGCGTCTGCCCGGCGAGCACGCCGCGGCGGGCGTCGATGGCCAGCAACCGGCCGTCGGCGGCGGTGAAGTAGAGCCGGTCGGCCGTCGCCGCGAGCTGCGAGGCGTTGCTGACCGAGGTCTCCATCCGCCAGAGCTCGGCTCGCTCGGGGTCCGCGGCCGGGGCGCTGCGGAGGGTGTCGACGGCCATCAACGTGCCGCCGTGGGCGAGCAGATGGACCGTGTCGCCGTGCACGCCCGTCGTCGCCGAGTCCAGCGGCACCGCCAGCGGTACGCGCCGCTCGCGGCGGCTGCCCGGGTCGTAGCGGACGACGGCGTCGGTGCGCTGCTGGAGGTCGGAGGAGGTGAGCAGGAGCGACTTGCCGTTGGCCGCGGTCCCCACCGGCGTGAGGTAGCCGGTCAGCGTGCGCTGCCAGCGGGTGTCGCCCGTGGCCGGGTCGATGGCGGTCACGAAGGTGTGCGAGCCGTCGTCCGACGTCGCCGTGCCGTACGCGGTCTGCACCTTCCCGTTTCCGTCACCGTCGCTGCCGCCGCCGCCCTTCCTGTACGCGGTGAACACCGGCAGGCCCCGCCCTGCGTACGGCCGCCGCCAGCGCTCCTCGCCCGTCGCGCCGCGCAGCGCGCGGACCGTGCCGTCACCGGAGACCAGCAGCACCGTGTCGCCCGCGTGATAGACGCGGCCTTCGTACGCCGAGACGTCCTTGCTCCAGCGGGTTGCGCCGCTCGCCGGGTCCAGGGCCTCGAGGCGGGCGCCGCCGCCGGACGAGACGGACATGACGTGGAGCAGTCCGCCGCAGAACACCGGCGCCTCGGGGGCGGCTTCCTCCGCGGCGGCTTCCTCCGCGGACTCCTCCGCGGACGCCTTGGCGGCGGCGTCCCGCGACCAGACCTCCCGGCCGGTCGCGGGATCGAGCCGGGCGGCCTTCACACCGCGGGCGGTGCAGTACAGCGACCCGCCCGCGTACGGCGCGTACGAGCAGACGGGCGCGGTGAGACCGGACCGCGCAGCGCCCGCCACGGCCACGGTGGTCCGCCACGGGTGGGACGGGGAGGTGGGCGCGGCCGCGTTGCTGCGCGTCGTGGCGGCCATGGGCCGCTCCCCGTCCGTCTGCCGTACGGCGACGGCCACACCAGCTCCGAGCAGCACGGCAGCAGCCGCCCCCAGGGCCACCCACCGAACCCGCCGCCGTCGCCGGGCAGCTATTGCGGTGGCCTGGCCCGGGTCGGACAGGATCGGCTTGTGCACGGCCGGCCCGTCCGTGGCTCCTGCGGCCGGGGCAAGGTCGCTGGCGTTCTTCGGGGTCGCTGTGGTGGCTCGGCCGCCGGACCGGGCCGTTGTGCGAGGCGCGGACCCTTCCGGCTCTTCCGGCTCTTCCGCCTCGTCCCGGTGGGCGCCCGTGCCGCGGGCGAACTCCGGCAGCGCGGCTTCGTCCGGCGTAGCCCGCAAGGACTGATGAGCCGCGGTGCTGTTGTCCGGCTCCCACGCGGCCTCAGCAGCGAAGGGCGATCCCTGCTCATGAACCTCGGGCCACTCCGGGCTCATTGGGGCCGGATGGCCGACGGCATCGGCGGTGACCCCATCGGCCCCGGGAGGCGAGTATCGCCGCTGCGCGGGCACGCGCGCGTGCCCGCGCGCGGTGGCAGCCGACCCCCGGCCGCCGACCGAGCCTGTGCCGCCCACCGCGGTGTCGGCCGCGCCCGGGCCGCCCCCCGCGGCGTCACCGTCCTCCGCCATCGCCCGCAGCATGGCCATGAGCGCGTCCGGCGTCGGCCGGTCCGCCGGGTCCTTGGCCAGGCAGGCGCGGATCATCGGAACCAGGTCTTCGGCGACGTCCGCCAAGTCCGCCTCGTCGTGGACGACTTGGTACGCCACGATGTACGGGCTCTCCGAGTCGAAGGGCCCCCGTCCCGTCGCCGCGTGCACCAGCACAGAACCCAGCGCGAAGATGTCCGCCGCGGGTCCCACCGAGCGCGGCCGCTGGAACTGCTCCGGCGCCATGAAGGGCGGTGTGCCGATCAGCTTCCCCGTCTCCGTCCGGAGATTGCTGTCCGACGGCCGGGAGATCCCGAAGTCGATGACTTTCGGGCCGTCTTCGGCCAGCAGCACGTTGCCCGGCTTCAGATCGCGGTGCACGACACCGGCCCGGTGGATGTCGCGCAGCGCCTCCGCGAGCCCGGCCGCGAGCCGCCGCACCTCCGGCGACGCCAGCGGGCCGTTCCGCTTCACGTGGTCGGCGAGCGTGGGGCCGGGGATGAAGAGGGTGGCCATCCAGGGCCGTACGGCGTCGGGGTCCGCGTCGACGACCGGCGCGGTGAAGGCCCCGCTCACCCGCCGGGCCGCGGCCACCTCCTGCCGGAAGCGCGCGCGGAACTCGTCGTCCGCGGCGAAGTCCGCGTGGATCACCTTCACCGCGAGCCGCAGCCCGGACGCGGAGCGGGCGAGGTGGACGACGCCCATGCCGCCGGAGCCCAGGCGTGCCTCGAGCCGGTACTGCCCGGCGTATTCCGGATCCTCCGCTTCCGGGCCCCTCCCGGCACTGCGCAGCGGCGGCATCGCCCACCCCCGTGTATTCGGCCGCAGTTGCGACTTTCAGGAGCCTAGTCGATGACGCGTACGGGACAGGCAGGGCTTGCTAGCCTCCGCATGTCGTCCAAAACTTCAAAAAACGGGGGAGGGGCCGTTATGGCCACGGAAGAGGTTCTGGCGAAGACGGTGGGGATCGGGGAGCCGGCGGAGACGGCGGAGAGACCCACCACGACGGCCGTCGAGGTGACCGCCGCGCCCGACCAGGTCACGTACCCGGTCGCGCCCGGCTACCGCCTGAACGTCCGCAGCGGACCCAGCACCAGCAGCCGCCTGGTGAGGGTGCTGCCGTACGGCGCGCGCGTGCCGATCCACTGCCAGCGCCCTGGCGAGACGGTCAGCGGCCCGTACGGCACGACGCGGATCTGGGACAAGATCGGCCGCGGGGAGTACGTATCGGACGCCTACGTGAAAACGGGCAGCGACGGTTACGTCGCCCCGCGCTGCTCCTGATTTGCCTACGTCCCGGGGCGGGGGGCGCTGCCTGTGCCCCGGCCCGGAGGCTTTCCCAGCGTCCGGGCGATAATCGTCGGCATGAGTGACGCGCAGCAGCCCGCAGGACCCCGGCCGGAACCGCTCCGGTTCTTCGGCACGACATGGGTGAACCACGACGGGAACTACGGGCTGCGGCGCGCCGGAGTCGCCGCGGGCTCGCTGCTCGCGGCCGCGGCGGGGGCGTTTCTGCTGCGCTTCGGCTACCAGGGTCTGGCCATCGCCGCCGTCAGCGGCTTCGTCAGCGTGCTGGTGATCGTGATGTTCGCGGCGTGCAGCGCGCTCGCCTTCCGCCGCACGTGGGAGGGCTTCACGCGGCGGGCGGAACCGGGGGACGCCTCCGTTGAGCGGTCGATGCAGAGCCTCCGGATGGTCGGCTTCATCGGCGTGCTGCTCGCCTGGTTCCTGCGCAGCCTGGTCGAGGCCCCGGGCGAGAAGCTCCACCGCGCCGAGTACGAGCGCGAGCGCACCCTCTACGAGCGCCGCCGCGCCACGCGCGCAGGCAACCCGGCCGCCCGTGCGGCGGCCACCAACAGCCCTTCGAGCAGCCCTTCGACGAAGAGGCGCAAGCGCCGCTGACCGCTCGCACGCCGACCCGTACGCCGACCCGCTCGTAAGTGGTTCAGCCGCACTCCCGAGCTGCTGCGTCTCACCCCAACGGCCAGGTCACTGCTGCGCTGACGGCCAGGCGCGGCCGCGCGGGCGGGGACGGCGGGCGCGGCCGCGCGGGCGGGGACGGCGGGCGGGGGACCGCGGGCGCACGACGCGCCGGTCCGGACCGCGCGCCGGTCGGCAACGCACCGCACCGGACGCGGTCTTGACCGGGCTCGCCGCCCCGGCAGGATGTCCGCATGACCTCCCCGCCGGAGCCACCAGCCCGCAGTCTGCCCGGGAGTCCGCAGAACACCCACCCCCTCCACGCGCTCTCCTTCGACGCCGTCGCCGTCCAGTACGCCGCCGCCCGCCCCGGTTACCCACCGCGTCTCTTCGACACCGTCGAGCTGTTGGCCGGGCGGCCCCTCGCCGGGGCCGACGTGGTCGACGTCGGGGCGGGCACCGGGATCGCCACCCGGCTGCTGCGTGGGCGCGGCGCCCGTGTGACCGCCGTCGAGCCCGGAGCCGCCATGGCCGCGCAGCTGCACGCCGCCCTGCCCGAGGTCCCGCTCATCCGCGGGGACGGCAACGACCTGCCGCTCACGGACGAGAGCGCCGATCTCGTCACGTACGCCCAGTCCTGGCACTGGACCGACCCCGCCCGCTCCGTGCCCGAGGCGCTGCGCGTGCTCCGCCCCGGCGGGGCCCTCGTCGTGTGGTGGAACGTGCCCGACCCGGACGTGCCGTGGGCCGCCGAGCAGGAGGCCCGGCTCGCCCGCCGGCTGCCCGGCTACCACGCGAAGGACGTGGCCCCGCACGCCGACGCGATCATCGAAGGTCTCGGCCTCGGCCCCGGCATCCGCCCGGTCCGCACCCGCCTGCACTGGACGCGCAAGGTCTCCCTCGACACCCACCTCGCGATGCTCGGCAGCCGCTCGCACCTCATCGTCATCGGCCCCGAGAACGCCGGCCCCGTCCTCCAGGACGAGCGGGCGGAGCTGCTCCGCCTCTTCCCCGACGGCATCGTCGAGGAGGCGTACGCGGTCGACGTCACTGTCACACTCCGCCCGGCTGCTTCGTCCTTCTCGTAGGCCTGATAGGCCCTGACAGGCCCCACGAGGACATACGAGGAGAGGCAGGCGGCGCCCATGGCGGAGCTGAGCGCGTTCGAGGAGCACCGAGGCCGCCTGTGGGGCGTCGCCTACCGGATCACCGGGTCCGTCGCCGACGCAGACGACGCCGTCCAGGAAGCCTGGCTGCGCTGGCAGGCGCTGCCCGACGGCGAGGCCGCCGACCCCCGCGCGTACCTCACCACCGTCGTCAGCCGCATCTGCTACGACCAGCTCGGCTCGGCCCGCTCCCGGCGCGAGACCTACGTCGGGCCCTGGCTCCCCGAGCCCGTCGTTGCCGCCTCCGCCGACGACGCCGAGGCGCTCGCGCTCGACCCGCAGGACCGGGTGACGCTCGACGAGTCCGTCAGCATGGCCCTGCTCACGGTCCTGGAGCGGCTCACCCCCGCCGAGCGCACGGCCTTCGTCCTGCACGACGTCTTCGCCGTGCCGTTCCCCGAGATCGCCGAAGTCGTCGGCCGCACCCCCGAGTCCGTACGGCAGCTGGCCTCGCGCGCCCGCAAGCACGTACGGGCCGGGGTCCCGCGCCGGGCGGTGGACCGCACTGAGCACCGGAGGGCGGTCGAGGCGTTCCTCGCGGCCGTGGCGGGCGGGGAGTTCGACGGGCTGTTGAAGATCCTCGACCCCGGGGTCGTCTGGCGCTCCGACGGCGGTGGCAAGGTCACCGCGGCCCGCGTGCCGGTGGTCGGCGACGAGAAGGTGGCCCGCTTCGTACAGCGCCTGGCGCGCGGCTTCGACCCGGCCCGGATGGCCGTGCTCGTACGGGACGTCAACGGCGCGCCGGGACTCGTCTTCGTCGACCCGGTGGGCGAGCAGGCGGCGGTCTTCGCCTTCACCGTCGCCGAGAACGGGCTGATCGCCGGGATCGACGCGGTCCTCAACCCGGACAAGCTCCGCCACCTCGACCTGGACGCGCTGTGACGGAGGTCGCTGTGGGCCGAGGTCGCTGTGACCGAGGTCATCGTCACACCCTGAGCCGCCGCGTCGTCCCCGTGGTGACAACCGCTCATCCGAGGAGGAGACATGGCGAGGCGCAGGCACACCCGGCACACCCGTCATCAGCAGCAGGTCGTGGTCCTCGGCGCCGGTTACGCGGGCCTGATGGCCGCACTCCGGCTGGCCGCCCACCACGACGTCACGCTCATCGACCCGAGCGACCGCTTCACCGAGCGCGTACGGCTGCACGAACTCGCCGCGGGGCGACCCGATGTGACCCTCCCGCTCGCCGGATTTCTCGACGGCACCGGTGTCACCCACATCACCGCGCGCGCCACGGACATCGACACCGCCGCCCGCTCCGTCCGTACGGACGACGGCCGCAGCGTTCCGTACGACCGGCTCGTCTACGCGCTGGGCAGCCGCACCGACATCCGCGGCGGGGTCCTCGGCACCGGCAGCCGCGCCTACACCACAGAGTCCGCGGAGGCGCTGCGCAAGCGGCTGCTCGACGGGCCCGGCTCGCTCACGATCGTCGGCGGCGGCCTGACCGGCATCGAGCTGGCCGCCGAACTCGCCGAGTCCTGCGCGGACTGGGAGGTGCGGCTGCTGACGTCCGGCCAACTGGGCGCCGGGCTCTCGGAGAAGGGCCGCGGCCATGTCGTCGGGGCCCTCCACGCGCGCGGGGTCCGGATCGAGGAGGGTCACCGGGTCGGCTCCGCCGACGAGGTGGACGCCGACGCCGTGCTCTGGGCCGCCTCCATGACCGCCGCGACCGACCTGGCGGCCCGCGCCGGGCTGGCCGTCGACGGGAGCGGGCGGGTGCTGGTCGACGCGGCGCTGCGCTCGGTCTCGCACCCCGAGGTCTACGCGGCCGGGGACGCCGCCGCGTCCTTCTCGCCCGCCGCCGGTCCGCTGCGCATGGCCTGTGCGACCGCGATGCCCACGGGCGCGCACGCGGCCGCCGCGATCACGGCGGAGGCGCGCGGCGAGGAGCCGCGGCCGCTGCGCTTCGGATTCGTGTCGCAGGGCGTGAGCCTCGGCCGGAGAGACGGGCTGATCCAGCTCGTACGGCCGGACGACTCGCCGCGCGAACGGGCCCTCACCGGCCGCCCGGCGGCCCGGGTCAAGGAACAGGTGGTCCGCTCGACGATCCGCCTCCTCCACCTGGCGGCCCGCCACCCGTCGGCCCTCCGCCTGGTCCCCGGCATCGGCTGACCTGACGCGGCGGGGCCTGATCTGGCCTGCCCTGATGTGTCCTGGCCTGGCTCCCGAAGCCGCGGACTGACTCCCGAAGCCGTGCAGGAGAGCGCTAATTGAGCGGCGCTCGGCTGGGCCGCCCGTCCTTGTAGAGCCAGGTGTCGAACAGCTCGTCCAGGTCGTGCCCCGTCCGCTCCTCGCAGTAGGCGATGAAGTCGCCCGTATCGGCATTGCGGTGCCGGTACTCGGCGGGCCACCCCTTGAGGATCCGGAAGAAGGCCCGGTCCCCGACCGCGCGCCGCAGCTGGTGCAGCGCCATCGCGCCGCGGTCGTAGACCGGGTCGCCCGAGAGGTTCTCGGCGCGGCCCGGGTCGCCCGGCGGGAAGGCCCACAACTCCTCGTCCTCGTCCGTCGCGTAGAGGTCGTCGAAGGTCGTCTGCGCCGAGTCCCCGCCGTGCTGCTCCTCCCACAGCCACTCCGCGTACGACGCGAAGCCCTCGTTGAGCCACATGTCCCGCCAGGTCCTCGGCGTCACGGAGTTGCCGAACCACTGGTGCGCCAGCTCGTGCAGCACCGTCGAGTGGTCCGGCGCGCCCGGGAACAACGGCTTCGTCTGGACCTCCAGCGCGTAGTCGACGTCCTTCGGCCGGTGGTCGACGATCGAGCCCGAGGAGGAGAAGGGGTACGGCCCGAAGAGACCCGCTTCCCACTCCAGGATCTCCCCGATCCCGGCCAGCGGCTTCCGGCTCTTCCCGGTCTCGCGCGGGTCCACGGCGACCAGCAGCGGCAGCCCGCTCGCCGTCTCCGACCGGCTCACCTCGAACTTCCCGATGGTGGCGGTGGCGAGATAACTCGCCAGCGGCTCGGCGCTGTGCCAGCTGAAGGTGGTGCGGCCGTCCTGCGTCCGCTCGTCGCGCAGCTCGCCGTTCGAGAGGGCGGTCCAGCCCCGCGGGACGGTGATCTCGACGTCGTAGGCGGCCTTGTCGCCGGGGTGGTTGTTGCCCGGGAACCAGGTCATGGCCCCTGCGGGCTCACCGACCACGTACGCCCCGTCGTCCGTCGGCACCCAGCCCTCGGTCGAGCCGTCGGGGTCGGTGAGGGTGCGGGGGCGGCCGCCGTACGCGACGGTCGTACGGAACGTGGCGCCCTTCCCGACGGTGCGGTCCGGCCGGAGGATCAGCTCGTTCCCTTCGCGCCGCGCCTCCGCCTTCCGCCCGTCGACGGACACGCTCCTGACGGCCAGGCCTGCGAGGTCGAGGCTGAAGCTGCGCAGCGCGTGGGTGGCTCGGGCGGTGACGACGGCGGTGGCGTCGAGACGGCGGCTGTGCACGTCGTAGTCGAGCCGCAGCGCGTAGTGGTCCACGTCGTACCCGCCGTTCCCGAGCCGTGGGAACAGCGGATCCCCGGCCCCATGCGCCCCCGCCCTGCCGCCGTCACCACCCTCTTCGCCGGCCGTGCACGACGCCACGCCTGGGGCCGACAGCAGCACGGCGGCGAGAGCGGCGGGCAGCAGGCCGCGGGCGCGGGGGCGTGGGCGCGCACGGGGGCGGGGGAGCGGAGGAGCCACAGCGCAGACCCTACGGGCCTCCGGACGTCCGGGGCCTACGGCTTACGGACGTCCGGGCCTACGGACGTCCGGGCCTACGGACGTCCGGGGCCTACGGACTCCCGGGTGCCGCCATTCCGCGCCGGGCAACGCCCTTGACTCGCCCGGCCCGGCGGGCGCATTATTCAACGCATGATGAATAAATCCGCTGGGCGCGTCGCCGGACGCGCCGGTACGGGTGCCGCCGGGCGTGCCTTCCGGGGGGACCCCGGACGTGCCGAGTCCGCCGTCCGGGCCCGCGGCCTCAGCGTCGTACGCGGTGGCCGCACCGTCCTCGACAACCTCGACTTCGACATCCCGTATGGCCAGGTCATCGGGCTCCTCGGGCCGAGCGGCTGCGGCAAGTCGACGCTCATGCGCGCACTCGTCGGAACCCAGGCCAAGGTCACCGGCACGCTCGACGTCCTCGGCCGCCCGGCCGGTTCACCCCCGTTGCGCTCCCTCGTCGGCTACGTCACCCAGGACCCGTCCGTCTACGACGACCTGACGGCCCGCCAGAACCTCGACTACTACGCCGCGATCCTCGACCCCCGGCTCAGCCGCACGGACCGGCTCGCCCAGGTCGACCGCGCCCTCGGGGAGGTCGACCTCACCGACCACGCCGACGCCCTCGCCGGGAACTTGTCCGGGGGCCAGCGCTCCCGCGTCTCCCTCGCGGTGGCCCTGCTCGGCGCCCCGGAGCTGCTCGTACTCGACGAGCCGACGGTCGGGCTCGACCCCGTACTCCGCCGTGACCTGTGGAACCTCTTCCACCGCCTCGCAGGAGAGCGCGGCACCACGCTCCTCGTCTCCTCGCACGTCATGGACGAGGCCGAGCGCTGCCAGCGGCTGCTGCTCATGCGGGCAGGCCGGATCCTCGCCGACGACACACCGGAGGTGCTGCGCGAGCGTACGGCCAGCGACACCGTCGAGGGCGCCTTCCTGCACCTCGTCGACGCCGCGAAGCAGGGGGACGCAGCGCATCAGAAAGCTGCTACGAAGCAGGAGGGAGCGGCCCGATGAACGCCACCCGGACTCTGGCCACGGCCCGCCGCGTGCTGCGCCAGCTCAGCCACGACCGACGCACGATCGCGCTGCTTCTGCTCGTGCCGTGCCTGCTGCTCGTCCTGCTGTACTTCGTCTTCGACGCCAGCCCGAGCTCCTTCGACAGCATTGGCGCCTCGCTGCTCGGCATCTTCCCGATGGTGACGATGTTCCTGGTCACCTCGATCGCCACGCTGCGCGAGCGCACCTCCGGCACGCTGGAACGGCTGCTCTCGATGCCGCTGGGCAAGCCCGACCTGATCCTCGGGTACGCCCTGGCCTTCGGCGTGCTGGCCATCGCCCAGGCCGCCCTCGCCACCGGCCTCGCGCTCTGGGCACTGGACCTCGACTTCGCGGGCTCCCCGTGGCTCCTGCTCCTCGTCGCGCTACTGGACGCGCTGCTCGGCACGGCACTCGGGCTCTTCGTCTCGGCCTTCGCGGCATCCGAGTTCCAGGCGGTGCAGTTCATGCCGGCGGTGATCTTCCCGCAGATCCTGCTGTGCGGGCTCTTCGCGCCGCGCGACACGATGCAGCCGGTGCTGGAGGCGATCTCGAACGTGCTGCCCATGTCGTACGCGGTCGACGGCATGAACGAGGTGCTGCAGCACACCTCGGTCTCCGACGACTTCATCCGCGACGCCATCATCGTCGCCGCGAGCGCCCTCCTGGTCCTCACCCTGGGCGCCGCCACCCTCCGTCGCCGCACGCCCTAACACCGCCACACGCCACCGCGCTGCCGCACGGATGCGGCACTGCCCCCACGCCCCAACGCCACGACGCGTCAGCGCGGTGCCCCAGGCGCGCGTCACCTCCGCACCGCGAGCCCCGCGCGGCGCTTCGCTCCAGGTCTTCCCCCGCCCTTTCAAGGGCGGGCGGGTGGGAAGACCGCGCCGAAGGCGCGGTGCTGGCGGTGCTCGTAGGGGGATGCTGGCGGTGCCCGTGGTGCCCGCGGTACCCGGGTGCCCGGAAGGGCAAGGCCGTGCCCAGCCGGGCCCGGGATCAAGGGGCGGAGCCCCTTTGAAGGGCGGGTGGGTGGGAAGAAGCCCCGCCGGAGGCGGGGCACCGGCGCAGCGGTCGCGGCCCCACCGGAGGCGGGGCACCGGCACAGCGGTCGCGCGGGTGCCAGGATGGACCCCGCACGACGCGCGCTCACGCGCACACCCCCGCACCACGTGCGCTCACGCGCACTCCCCGCACCCCCGATGAGGTGAGCGACACCATGACGCAAAAGGTCGCCGTTCTCGGCACCGGCAAGATCGGCGAAGCCCTGCTCAGTGGCATGATCCGCGGCGGCTGGTCCCCGTCCGACCTCCTCGTCACCGCCCGCCGCACCGAACGCGCCGAAGAGCTCCGCGCCCGCTACGGCGTCGAGGCCGTCCCGAACCCCGAAGCAGCCAAGATCGCCGACACCCTCATCCTCACCGTCAAGCCCCAGGACATGGGCGCACTGCTCGACGAGCTCGCCCCCCACGTCCCCTCCGACCGCCTGGTCATCAGCGGCGCCGCCGGCATCCCCACCGCCTACTTCGAGCAGCGGCTCGCCGCCGGCACCCCGGTCGTCCGCGTCATGACCAACACCCCCGCCCTCGTCGACGAGGCCATGTCCGTCATCTCCGCGGGCAGCCACGCCACCGCCGAGCACCTCGCCCACACCGAGGAGATCTTCGGCGGCGTCGGCAAGACGCTGCGCGTCCCGGAGGCCCAGCAGGACGCGGCCACCGCCCTCTCCGGCTCCGGCCCGGCCTACTTCTACTTCCTCGTCGAGGCCATGACCGACGCCGGCATCCTCCTCGGCCTGCCCCGCGACAAGGCCCACGACCTGATCGTCCAGGCCGCCATCGGCGCCGCCGTCATGCTCCGCGACAGCGGCGAGCACCCGGTGAAGCTCCGCGAGGCCGTGACCTCCCCCGCGGGTACGACGATCAACGCCATCCGTGAGCTCGAGCGCCACGGCGTACGAGCCGCACTCCTCGCCGCCCTCGAAGCGGCCCGCGACCGCAGCCGCGAACTGGCCACCGGCAAGGGCTGACGCACCCGGGCGCGCGCCCGCCCCCGTAGGCGCGCGCCCCGCCCCCGTAAGCCTCACCCGCCCCCGTTCAAAGCCCCCCGTTCACCCCCGCCGCTCACCCCCCGCCGGCGGCGCGCCCCCACCCCTGGTTGGCCGAGCCGCACGCACCAGCTCCTCCGTCGCCACCACCTCCGCGAAGCCCCCACCGTGCAGCGACACCGCCGTCGCCCGCGCCAGCTCATCCGCGCTCAGCCGCCAGCCGTACGGCCCGCCCAAGCCGAAGGTGTACGTCGCGTCCAGCGCGAACAGCACCTCGTACCCCAGGTTTCCGCCCATCCGCGCCGTCGTCTCCGCGCACATATTCGTCTGGATGCCCGCAACGACGATCTGGCGGCTGCCCGTTCCCCTCAGCCAGGCGTCGAGGTCCGGCTCCCCGTAGAAGGCCGAGTTCACCGACTTCGTCACCAGCAGCTCCGGCCCGCTCCCCTTCCCCCGCCGCTCCGCCACGAACTCCTGGAAGTCGTTCCCCGGCTGCCCCGGCCACAGCGGCGAGTCCGGCTGCGCCGAGTCATGCCGTACGAACACCACCGGCCGTCCGCTGTCCTGCCAGGCCGCGAGCAGCGAGGCGACGTTCGCCTCGGCGGCCGGATTGTTCCGCACCCCCCAGAACTCCGCGTCGCCGAAGCCCTTCTGCACATCCACGACGATCAGCGCCGCCGTCACGTCGAGCACTCTGCTGTGCCCCGTCTCGCTGTTCTCCATGCCGAGGATCCTGCCGAGCTCGCCCACTCCCGCCCAGTGGCAGAACAGCACCGGACCGATGGATAGCTGCCAAACCCCGCCGAACCCTGGCACCCTGCCACCATGGCAGCCATGCAGCGCATCGCCCTCCTCGCCTTCCCGGGCATCCGCGCGTTCGACGTGGCCGTGATCACCGAGATCTGGGGCGTCGACCGCACCGACCGCGGTGTCCCGCCCTTCGAGCTGCGCCGCTGCGGGGAGGGCCGCGCACCCGTCGCCATGCCAGGCGGGCTCACCCTCAGCCCCGACCGCGGCCTGGGCTGGGTCCGTACGGCGGACCTCGTCGTCGTCCCCGGCCTGGAGGACCACACCGCCCGCACCCCCGAACCGGTGCTGGCCGCGCTCCGCCGCGCCCACGGCGCGGGCGTTCCGGTCGCCGCCCTGTGCGGCGGCGCCTTCACCCTCGCCGAGGCGGGCCTGCTCGACGGCCGCCGCGCCATCACCCACTGGAACCTCACCGGCCTCCTCCGCGAACGCCACCCCGCCGTCATCGTCGAACCGGACGCCCTCTTCGCCGAAGACGGCGGCATCTGGACCTCCGCGGGAGTCGCCGCTGGCATCGACCTCTGCCTCCACCTGGTCCGTATGGCCCATGGCGCTGAGGTCGCGGCGACCATCGCCCGGTCCATGGTCACCGCCCCCTTCCGCACGGGTGGCCAGGCCCAGTTCATCGAACGTCCGACGCCGCCCGCGAATCGCGACGCGGACGCCCTGGCAGCCGTACGCGAGCGGGCCCTGCGCCACCTCGACGAGCCGCTGACCGTCGCTCTGCTCGCCGGCTGGGCGGGCATGTCCCCGCGCTCCTTCGCCCGCCACTTCGCGTCCACCACCGGCACCACACCGCTCCGCTGGCTCCTCGTACAGCGGCTGGCCGCGGCGCAGAAGCTCCTCGAACGCACCGATCTGCCGATGCCCGAGGTCGCGCGCCGCGCGGGCTTCGGCAGCGAGGTCACGATGCGACAGCACTTCGCCACCCGCCTCGGCACGAGCCCGCGCGACTACCGCGCGGCTTTCTCCGCAAGGCCGTCCGCAACGACCGCGACGACCGCGACGGTCGCAACGACGGCAACGACGGCAACGACTGCGGCGGACGCCGAGGCCGCCGAGCCCGCGACAGGGCCGACAGCTCACACCGCGGGCAGCAGCCCGATCGCCCGGTAGGCCGCGTCCACCCGAGGACGCGCAAGCGCCCGCGCCCGCTCCGCCCCGGCCCTCAACACCCCGTCCACGTAGTCCTGGGTCGGCGCATGCTTCGTCACGCACCCGACTTTTCGCTCCAACGCGCCCCCGGCTATGCGTTTGAAGCGCCGCGGAGAGTCGTGTACAGTCCTTCGGGTTGTCACGGAGTCACCACGATCCCGCAGACAACTACTCGCGCCGCACCGGCGGCAAACCACTGACGCACGATCTCCCCTCGGGGACGATTTCGGCATGCCGAAATCCGAGCCGAATGCTCGATTATGAGCACCGGAGGGAATCCGCTAACGTGGTGGCTGCGCCGGAAGGCGCAGCCCCCTCCAACGGGGACCGGAATTCGAATCCGAACCGGGAACGGAACGGAAAACGGATCTGGTACGGTTGGAAACACCGAAGGGAAGCGCCCGGAGAAACCGGTGAAACGGTTTTGAAGGAAGCGTCCGTTCCTTGAGAACTCAACAGCGTGCCAAAAGTCAACGCCAGATATGTTGATACCCCGTCTCCGGGCCGTGATGGTC